>CAZAEP010000190.1:0-5054 GCA_964484045.1 uncultured Sphingomonadales bacterium
CAGCTTTCTCACGCTCTCGCTCCTCGAGATCGTGCTCGGCATCGACAATCTCGTCTTTCTCTCGGTGATCACCGACAGATTGCCGAGAGCGCAGGCCCGGCGCGCGCGGCGCATCGGCCTCGGCGGCGCCCTGCTGATGCGACTCGCGCTGCTCGCGCTCCTGTCCTGGCTCATTCGGCTCAGGGCCCCGCTCCTGTCGATCGCGGGTCTCGACCTGTCCTGGCGCGACCTGATCCTGGGCGCGGGCGGCCTCTTTCTCCTCTACAAGGGCACGCGTGAAATCCACGAGGAAGTCGAGGGCGAGGCCGTGGAGCGGACCGGCGGCGGTGTCGGCGTCGGCGTCGCGGTGCTTCAGATCATGGTCCTCGATCTCGTCTTTTCCCTCGATTCGGTGATCACCGCGGTGGGCATGACGCGGGAGCTTCCCGTCATGTTCGCAGCCGTCATCTGCGCCATGGCGGTCATGCTCTGGGCTGCCGAGCCGACAGCGGCGTTCATTCGCCGCCATCCGACGACCAGGATGCTGGCGCTGAGCTTTCTGCTCCTGATCGGGGTGGCCCTCGTCGCCGACGCGCTGCATTTCCATATCCCGCGCGGCTATCTCTATTTCGCGATTCTCTTCTCGATCCTCGTCGAGACGCTGAACCAGCTCGCTCGACGACGGCGGGGCGGGCGGAGAGCGGATCAGAGCCGGAAGCGGTGCCCGTGATCGAGCGGCCCGTGGCCGCGTCCGAAGCCGGGCGCGCTGACGATCGCCTGATCGAGATAGCGCCGGGCCCGGGTGACGGCCGCAATCAGCGACATGCCCTGGGCGATGCCGGTGGCGATGGCGCTGGCGAGCGTGCAGCCGGTCCCATGCGTGTGGCGGGTGTGGCGCCGGGTGCCGGTGAAGACACTCTCCTCGCCATCCTCGGTGAGCAGGATGTCGACGATCTCGTCGCCCGCAAGATGCCCGCCCTTGGCGAGCACCGCCGCGGCACCGTGCGCGAGCAGCTCCTTGGCGGCGACAAGCAGCGCATGCACGTCGCCGACGCGCCGGCCGGTCAGGATCTCGAGTTCCGGCACATTGGGGGTGATGAGCGTGGCCCGCGGCAGCAGACGCCGGCACAGGGCCTCGATGGCGTCGGCGTCGAGCAGCACGGCGCCGCCGGTCGCGACCATCACCGGGTCGACGATCAGCGGCAGACCGGCGGCGTCGCTCTCGAGTACATCGCAGACGACGTCCAGGGTATCCCGTCCGCCGAGCATGCCGATCTTGATGGCGTCGACGCCGATATCGCCGAGGACGGCCCGCATCCCGGCGGCGGTGACCGCGGGGGGAACGGGGTGGATGCCGTGGATGCCGGTCGTGTCCTGCACCGTCACCGCGGTCAGTGCCGTTGCCGCATAGCCGCCGAGAGCGGTCACCGTCTTGATGTCCGCCTCGGCCCCCGCCCCGCCGCTCGAATCGGAGCCGGCAACGATCAGGACGCGGCCCCGTCGCCTCATGCCGCGCTCGCGACCGAGCTGCAGATCTCGTCGACGATGGCTTCGATCAGCGCCTCGTCGTCGCCTTGCGCCATCACGCGCAGCACGGGCTCGGTTCCCGAGGGGCGCACGAGGATGCGGCCCCGACCGTCAAGGCGCGCCTCGGCGGCGGCGATCGCCGCCTGAAGGCGTGTGTCGGCAAGGGCGTCCGCGCCGGCGATGCGGACGTTCCTCAGGATCTGTGGCAGGGGGGTGAAGCGCCGCAGGACCTCGCTCGCCGGAGCCTCGGCATCGGCGATGCAGGAGAGCACCTGCAGCGCGGTGACGAGCCCGTCGCCGGTGGTCGTGAAATCGGACAGGACGATGTGCCCGGACTGCTCGCCGCCGAGATTGAAGCCTTCCGCGCGCATCTTCTCGACCACATAGCGGTCGCCGACCTGCGTCCGATGGAGCGTGAGACCGAGCGCGGCGAGATGCCGCTCGAGGCCGAGATTGGACATCACCGTGGCCACCACGCCGGCGCCTGCGAGCCGTCCTTCGCGGTGCCATTTTTCGGCGATCAGGGCGAGAACCTGATCGCCGTCGACAAGATCGCCCTGCTCGTCGACGAAGACCACGCGGTCCGCATCGCCGTCGAGCGCGATGCCGATATCGGCGCGCGCCTCCCTGACCGTGGCGACGAGCTTTTCGGGGGCCGTCGAACCGCAGCCGGCGTTGATGTTGAAGCCGTCGGGCGCGACGCCGATCTGGACGAGCTCGGCGCCGAGCTCCCACAGCACCGTCGGCGCCACCTTGTAGGCCGCGCCATTGGCACAGTCGATGACCACCTTGAGGCCGTCGAGGGTCAGGCCGGGGGGCACCGTCGCCTTGACGTATTCGATATAGCGGCCGGCGACATCGCCGAGACGGTTGGCGCGCCCGAGCTCGGCGGGGGCGGCGAGTCCGTCCTCGAAGCCGTTCTCCATCAGGGACTCGATCTCCGTCTCGACGCGGTCGGAGAGCTTGTAGCCGTCCGGCCCGAAGAGCTTGATGCCGTTGTCGTGATGCGGATTGTGCGAGGCCGAGATCATCACCCCGAGATCGGCGCGCAGCGACCGCGTGAGCATGGCCACCGCGGGCGTCGGCAGGGGGCCGAGGAGGGTGACATCCATGCCGGTGGCGACGAAACCGGCGGTGAGCGCCGGCTCGAACATGTAACCCGAGAGCCGCGTATCCTTGCCGATCACCACCCGGTGCCGGTGAACGCCGCGGCGAAAGATGCGGCCCGCCGCCATGCCGACCCGCATCGCGGTCTCGACCGTCATCGGTTGCCGATTGACGCGGCCGCGAATGCCGTCGGTACCGAAAAATCGTCTTGTCATGACAGGATCTCGATCATTGTCTTCCGCGGCCCCTCTCGCCGCGGCGTCATCAGCATGGCCTTAGCATGGCCTTGTGGCGGCCGCCACCGCGGCGCGATCCATCAGCAGCCCGTCGATCAGTCCCTGATGCACGGCGAGGGCCTGCACCGTTTCCGCTACATCATGAACGCGGAGAATTTGCACGCCTTTGTCCACCGCTGCAAGGGCTGCGGCGAGCGATCCCGCGAGGCGGCGTGCGGGAACCTCTTCCCGCGCCAGCGCGCCGATGAAACGTTTGCGCGAGACGCCGACGAGAAGGGGCGCGCCAAGCGCATGAAGTGCGGCGAGCCCGTTGAGAAGGGTGAGATTGTGGCGCAGCGTCTTGCCGAAGCCGATGCCCGGGTCGACGATGAGACGTTCCCGCGCGATGCCCGCCGCCTCACAGGCCCGGATGCGTGCGTCCAGATAGGCGAAGACCTCGGTCAGCACGTCCTCGTAGGCGGGATTGTCCTGCATCCTCTGCGGCTCCCCTCTCGCGTGCATGAGGACCACCGGGCAGTCGCGCGCGGCGACGACGGCGAGGCTGTCCGGATCGTGCGTGAGGGCGGAGACGTCGTTGACCATCGCGGCTCCGGCATCGAGTGCGGCCTCCATGACCCGGGCGTGCCGCGTGTCCACCGAGACCGGTACCGCCGCGTCCGCGAGCGCTTCGATCACCGGCAGGATGCGTTCGCGCTCTTCCTCTTCCCAGACCGGGCGGGCCCCGGGGCGCGTCGATTCGCCGCCGACATCGATGATGTCGGCTCCCGCGGCGATCATCGCCTGCGCCTGGGCAAGGGCGCGCGCGGGATCGACGAAGCGGCCGCCGTCGGAGAAGCTGTCGGGGGTGACATTGAGGATCCCCATGACGAGGGGTCGGGCGAAGCCGAGCGTCCGCTTGCCGCCCGCAAGCGGGACCGGCGGCCGCGGAGCCTGGAGCGCGTCCAGACGCCGTTCCGCCCGCGCCCGCGCAGGCGGCGGCAGGGCCGCGAGCCAAGAGGCGATCTCGGAGCTCGGCATCTCCCGGCTCGCGACGGGGCGACCCTCGGAAATGGCGATGGCGCGCAGATGCGCAAAGGCAAGCGGCCCGCCCGCCAGCGGCATGGCGCCGGCGGGCAGGTCGCGTGCCGGCGCCAGGGGCAGGAGCACGAAATCCGTGCCTTTCGGGAGGTCCCCTGCCGAATGTTTCACGGCTCAGCCCTGGGGTTGCGGCTCCGGTTCGAATCCGCCCCCCGGCCCGCTCCGTCCGGCCCGGGGCACGGCGCCCGTCACCGGAGCCGTGGGCGGCGGGGCGTCCTCGTCCATCGCCGGGCGATCGATCTTCTCGCCGCGCAACAGGGCCTGGATCTCGTCGCCGGAAAGCGTCTCGTATTCGAGCAGCGCCTGCGCGATCTTGTGCAGGTCGTCGATGTTCTCGCTCAGGATCTTCTTCGCCCGCTCATGCGCCTCCTCGACGAAACGCCGGATCTCGCGATCGATCTCCTGGGCTGTCGCCTCGGACACGTTCTGTTGCCGCGCCACCGAGTGGCCGAGAAAGACCTCTTCCTCGTTTTCCGCATAAAGGAGCGGCCCGAGCTTCTCGGAGAAGCCGTATTTGGTGACCATGGCGCGTGCCAGATGGGTCGCCGACTGGATATCGCTGGCCGCACCCGAGGTCACCTTGTCATGGCCGAAAATGAGCTCTTCCGCGACCCGCCCGCCCATGGCGATGGCGAGGTTCTCGTGCATCTTCTGGCGCGTCTGGCTGTATTCGTCGCGCTCGGGCAGGCGCATCACCATGCCCAGCGCGCGCCCGCGCGGAATGATCGTCGCCTTGTGAATGGGATCGGACGCCGGACAGTGCAGCGCCACCAGAGCGTGCCCCGCCTCGTGATAGGCGGTGAGCCGCTTTTCCTCTTCGGTCATCACCATCGAGCGGCGCTCGGCGCCCATCATGACCTTGTCTTTCGCCTCCTCGAACTCCTGCATGGACACGAGACGCTTGCCCTTGCGCGCCGCAAGCAGCGCCGCCTCGTTGACGAGATTGGCGAGGTCGGCGCCCGAAAAGCCGGGCGTGCCGCGGGCGATGATGCGCGGCTTGACGTCCGGAGCGAGCGGCACCTTGCGCATGTGCACCTGCAGGATCTTCTCGCGACCCAGGATATCCGGATTGGGGACCACCACCTGACGGTCGAAACGACCGGGGCGCAGGAGCGCGGGGTCGAGCAC
>CAZAEP010000191.1:0-2546 GCA_964484045.1 uncultured Sphingomonadales bacterium
GCCGAGCGCAGGAAATTCACGGCGAGGCGAATGACGAGCCAGGCGCCGAGCAGGCTCGCCGTGATATGCAGCAGATAAGCGGGCAGGCCGAAGCCGCCGGCGAGAATCTGCGCCGTCGAGACGAGCAGCAGCGCGATGGTCGGGTAGAACAGGGGCTCGATGATCGGGATCAGCCTGCCCGTGGCGGGGAACTCCTCGCCCAGCTTGCGGCACAGGCGTCCCGCGCCGCGGCTCAGAAAATGCGTCGCGAGAAGAACAAGGGCGAGAAAGGCGAGTTGACCCCAGGTGGCGAGCGACAGGAGATCGCGCACCAGCCAGGCTTCGATCTGCTCGAGAAGGTGGCGCAGGCGGAGGAGAAAATCGCTGTCGACGGTCATGGCCGAAGATTAGCGCCGATCGCGGAAAAAGTCTTGCAGGAGCTTCGCCGCCGCGCGCTCGCCGATATGGCCGTAGATTTCGGGACGATGGTGGCAGGTCGGCTGCGCGAAGATACGGGCGCCGTGAACGACGCCGCCGCCCTTTTCATCCTCGGCGCCGAAATAGAGCCGTTTGAGACGCGCAAGCGCGATCGCCGCGGCGCACATCGCACAGGGCTCCAGCGTCACATAGAGGCTCGCCTCGACGAGCCGTTCCGAGCCCACCATCGCCGTCGCCTTGCGAATCGCGAGAAGCTCCGCATGCGCCGTCGGATCCGTGAGCTCGAGCACGCGATTGCCGGCGCGCGCGAGCACCGTGCCGTCGCCTCCGACGATCACGGCGCCGACCGGCACCTCGCCGCGCCCGGCGGCCGCCCGCGCTTCGGCGAGCGCGATCCGCATCGGACTGTCCGTCGTCTCCGCCATGGCCGCAGTCTCGAGGCCGACACACCTCCGGTCAAGTCCGGGGCGGCGGCATTGCGGATGCGGCACGGCGCGCCTATGGTCCGCGCCATGAGTGAAACGGAACCGGAAACGAAGGTCGAGGAGGAGCGGGGCGAGCGCATCGCCAAAGCGCTGGCACGCGCCGGCATCGGCTCACGGCGTGAGGTGGAACGCATGATCGCCGCCGGCCGGGTTGCGCTCGACGGCGCCGTGCTCGAGAGCCCGGCCGTGCTGGTTAGCGGCCTCGACGGCATCACGGTGGACGGTCGGCCGGTGGCGCCCGCCATGTCGGCGCGCCTGTGGCGCTACCACAAGCCGCCGGGGCTGATCACCAGCCATCGCGATCCCGAAGGCCGGGCGACGGTCTTCGATCACCTGCCCAGGCATCTGCCGCGGGTGATTTCGGTGGGGCGTCTCGACCTGGCGAGCGAGGGGCTGCTGTTGCTCACCAATGACGGCGGGCTGGCGCGCTGGATGTCGCTGCCGGCCACCGGATGGGTGCGCCGCTATCGCGTGCGCGCGCACGGCCGCATCGATGCCGGGGCGCTGACGCGGCTCGCCGAGGGGTTCGAGATCGCAGGCGTGCGCTACGGCCCGATCACGGCCGAGGTCGAGCGCGCCTCGGGCAGCAATCTCTGGCTCAGGATGGCGCTCAGGGAGGGCAAGAACCGCGAGATCCGGCGCGTGCTGGCGGCCCTCGGACTTAAGGTCAATCGCCTGATCCGCATCGCCTACGGCCCCTTTACGCTCGGCGGCCTGCCGCGTGGCGCCGTCGCCGAGGTGCCGCTCAAGGCGCTGCTCGCAGTGGCGGCGGATTTCTTCAACAGCGAAACGCCGTCGGTGGCGGTCGAGCGCCGCACCCGGCCCGATCCCTCGAAATGGGCGAAAGCGAAACCCAGGACGCGGCCGCGTCCGGGCGCCCGGCGGCGCCCGCGGACGAAGAAGAAAGCCTGATGCGCATCGTCGGCGGGGCTTGGCGCGGCCAGCGGCTTCAGGCGCCGCGCGGGCGCGGTGTGCGGCCGAGCGCCGATCGTCTGCGCGAGAGCCTCTTCAACATCCTCGCGCACGGCCCCTGGCCGTCGCTCGAAGGCGCCGTCATCGGCGATCTCTTCGCGGGCACCGGCGCGCTCGGGCTCGAGGCGCTCTCGCGCGGCGCGGCACAGGCGATTTTCGTCGAGAAGGCGCCGGCGAGCCTGCGCGTGCTCAGGGAAAACATCGCCGCCCTCGGGGCCGCGGATCGTGCCCGCATCCTCGCCGTCGATGCCCGTCGGCTACCGGCGGCACCGACGCCGCTCGAGATCATCTTTCTCGACCCGCCCTACCGCCGGAACCTCGCGCCCCCCGCCCTGGCGTCGCTGGGCGCGCAGGGGTGGCTCGCCGACGAGGCGCTCGTCATCGTCGAGACCGCGGCCGACGAGACGCTTGCCCCGCCGCCGGGCCTGATTGTCGCCGACGCGCGCCGCCTCGGCGACTCGCGTCTGTGGTTCCTGAGACGCGCCGGCCCGTCAGAAAAGCACCGTCATTCGCCGACTTGATCGGCGAATCCATGGTCATGCCGGGCGCCCTGTGACCCGCATGGACCCGCCGGTCAAGCCGTCGGGTGACGGAGAAAGGGTGGAAGGCAGACTCGTGAAAAGCACCGTCATTCGCCGACTTGATCGGCGAATCCATGGTCATGCCGGGCGC
>CAZAEP010000191.1:2646-4988 GCA_964484045.1 uncultured Sphingomonadales bacterium
TGAAAAGCACCGTCATTCGCCGACTTGATCGGCGAATCCATGGTCATGCCGGGCGTTCCACGATCCCGGCGGCATGGCCGCGCCATGCGCTAATGCCGACCGAACAATCGCTCGATGTCCGAGAGCTTGAGCTCGACATAGGTGGGACGGCCGTGATTGCACTGCCCCGAATGAGGCGACGCCTCCATCTCGCGCAAGAGCGCGTTCATCTCCTCGACCGTGAGCCGCCGTCCGGCGCGGACGCTGCCGTGGCAGGCCATGGTGGCGCACACCTCGGCAAGCCGCTCCCTGAGCGCGAGGCCCTCGTCGAATTCGGCGAGCTCGTCGGCGAGATCGCGCACCAGTTGCGCCGCATCGACCTGTCCGAGAAGCGCCGGCACCTCGCGCACCACGACCGCCCCGGCGCCGAAGGGTTCGATCACCAGCCCCAGCTCCGCGAACTCGTCCGCGCGCGCGACAAGCCGCGCCGCAGCCGCCTCGTCGAGTTCGACCACCTCCGGCAGAAGCAGCATCTGCCGGGCGACACCCGACGCCGCGAGGGCCCTTTTCATGCGTTCGTAAACGAGCCGTTCATGCGCCGCATGCTGATCGACGATGACGATACCGTCCGCGGTCTGCGCCACGATATAGGTCTCGTGAAGCTGTCCACGGGCCGCGCCAAGCGGAAAGGCGGCGGCGTCCGCTTCCTCCTCCGGCGCGTCCTCGACGCGGGCCGCCGGGGCCATCGTCTCACCTTCCGGGCGATCGGTCGGCGGCGCCTGATAGCGTGCGGCGGCTTCCATCAGACCGGGCGAAGACCTGCCCGCGGGCGCCGCACGCCCCCAGGGCAGGGCCGGCGCCGCCGCCGGCCGTACGGCGCCGAGAGCGGCCGTGCTGACGCTCGTGGCGGCCCGATGCCCGGCCTCGGCGAGGGCGTGCCGCAGTCCGGCGACGATCAGCCCGCGCACGAGGCCGGGGTCGCGAAAGCGCACTTCCGCCTTGGCGGGATGGACATTGACGTCCACGTCCCCGGGCGGGATATCGAGAAAGAGCGCCAGCACCGGATGCCGGTCGCGGGCGAGAAAATCCGTATAGGCGCCGCGCACCGCGCCGGCGAGCAGGCGGTCCTTCACCGGGCGACCGTTGACGAAGAGATACTGCTGCTGCGCATTGCCGCGCGAATAGGTGGGCAGCCCGGCATAGCCGGAAAGTCGCACGCCGTCGCGCGCGGCGTCGATGCCCACCGCGTTCTCGAGAAAGGCCCGCCCGAGCACCGCCGCCATGCGCTCGGCGCGCGCCGATATTTCGTCGCCGGGAAAGGCGGGGGCGTGAAAGAGCGTGCGCCGACCGTCGCCGAGGGTGAAGGCGACCGCGGGATGCGCCATCGCCAGGCGTTTCACGACATCCACCGCCTGCGCGGTCTCGCTGCGCTCGCTTTTGAGAAACTTGAGCCGCGCCGGCGTGGCGTAGAAAAGATCGCGCACCTCGATGCGGGTACCCTTCGCCAGCGCCGCAGGGGCCGGCCCTTCGCGCCGCCCGCCCTCGAGCCGCACCGTCCAGGCCGCATCCGCCCCCGCCGCGCGGCTCGTCAGGGTCATCCGGCTGACCGAGCCGATCGAGGCCAGCGCCTCGCCGCGAAAGCCGAGGGTGGCGATGCGCGCCAGATCCTCGGCGTTGCGGAGTTTCGAGGTGGCATGACGCTCGATGGCGAGCGCGAGTTCGTCACGCGCCATGCCGCCGCCGTCGTCCTCGACCAGAATGCGACGCCGGCCGCCCTCTTCGAGAACGATATCGATCCGCCGGGCACCGGCGTCGAGGGCATTCTCGACCAGTTCCTTGACCACGTTCGCCGGCCGTTCGATGACCTCGCCGGCGGCGATGCGATCGACCGTCGCGGCATCGAGAATGCGGATACGACCCGCAGCGGCGGACGAACTCTGATCGGCGGCGTTCATGATCCGACGATAGCAGAGTCACACCCGGCGCAGAAGGGCCGAGGGGGCGCGCCTGTGGCTCAGGGATTGCCCACCGGTTCCGATCTCACATGCTCGATCGAAGCCCCGTCGCTCTTGAGCCGCCGCGGCGGAAGGTTCAGGATTTCCGCCAGCATCGGCCCCTTCTCGACCACCTCGGTGCCCGCGGTGACGTTCGAGCGCACATTGCTGTCGCTCTTTCCCTGAATCTGTTTCAGGAGCGCAAGCTCGGCCTGCGACGGCTTGGGCGGAACCTCGGTCACGCCGGGAAAGAGCGCGCTCACCACTTCCCGCGCCGGCTGAATGTTCTGCGGGCTCGGCTTGCCGGGCTCGGGCGGCCGCAACTTGAAGTCGGGCGGCACCACGAGCGGCCGCTTGTTGACAACAACG
>CAZAEP010000192.1:0-4958 GCA_964484045.1 uncultured Sphingomonadales bacterium
CGTGACGGTCGGCGACGCCGGCCGCATTCCAATGCACCGGGAGCGTCACGTCATCCGGAAGGGCGAACCAAGCATAGGCCGAGAAAGCGGCCATGGCGACGATGATCCCGCCGGCGGCGATCAGCGTCCTGCGGAATCGATCCGGAGTGCTGTCAGTCACCATTTTCTTTCCTTTCGATCCGGAACCGGTCCATGAGGCTCATCAGCGCTTCTTCGAGAACACTCAGACTGAGGCGGTAGGTGATCGTCGTTCCCGACTTCTCGCCGACAATCAGATCGGCTTCCTTCAAGACGTTGAAATGCTTCGACATCGTGGGTTTGGCGTGGGGAAAATGTGCGGCCAGTTCCCCTGCACGCATCGGCCCCTGTCGCAGAAGCTCGAGAATGCGGCGGCGGGTCGGATCGCTCAGGGCTCGATAGACGTCGCTCACGGGTCTCTCATAGATTTGCCATTATGCTAATTAGCTAACAAGCAAAATATAACCGGCGGAAACGGAGCTGTCAAGTCCGCGCAATCGTCGCGAACGCGGGGCCGTACCTCGCACGTCGTCGCACGACCGTTCTTCGATGCTTTTGTGCTTGCCCGCCATCCGGTGTCGGGTGGCGGGATTTCGCCGGCGCCCTATTCCCCGGCCTCGCCGTAACGGACATCGACCGCGACCATCATCTTGTCAATCGTTTCGCCGTCGTCGCTCAGCGGCAGATAGAGGGCGTATGCGTCGAGGTGTTCGCGGCCCGGCGCATAGCCTCTGACCACGCTCAGGAAAGGTTGCCCGTGTTCCCGCGCCAGCGCGGACATGTGATAGATGCGCTTCACGGCGGCCTTGTTCTCCATGTCGGCAATATCCTTCCCGGTGATTTCGCCGAAATACTGTGCCACATGGGTGCCGATAAGGCGCGTGATCAGACGGAAGCCATGGCGCGCGTCAGCGTCGGGCACGAGGTCGAGAAGAACGATATGAGGCAGCTTCGCCCGGATCTCCTCGGGCCGGATATCGGCGCGTCGCGGCAGGGCCTCGCCCCGGCACTTGCCCTGCCAGTAGGCGAGAACATCGTCGGCGACGGGATTGTGCCCGACGATCTCGGCCGTGCCGAAAATGCGAAAGTGATAGAAATCGGTTCCGCCGAAAAGCGCTTTCAGGCTCTTCCCGCCGAGATGCGGTCCATAGGTCATGCGCATTTCCGCCCGTGTTGCTCCGGCGCGTCGGGCTGAAAGTCTATCGCGATTCGCAACCTCCCGCCAGCCATTGCACGTCGGGCGCCCATTCATGCCTCGACATGGCTGTCGGCCGCGGCGGCGATGCGCGCGAGGGCGCGGGCGAGGTTCAGCACCACCCGGAGCCGCGCCTCGACGGTGTCCGTGCGGGCGCGATAGACCAGCGTGTGGTCGGGACGCAGCTTCGCCGTGACCCGTTGCCTGGAAAGAAAGGCGACGAGCCCGCCGGGATTGGGGAAGCGGTTCCTGTGAAAGGCGACGGTGACGCCCTTGGGACCGGCCTCGATCCGGGCGATACCGGCACGCCGGCAGGCGATCTTGATCCGCATGACGGCAAGAAGCTGATCGACCTCGCGGGGCAGGGGACCGAAGCGGTCGATCATCTCGGCGGCGAAGCCTTCGATCGCGTCCGCGGAGTCCAGATCGGCGAGACGGCGGTAGAGCGCCATGCGAAGATCGAGATCGCCGACATAGTGTTCGGGGATGAGCACGGTGGCGCCGAGATTGATCTGCGGCGAGAAGTCCTCGGAGGCTTCGCTCGTCTCCCCGCCGGCGCGGGCGGTGGCAACGGCCTCCTCGAGCATCTGTTGATAGAGCTCGACCCCGACCTCGCGGATGTGACCCGACTGTTCCTCGCCGAGGAGATTGCCGGCACCGCGGATGTCCATATCATGGCTGGCGAGCGTGAAGCCGGCCCCCAGCGTGTCGAGCGATTGCAGCACGGTGAGGCGTTTCTGCGCCGCCTCGCTCAAGGGTCGGTCGGCGGGGTAGGTGAGATACGCATAGGCGCGCATCTTGGCGCGCCCGACGCGGCCGCGGAGCTGATAGAGCTGCGCCAGGCCGAAGCGGTCGGCGCGCTGCACCACGAGCGTGTTGGCGCGCGGGATGTCGAGACCGGATTCGATGATCGTGGTGGAAAGAAGAACGTCATAGCGGCCGTCATAGAACGCCGCCATGCGGTCCTCGATCTCGGCCGCGGCCATCTGCCCGTGGGCGGTGATGAACTTCACCTCGGGAACGTGCTCGGCAAGGAACGCTTCGGCGTCCGCGATGTCGGCGATGCGCGGCACCACATAGAAGCTCTGGCCGCCGCGATAATGCTCCCGCAGAAGCGCCTCGCGGATGACCAGATGGTCGAAGGGAGCGACGAAGGTGCGCACCGCAAGCCGGTCCACCGGCGGGGTGGCGATGAGGGAGAGGTCGCGCAGTCCCGACATGGCGAGCTGCAGGGTGCGCGGGATCGGGGTCGCGGTCAGGGTCAGGACATGGACATCGGCCTTGAGGCGCTTCAGACGTTCCTTGTGAGCGACGCCGAAATGCTGCTCCTCGTCGATGATGAGGAGGCCGAGACGGCGGAAGGAGATCGACTTGCCGAGCAGGGCATGGGTGCCGATGACGATATCCACATCGCCGTCGGCAAGGCCCGTGCGGACCGCCTTCGCGTCCTTCGCGGCGACAAGACGCGAGAGCATTCCGATGCGCACGGGAAGGTCGCGGAAGCGCTCGCGAAAGGTCTGGTCATGCTGCCGCGCAAGCAGGGTGGTCGGGGTGACCACGGCCACCTGACCGCCGGCCATGACGGTCGCGAAGGCGGCGCGCAGCGCGACCTCGGTCTTGCCGAAGCCGACATCGCCGCAGATCAGGCGGTCCATGGGCCGGCCCGAGGCGAGGTCGGCGAGCACCGCGTCGATGGCGCGCGCCTGATCGTCGGTCTCGGCGAAGGGGAAGCGGGCGGCGAATTCGTCCATGAGCCCGGCGGGCGCGGCGTAAGGCTCGGCGCGGCGCAGCGCCCGCGCGGCGGCGACGCGGATCAGATCGTCGGCCATTTCGCGGATGCGCGCCTTCATCCGCGCCTTGCGCGCCTGCCAGGCGGCGCTTCCGAGCCTGTCGAGCCCGGCCTCCACGGCATCGGAGCCGTAGCGCGAGAGCACCTCGATATTCTCCACCGGCACATAGAGCCGGTCGCCGCCGCGATAGGTGAGTGCCACGCAGTCGTGCGGTGCGCCGGCGACGGTGATGGTCTCCAGTCCCTCGAAGCGGCCGATGCCGTGATCGGCATGGACCACGAGGTCGCCCGGCGAAAGCGCGGTGACGTCGCGCAGGAAATCGTCGGCCCGTCGCTGCCGCCGACCCTTGCGGATCAGGCGGTCGCCGAGCACGTCCTCTTCGGTGATGACCGCCAGCTCGGGCGTCTCGAAGCCGTGCTCCAGCGGCAGAACGGCAAGTGCGACGGTGTGCGCCGGCAGGCGCCGGGCGGCCGGCCAGTCGCGCACTGCGCTCGTCCCCGCGAGGCCATGATCGGCGAGAACGCTTTCGAGCCTTTGCCGCGCGCCCTCGGAATAGGCGGCCAGGATGACCCGGCGCCGGCCCTGGGTCAGGGTCGCGACATGGGCGCGAACGGCGTCATAGACATTGATCCCGGGATCCTGCCGTTCGGGCGCGAAGTCCCGCCCGGCCTTGCCCGGAAAGGCGAGGCGCGTTGCGGATTCCGTCGCCGCGAAGGGGAAGAAGGTCCGGGCCCTGAGCGTGTCGAGCCGTTGCGTCCATTCCGCGGCCGTCAGATAAAGCCGCTCCGGCGGCAGCGGCTTGTAGGGCGCTGCGGAGATCCCGCCCGTCGCGCCTTCGCTGGCGGCGGTGCGCCGGGCGGTGTAGTAGTCGCGGATCGCCGCGAGCCGGTTCTCGGCCGCGTCTTCGGCCTGATGGTCGAGTGTGAGGACCGCCTCCGGCAGGTAGTCGAACAGCGTTTCCATCTCCGGATGGAAGAGCGGCAGCCAGTGGTCTGCCCCCTGATGGCGCCGCCCCTCGCTGATCGCCTCATAGAGGGGATCGCCGTCGGTGACCGCGCCGAAGCAGGCCGTATAGCCCTGGCGAAAGCGCGTGATGGAGTCCGGGTCGAGGACGAATTCCGTCACCGGCCGCAGTAGCAGCGCCTCGGCGCATCCTTCGCTGCGCTGCGTCAGGGGGGCGAAGCGACGGATCCGATCGAGCGTGTCGCCGAAGAGGTCGAGGCGATAGGGCGCATCGGCGCCCGGAGGGAAGATGTCCACGAGGCCGCCGCGACGGGCGAATTCACCGGGTTCGGTGACCTGGCTTGCACGGCTGTAGCCCGCTTGTGCGAGAAAGCCGAAAAGGGCGTCGAGATCGATGCTCTCTCCGACCCGGGCGGTGAAGCGTCGGCCTTGGACGAAGGACCGGCGTGGCACCCGCTGCAGGGCCGCATTGACCGTCGTCAGAACGAGCCGCGGCCGGTTCGTGGCGGGCGCGACAAGCTGTGCCAGGGTGGTGACGCGGCGGGCCACGATTTCGGTATGGGGCGAGACGCGGTCGTAAGGCAGGCAATCCCAGGCGGGGAAGGCCAGAACCTCGAGATCGGGAGCGAAGAAGGCGATCTGTTCGGCGAGTGCCGCCAGCCGCGCATCCTCGCGCGCGACATGCAGCACCGGTCTGCCGCCTGCCGAGGCCGCACGCGCGAGATCGGCGAGCACCAGCGCATCGTAGCCTTCGGGCACGCCGGAGAGGATCAGGCGTTGCTCGGCATCGAGTATGCGATCGGGAATGGGACCGGGGGTGGACATGCGGGGCGGGATTTAATCCCCTTGCGGCACATAGTCCAGTCTTTGCATGGCGGTGAGGATCGGGGTGTCGAAGGGCGGCGGCACCGCGGCGCGCCGGAAGATCCAGCTCAGAATGTCGCGGTCGGTTTCCTCGAGCAGACGCTCGAACCAGGCGATCTCGCTGTCCT
>CAZAEP010000193.1:0-4878 GCA_964484045.1 uncultured Sphingomonadales bacterium
TTTCCTTTCGCATCCTTTTCGCTTTCGGGGCGCCCGCGGACAGGCGTGGGCGGGGGATATGCCCTGCGCCCCTCCCGCAATCGGCCAATGACGCATCGATTACCAACTCGCAGTCGGCGCCTGCAAGTCACAGCGCGGAAGGTGTCTTCAAGATTGTGTGACTGCGGCTGTGCGGAAGACCCGCGAAAAAAACAGCGTCATTCGCCGGCCTGTCCGGCGAATCCATGGTGAAGGCGGGCAGGCGGGCGTGCCGCTTCCCTATGGCCCTGAAACGCTTTAGCGTATGCGGGATGGGCCGTCCGTAAGGAATGGGGGAATCATGCGAACAGGATATCTGCGCCGGATCGCGGGGGTCGCGGCACTCGTGCTCCTTGTCTGCAACGCGCGCGGTGCGGCGCTCGCCGCCGGCCCGCGGGATGTCGAGGCGCTGATCGGCGCCATGCTCGGGCCGACACCGGTGATCACGGACGCCCGCACGCTGACCGACGGCATCGGCGGCCGCCCTGTGGGCTCGGCGGCCAATCGCGCCGCCGTCGCCTGGGCCGAGCGAACATTGCAGGCGGCCGGGGTGACGGTCCGCCGCGAGCGCTTCGAGGTTCCCGATCCGTGGCTGCCGGGCGCGGTCGAGGTCCGGCTGTCCGGCGATCTCGCCTTCGCGCCGCATGCGGTCGCCAAGCCCTTTTCGGTGGCAGTCGACGATCGCGCGGCGCCGGTCGTGGACGGCGGCTTCGGCACGCAGGAGGACTTCGCGCGGCTTGGGGCGGCGGCCGGGGGCGCCTGGGTGCTGGTCGAGACGCCGGTGCTCGACGATGCCGTGGGGCTGGCCGGGCTCTTCCGCGAATATGACGAGGCGCCGGGGATCGAATCCCGCGGCGCCGCGGCCGGGGTCGCGGGCATGATCTTCATGTCGTCGCGGCCGAGGAACCTGCTCTTCCGGCACAATGCCTCGATGGGCGCGAAGAACCGCCTGCCGCTCATCGTCATGGAGCGCGAGCCGGCGCAGCGCATTCTGCGCACCCTGCGCGCCGGGGGGCGGGTCACGGCCGCGGTGACGATCCGCACCCGCACCGGCGGGGCCGTCGCGGCCGAGAATGTGGTCGCCGAGATCCCGGGCATCCTGGAGCCCGACGAGGTCGTTCTCGTCGGTGCGCATCTCGATTCCCACGATCTCGGCACCGGCGCCCTCGACAATGGCGCGAACGTCGCCATGCTGATCGACATGCTGCGCCAGATCCACCGTCTGGGGCTGCGGCCGCGGCGCACCATCCGCATCGCGCTTTTCAATGCCGAGGAAGCGGGACTCTACGGCTCCTGGGGCTATGTGCGACGGCACGCGGCCGAGCTCGACCGGCATCGGCTCGCCGCCTCGATCGACATCGGCACCGGCGCCATCACCGGCTTTTATACCGGCGGCCGGCCCGCGCTCGCGGCGACGGTCGATCGGCTGCTTGAGCCGGTCGCGGGCCTCGGCCCGTTCACGCAGATCGACGCGCCGCTCGTCGGCACCGACAATTTCGACTTCATGATGGAGGGCGTCCCCAATCTCGTCGCCAATCAGGCGGACGCCAATTACGCCTCGAACTATCACGCCGAGTCCGACACCTTCGACAAGATCGATCAGAAGCAGCTCAAGCTCAATGGCGCCATCGTCGCGGCGCTCGTCTGGGGCTTCGCCAACGCCGATCTCGACCTCGAACGCCAGAGCCGCGCCGAGATCGAGGCACTGATCGCCGCCACCGATCTGGCGCAGCAGATGCGGGCCTTCAATGTCTGGGACGACTGGGCGGCGGGACGGCGCGGCCGTCGGCCCTGAGCCTCGGAAGCGGAAACGGCGGGGCCCGGACCGGGCGCCCGCTATCGCTCGGCTCGCCCTTCCTGACGCGCGGTCTGTCGCCGGTGGCGAAGACATGTCCGTCCTGTTCGTGACCGGCGGCGACGGGAGCGTTCGCTGCCGGTCGTGCCGCCGCGCTCCGCCGATATTCCGGCGGACGGGCCCTTTCCCGAATGCCGATAGCCGGAGGAGGAGTATCCCGAGAGGACGGTCGGGGGGGAGAGAGAAGCTCTCGAAACCAGGGGGCGATGATCTTTTCGATTCTGCAATCGAAAAGCGGTCGGCGCCGAAGCGCCGACCGCCGTCGTTCTCGCCGTCATATGCCGCTTACGGGCAGCTGAAGCTCGCCGGATCGGGGATCGTCCCGCCGGCCGCCTGATAGCGGGCGTAGAATTCCTGCAGGAACTGGTCCGCGATCGCGGCGTCATGAACGATAAGCAGGTTCTCGTCGTTCACATTGTTGCCGTTGTTGCTCCAGTTGGTGGAGCCGACGATGACCGCCGGGTCGCTCAGCGTGCAGGCGTCGATCAGCATCGATTTCGAGTGCAGCTTGCGCACTTCGGCATCGCTGAAGACCGGCGCCGGATTGGCCCATCGGGTATTGGGGTTGTTGAGGCTCGTCTGGGACGCCGTGCGACCGGTCATGTCGACCGAGGCCGACCACCACTGGTTCCAGAAATCGGCATCAAAGACGCCCTTGACGTCAAAGCCGGTGAGCGTGCCCACGAGATCCTGATCGGAGCCTTCCCACTTCACCTTCAGGGCATCGACAAGCGCCTGATCGGACCAGGCGAAGATGGTGAAATAGGCCGATGCGTCGGCGCCGGTCTGCACCAGCGAGGTGACGTGGCCGACGGCGTCGTCGCCGGGCGAGAAGTAGAGTTCCACCGTGCGCCCGCCGATGGTGAAGCTGTGCGGCGTGTTGTCGATCTTGCGGGAGTGGAAATTGCTCGCCGTCGGATTCGGCGTCGTCCCGCTTCCCCCCCACATTTCCTCGAACTCCGTGCGATAGGCGCTGGCGAGGGCCGTGTCGTTGATCTCGATCGAATGCTGGGTGTTGCCGTCGAGAATGCCGGCGAGACGGTTCGCTTCGGATCCGTAAAGTCCGGTCACGGTCCAGTTCCACGAGCCGGTCCACACCCAGGTGCCGTCGATGATGGCGAACTTGTTGTGCATCTGGTCGCCCGGCGAATAGTAGCTCGAGGGCGCCGACTTCAGTTCGCCGTCGGCGATGAGATAGCCGCTCTTCGCCTTCGTGCCGACGGTGACGTTGACGAAGGGGAAGTCCGACGGGCTCGCCGGCAGTCCCGCCGCCGTACGCTTGGTGCTGTCCTCGACGGCAAAGATCGGCGAGTCGGAGAACAGCGTGATATCGTCGCTGGTGCCGACGATTCCGTCATTGCCGCGGGCGAGACGCTCGAGCTGCAGGCGCATGTCCTCGTAACGCGCCACCCGTGCCGTGTCGTTGGGATCGGGATCCTTGGCATCGGCGATGAGCCGCACCGTCACTCCGGCGGCGGCGCGGGCGATCAGCGCGTCGGCGATGTCGGGCAGATTGATCTCGTAGATGGCGACGTCGATCGTGCTTTGCGCCGCATCGAGGCGCGTGATCAGTCGCTGCTCGAGATTGATCTGGTAATTGGCGAGATTGCCGGTCGTCGCATAATCGGTCAGCGCGCTCTTGTTGAAATAGACATTGATGCTGCCGGGGCCGTTCGACACCTGATTGAGGAACTGCTGCGTGCCGCCGCCCCCGCCGCCGCCGACGCCGGTGTTCGCCGCCTTCGGCGTGCCGAGGCCGACATCGTAGGTGGCGGTTGCCGTCTGCCAGCCCGTGCCGTTGCGCTCCATCGTCGCCTTGGTCGCGTTGTCGCCGGCGCTCCAGCCGTTGACGCTGTCGATCAGCGCGCCGGAGCCGTCGCGCAATTCGAGCGTCTCGCCGCCATTCTCCAGGGCGCCGGTGTAGATGAGGTCGGCCGGGATATTGGGCACGGAATTGTCGTCGGTGCGTTCAAGCAGGTAGAAACCGCCGGCGGGAATGCTGCCGCTCAGGGTGATCGACGGCGTGCCGTCGGTCGCCTTGAGCTGCCAGCCGGTGAGATCGATCGCCGCGGTGGTCGTGTTGTAGAGCTCGATCCACTCGTCGCTCGAACTCGTCGTGGTGCCCATCCACGCTATTTCGTTGATTTTCACGTCGCCGGACTGCGCGGCCCATCCCGTGGTAGCAAGAAAAGCGAAAACCATACTACCAATAGGCGTAATAAAAGATCGATACCGCATGATTAGACCCTCCACCAAGAATTTGCGATTTCAAACCCATATCGCGTTGGAAGCGCAAGAACAATTCAATTTTTATAATCCAGTCGATCAATATATGTTGAAATTGCGCTGGAATATGAAACTAAAGTAAAAATATAGAAAAACTGTTCAACAGAATTGTTCCGCATGCATAAAGAATATGTCATCTCACGTAAAAATCCGATGTTGCATGAGAATCATTTATATCTGCGCATGAAGCGCGATGAATTCGCGGCCTTCCGCGGCGGCGCCGGAGCCCCGGGACGCCCTTCTTTTCGCGTGCCGACCAGGCCATCGGGCGGTAGCGCATGCGCGTGCGGAGAGCCCGCCATATCTTGTGGCGAATCACGCTGCGCCTGCTATATTCGCGCCCATGACACACGAATCCACGTCCGACCGGGTTATCGAGAGGCGTTTTGACGAGGCGCTCAGCGAGCGCTATCTCGCCTATGCCCTCTCGACCATCATGGCGCGCTCGCTGCCCGACGTGCGCGACGGCCTCAAGCCGGTCCACCGGCGCCTCCTGTACGCGATGCGGCTCCTCAGGCTCGATCCCGACGCCGGCTTCAAGAAATGCGCCCGCGTCGTCGGCGACGTCATCGGCAAATATCATCCGCATGGCGATCAGGCGGTCTATGACGCGCTCGTCCGCTTGGCGCAGGACTTCGCGGTGCGCTATCCGCTGATCGACGGACAGGGGAATTTCGGCAATATCGACGGCGACAACGCCGCCGCCATGCGCTACACCG
>CAZAEP010000194.1:0-4877 GCA_964484045.1 uncultured Sphingomonadales bacterium
CACGACACTGCCCTGCCAGTCCGCATGATAATACTGCTTCGCCCCGCAGACGCCGACCGGACCGGACCCCGCGGCGGATGGTGCCGGCTGAGGGATTCGAACCCCCGACCTTCGGTTTACAAAACCGCTGCTCTACCAGCTGAGCTAAGCCGGCCGCGCGTGCCCGGCATGCCCGACATGCGGGCCCGTCCTGCGGGGCGCAAATTAGGCTGCCGGCGCGCGCGAATCAATCGCCGAATCACCGGGTGCGGCGCGGCGGGGCTTCGGGGGAGGCGCGCCCGAGCGTGGCATCGCGCGCCTCCTCCCGACCCGCGCCTGCTGCCATGCGGCTCGAGAAAGCCCCGGGATTCCCGCGACTTCGCCGAATGTGCGGTGCGGCTGTCATGGCGGGGTAAGACATCCCTTGACTTTAGCGAGGCAGTGTACTACATATCTAGCACACCAAGGCGAGGGACGAACCCGAGCCGCACCACGACAGTCGGCGATGAGCCGCCAACTCCCAAGAAGGAGAGGCCCGATGATCACGATCGCGAGGACACGACAGGAGAACAGCCTGGCGCGGCGGACGCGTCGCAGGAGTCGCCACCTTCGGCGCCACGATTTCCGTGCCGGCACCCGCGTCCCGGCGCTGTCGCTCTGCTGAAGGCGGCGACAGCGGCGGGCGCCGCGCGGCCGCACCGCCCGGCGCCCTGCCATCCGGTACAACGACAAGGGAAGACCCGCCATGATCACGCCGGACTGGACCGACGATCAGCCGATCTACCGTCAGCTCAAGGACAAGGTCCTCCGGGCCATTCTCGACGGCAGCCTCAGGGAGGGCGAACCCCTGCCCTCGGTGCGGACGATCGCGGTCGAGCTGCAGATCAATCCGCTCACGGTATCGAAGGCCTATCAGGAGCTGGTTGCCGAGGGGCTGGTGGAAAAGCGGCGGGGACTCGGCATGTACATCGTCGACGGCGCACGCAAGGCCCTGCTGGAAGCGGAACGGCGGCGCTTTCTCGACAACGAGTGGCCGCGTATCCTCGATCGCATCCGGGCGCTCGGTCTCGATCTCGAGCGCCTGATCGCGGCCTCGCACAACGGCACAGGGACAGGGAAACGGACATGACCGACACCGCCAGGAGCAATCAAGCACCGGTCGTCGCCGCGCGCGGCCTGAGCAAGCATTACGGCGCCTTCCCGGCGCTCGTCGATGCCAGCTTCGAGATTCCGCTCGGCCGCATTCTCGGCATCATCGGCGCCAACGGCGCCGGCAAGACGACACTGCTCAGCGCCATCCTCGGGCTCATTCCCTTCGAAGGCGAGGTGCGCGTGCTCGGCCGCGACCCCTTGCGCGAGCGCGACCGGCTGATGCAGGAGGTCTGCTTCATCGCCGATGTCGCGACGCTGCCCCGCTTCATGCGCGTCGATCAGCTTCTCGCCTATGTCGAGGGCGTGCACCCGAAATTCTCGCGCCGGCGCACGATGGAATTTCTCAGCCGCACCAAGATCCCGATGACCAAGCGCATCCGGGCGCTCTCGAAAGGCATGGTGACGCAGCTTCACCTCGCCATCGTGATGGGGATCGACGCCCGGCTCCTGGTGCTCGACGAGCCGACGCTGGGTCTCGACATCCTCTTTCGCAAGGCCTTCTACCGTGACCTGCTCGAGGATTATTTCGATGAGGGCCGGACCATCATCGTCACCACGCATCAGGTCGAGGAGGTCGAGCACATCCTCACCGACGTGATGTTTCTCAAGGACGGGCGCATCGTCTTCGAATCGCCGGTCGACGCGCTCGCCGGGCGCTTCGTCGAGCTGACCGTCGACGACGACAGGCTCGCCGCCGCGCGGGCGCTTCATCCCATCCACGAGCGCACCACGCTCGGGCAGACGACGCTTGTCTTCGAGAATCCCGATCGCGCCGCGCTCGAAATGCTGGGCGCGGTCCACGGCATGACGCTGGCCGACATCTTCGTCGCCAAGGTTGCGGGAGAGACGACATGAGCAAGCTCAAGGCCCTGGCCGGACGCGAACTGATCGAAAACCGCAACGGCATCGTGCTCACCCCGGTCATCCTCATGGGGCTGATGCTGATCCTCGTCATCGGTTCGATGAGCTTCGGCGTCGGCGAGATGGGGCTCGGCCGCGAGGCGCGCGACATCGAGAGCTTCGGCGAGCTGCTGCAGGCGATCGCCGATGCCGAGCCCGGGGTCGCCGCCGGCATCGTCATCGCGCTGGTGAGCGTGATGAGCCTGCCCGCGCTGCTCGTCCTGCCGGTGGTCATCTTCTTCGTGCTGCTGGGCGGACTCTACGAGGAGCGGCGCGACCGCAGCTTCCTCTTCTGGAAGTCGATGCCGGTCTCCGACGCCGAGGAGGTGCTCTCGCGCCTCGCCGGCGGAGTCGTGCTGACGCCCGCGATCTTTCTCGCCGTGGCGATCGCGACGCATCTTCTGACTCTGGTTTTCGCGTCCGTGATCGGCGGCATGCAGGGGGGACCGGTGGGCGCCATCTGGTATCTCGGCCCGCTCATGCTCAACTGGATCCAGGGCGCCTTCGTGCTCGCCCTGTGGATGCTGTGGGCGCTGCCGGTCTTCGCCTGGGTGCTGCTGTCGAGCGCCTATGCGCCGCGCACGCCCTTCATGTATGCGGTGGTGCCGCCGCTGGTCATCATCGTGTTCGAGAAGGTCTTCCTGCACAGCAATCATTTCGGCGCCTGGCTCGGTCGCCATCTCAGCGCCCAGCCGCTGTTCAGGGAGATCGCGGCAGGCATGCAGGCGAGCGTCCCCGATGCCGAGATCGGCAATTTCTCGCGCATCATGCAGGAGCTTGCCAGGCCCGATTTCGGCGCTCTCTTCACCAGCTTCGCGCAGGCCGATTTCTGGATCGGCATCGCGATCGCGGCGGTGCTCGTCTACGGCACCGTGTGGATGCGTCGCTATGCCATGGCCTGAATGCGATGAGGCCGACTTCGAACCCGACAATGAAATAAAGAGCCACGACAGGAGACAATGCGATGCGCGAGACGGCGACATTGAAAGAAGCGACGGAAACGGTCGAGATTCCCGTCTCCCTGATCCGCCATGCCCAGCGGGCGCGCCGGCGCCCAGCGCCGCGGGAGGGCTGAGCCGCCGCCCGGCGACGGTGCGGCCGCTTCAGGCTCCCCTGGATGCCAGTTCATAGAGTGCGACCGCCGCGGCATTGGAGACATTGAGGCTGTCGATCAGCGGCCGCGCGGGGGCGATCGGGATCGCCGCGAGCTGGTCGCAGTGCCGCTCGCTCAGGGGCCTGAGACCGCGCCCTTCGGCGCCGAGGACGAGCGCCACCGCGTCCGTTCCCCTCTTCGCCTCGGCCAGCGGCGCCGCCGCACCGGCGGCGAGCCCGATGCGCCAGTAGCCCATCCCGGCGAGGCGATCGAGCGCTCGGGCGAGATTGGGAACGCGGATCCAGGGCACAAGGTCGAGCGCACCCGCGGCGGCTTTTGCAAGCGCGCCCGATTCGGCGGGGGAATGCCGCTCCTGGGTGATCAGCGCGCGGGCCCCGAAAGCCGCCGCCGAGCGCAGGACGGCCCCGACATTCATCGGGTCGGTCACCTGATCGAGGACGACGACGAGCGATCGCGCCGCCGCGTCCGGCGCCGCGGCGTCGAGCCCGCGCGGCGGCAGAGGCGCGGCATCGAGCAGCGCCCCTTGCGTCACCGCCCCGGCCGGAGCCAGCGCCTTGAGCGTCGTGCCCGCGACGAGATCGACGGCAAGACCGTCGGGGATCGGGACGCGTCGTTCCAGCGCCGCCATGGCGCGCGGCGTGGCGTGAAGGCGCAAGGGGCGCCGCAGCGGGTTGGCGAGGGCGGCGGCGACCGCGTGCAGGCCGTAAAGCCGCACCACGCCGGCCCCGCCGTCGGCAGGGATGCGCCGCGCCCGTCGCGGGCGTGTGGGCCCGCGCCTGTCCCGGGTAGCGGAAAGACGCCGTGTCATGGCGGCGAGCTATAGGCGCAGCACCCGGGGTCAGGCAAGCACAGGGTGACCCCGCGTCCATCACCATGTCGAAGGCAGGACGGGATGGCGCGCGGGCGGCCACCCATTGCACGCGGACGCGACGGCGCCGAAGGCGAGCGACGATGCCGCCGGATCCGAGATCCTTCGCCGTCACCCTCGCCGTCTACGGCGCCGCCGCCTTCTTCGAGGTCGCGGGCTGCGATGCCATCTGGGCGATCGTGCGGCTCGGTGCTTCGCGCTGGTGGGGCATGGCGGGGCTGGTGGCGCTCGTCCTTTTCGCCCTCCTGCTGATCCGGGCCGATCTCGACTTCGCCGGTCGTGCCTATGCGGCCTATGGCGGCCTCTATCTCATCGCCTCGTTGCTGTGGCTGTGGCGCGTCGAGGGTCGGAGCCCGGATATCGGGGACATGACGGGAGCCGGACTCCGCATCGCCGGGACCCTGGTGATCCTGTTGGGGCGCCATGCGGCCTGAGCGGGGGGCGCGGCCGGTTCCTGGCGCCGCTTCACCGTTGACTTCGCGGTCCCTTTCGCCATAGACACCACGCGCCCCATCGCGGTGGGGCACCGACCGTGTCGGAGGGGTGGCCGAGTGGTTAAAGGCAGCAGACTGTAAATCTGCCGGGTTTTCCCTACGCAGGTTCGAATCCTGCCCCCTCCACCAGTGTCGCAGGCCGCCGGCGCGCGCATGTGCGGCAGGCGGACGACGGGCGGTGTCATCGGGCGGGGCGGTCGGGCGGGCGTAGCTCAATGGTAGAGCCCCAGCCTTCCAAGCTGGTGGTGCGGGTTCGATTCCCGTCGCCCGCTCCAGACCGCCGCTGCGCAGGACGAGGGCGGATCGCATCGAAGCCCCCCGGGCGGGGTGGCGAGAGGACCAAAGGACAGGAACGGGACATGTCGAAGGC
>CAZAEP010000195.1:0-4090 GCA_964484045.1 uncultured Sphingomonadales bacterium
AGGAAATCCGAATTGGCGAGACGACCGGGCCCGGTATAGGCCTCGTCCCCGATCGCGAAGCACGCCGGATCGGCGCCTTCGGGAATCACCACCGGGCGCACCGGGAGATCGTATCGGCGGGCGAATTCAAGGTCCCGCTGATCGTGTGCCGGGCAGCCGAAAATGGCCCCGGTGCCGTATTCCATGAGGACGAAATTGGCGACGAAGACGGGGAGCATGCGCGTCCCGTCGAAGGGGTGGCGCACCGCGAGCGGCGTCCGATAACCCTTCTTCTCCGCGGTCTCGAGCGCCGCTTCCGAGGTGCCGATGCGACGGCACTCGGCGATGAAGGCGGCAAGGTCGGGATCGTCCTCGGCAAGCGCCAGCGCCAGCGGATGATCGGGCGCGATGGCGCAGAAGCTGGCGCCGAAAATCGTGTCCGGGCGCGTCGTGTAGACCTCGATCCGTTCGCCGCGATCGACGACTTCGAAGAAAAAGCGCAGGCCCTCCGAGCGGCCGATCCAGTTCTCCTGCATCAGCCGCACCTTCTCCGGCCATTCCTCGAGCGTCGCGAGGCCCTCGAGCAGGGCGTCCGCGAAATCGGTGATGCGGAAGAACCACTGCGCGAGCTTGCGCCGCTCGACCGGCGCCCCCGAGCGCCAGCCCTTACCGTCGATCACCTGCTCGTTGGCCAGCACCGTCTGGTCGACCGGGTCCCAGTTGACCCAGGACTCGCGGCGATAGACGAGACCGGCGTCGAGGAAGTCGAGAAACAGCGCCTGTTCCTGCCCGTAATAGGCGGGGTCGCAGGTGGCGATCTCCCGACTCCAGTCGAAGGCGAAGCCGACCCGCTTGAGCTGCGCCCGCATGGTGGCGATGTTGTCGTAGGTCCAGTCGGCGGGGTGCGTCCCCTGCTCCATGGCGGCGTTCTCGGCCGGCATGCCGAAGGCGTCCCAGCCCATGGGGTGAAGCACATTGTAGCCGCGGGCGCGATAGTAGCGGGTCAGCACGTCGCCGATGGTGTAATTGCGCACATGGCCCATATGGATGCGCCCCGAGGGGTAGGGGAACATCTCGAGGATGTAGTATTTTGGCTTATCGCTCCGGACCTCCGCCTCGAACACGCGGTCCTCGGCCCAGCGACGCTGCCACTTCGCCTCGGTCGTCTTGTGGTTGTATCGGGTCATGGGTCTCGATGTTTACCTGCTGTTTCGAGCCGCGGCGCGGACGGGGCGGCCGGGCGCGCGCCTACTTGTCCAGCGAATCGATGCGAAGCTGGCGGGCCCGCGTCAGAATCGCGTCCTCGATCTGAAGTTGCGTCCCGGCGCGCACCGGCCGGTTGACCCAGACTCCGGACTCGTTCCGCTGCTCGCGGATGACCGTCACCTTGAGCGCGTCGGCGCGCAGCTCGCGACCGATGATGAACACCGCCACCTTCATGCGCTCGCGCGGGGTTTCGGGGTTGATGTACCAGTCGGTGATGATCGCGCCGGAGCGCGGATCGACATCGATCATCGGCATGAAGGAAAGGGTGTCGAGCGCCGCGCGCCAGAGATAGCCGTTGACCGCGAGCCCCGCCATCGAGATGTCGGAGGTCGCCATGTCGTCCTCGTCCGAGCCGCAGGCGGTGACCGCGAAGAGAGCCGGGAAGAGAAGCAGGATGGTGAGAAGTCGCGCGAATGTCATCTCAGCAGTCACCTTGTCCTTGGCCGTGAACGGCCGCCGCCGGTGCGCCCGAGGGGGCCGCTCGTGCGGCTATATACCGGGGGTCTTGCCCCTTGGCCAGAGCGAAGCCTCTCGGGGGTTCCGCAGCGCAGCGAAATTATCTGGAAACGGCCGGCCATTTATGCGATTTTAACGCGGCGGGGGGACCATGAGAGGACGAGCGAAGCCGAACGCAGGAAACGACAAGGACAATGAACGCGGCCGGGAGCAATCTGCAAAGCCGCAGGCGGCGGGGACAGGCGACGGATAGGGCGAGAGTGATGAAGCGGGAGAAGCGTCTGGTTCTGGCCATGGTGACGGCCCTCATGCTGGCCGGTCCCGCGGCCGCTCAGGAGGGGCCGCGATTCGGTGCCGGCGGGGTGCTGCAGTCGCTCGATCTTTTTGCCGATCAGCGCGCCTCGCTCGATGGGAAGAAGAGCAAGGAGAGCGGCTTCAGCGTGGACTTCTCCTTCCATGGCGAGGCGACCGACCGCGAGCCCGGCTTTCTCTATCTCCAGGACGGCGACGACACGGCGCCGCTCGCCGAGCTTCCGGTGACGCCGCCGCCGGCGGCCTTCACGCCGCGGCTCAGCGCGCTGGGCGGGCTCGACCGCGGCTTCGACGCCGGCGGGCGCAGCCGGACCGGCAGCACGTTCACGCCGCGCTATGCGGGCGCCGAGATCACGCTGCGGGTGACCCCGAGCGGACATGCGCCCGGCCATCATGCGATCGACCTCAGGGTCTCCTCCTCCTTCCTGGTCGAAAACCGTCTCGGCAGTCTCGCCCGCGGCGGTCTCGACCGCTCGGGACTCACGCCGTTCGATCGCCGCTCGCGCAATCTCGGCGTCTCTCTCGGCTATCTCGGCTTCACGCTCGGCGCCTCGATGACGCACGAGAGCGGCGGCTTCGAAGGCGACTATGCGGGGGTCGATCTCGGGCTCGGCTATGCCTGGTCGGCCTTTTCCACCGAAATCTCCGTCGGCGAGTATTCGCGTTCCGACGGGTTCGCTCTCGGCAGCGGCCGCGAACGGGATTTCTACAAGCTCGAACTCGGCGCCGCCTACGCGCTGTCGGAGCGGATTCGCTTCTCCGGCGGCGTGCGCCTTTTCGACTACAGCAATCGCTTCGCTCCCGGTCGCGACAGCATCGATCGCGCCGGCGTGCTCTTCCTCGGCACGCGTCTGAATTTCTGATCGGCGAAGGCCCGGAGCGCCGCCAGTCCGGCAAGTCCGGGAGGCAGGCGGCGTGCGTGCGCCGCATCGATGCCGCCGAGCGCGTAGACCGGCAGAGGAGCGGTTGCGAGAAGGCGGGCCAAACGGTGCGGACCGATGGCCCGCGCCGCGGGATGGCTCCGGGTGGCGAAGACCGGGGAAAGGAGCACCGCATCGACGCCGGCCCGCGCCGCCCGCAGGATTGCCTGTCGGCCGTGTGCGGCTGCGGTGACCAGCCCGCCCCCGGGCGGCGGCGGCGGCCGACGGCCGAGGCGGTGCTCGGGAAGATGCCATCCGCTCGCGCCGACGGCGCGGGCAAGCGCCGCGTCGCCGGCGATGAGAAGCACCAGACCGCGGCGGCGGGCGAGCTTCGCCAACTCCGCCGCGTAGGCGGCGCGGTCCGGCGCCGAATAGTCGCGATAGATGACGCCGCTGCCGCGTGGCAGGCGCGCCGCGACCGCCAGCGGCGCATGCCCCTCGCCGCGTTGGGCGATATAGAACACGGGCGGCAGGGTCTTGACCCGCGACGGGATGTGGATCACGGACTCTTTCTCCGAACCCCCCGAGCCGGGAGCGACAACAGGTGGACGACAGCATCGATCCGACGATCCTCGATGAGGTGGCAGGAAATCTCGCCGCCGTCAAATCGCGCATCGTGCGCGCGCGCCGCGACGCGGGGCTGCCGCCCGCCGATACCCGCATCGTCGCCGTCTCCAAACAGCAGAGCCCGGCCCGCATTCGCGCCGCGCTCATCGCCGGCCAACGCGTCTTCGGCGAGAACCGCATCCAGGAAGCACAGGCGAAATGGCCGCATCTGCGCCGCGCCAACCCCGATCTCGAGCTTCATTTCATCGGCCATCTGCAGTCCAACAAGGCCGCGGACGCGGTGGCGCTTTTCGATGTCATCGAGACGCTCGACCGCGCGAAGCTCGCGCGCAGGCTCGCCGTCGCGATGGCGAAGACGGGACGCCGCGTGCCGCTGTTCATCCAAGTCAATACCGGGGAGGAGCCGCAGAAGGGCGGCGTTCTGCCGGCCGATCTCGACGCCCTCGTCGCGCTCGCCCGCGACGCGCTCGGCCTTCCCGTCGTCGGCCTGATGTGCATTCCGCCGCGCGACGACGACCCGGCGCTTCATTTCGCGCTTCTGACCAGGCTCGCGCGCCGGCACGGCCTCGCCCGGCGCTCGATGGGCATGA
>CAZAEP010000195.1:4100-4867 GCA_964484045.1 uncultured Sphingomonadales bacterium
CGGCGATTTCGAGATCGCCGCCGCCATGGGCGCCGATTATGTGCGCATCGGCACCGCCATTTTCGGGCCGCGCACGCCCCGCCCCTGAGCGGTCTCAGAGGATGTGGCCGCTGCGGTCGCGTTTGGTCGCCAGATAATGGGCGTTGTGCGGGTTCGCCGGGAAACGGTGCCCGACCCGCTCGATCACCGTGATGCCGTGCGCCTCGAGCGCGGTCACTTTTTCGGGATTGTTCGTGAGAAGCCGGATGCGGGTGAAGCCGAGCGCGCGCAGCATCGCCGCCGCCGGGGCGAAGGCGCGTTCGTCGGTGGCGAAGCCGAGGCGGAGATTGGCATCCACCGTGTCGAAGCCCTGATCCTGCAGCGCATAGGCCTTGAGCTTGGCGATGAGCCCGATGCCGCGCCCCTCCTGCGCGAGATAGAGGAGCACCCCGCCGCCGGCGGCGTCGATGAGCCGGAGCGCCTCGCGCAGTTGCGTGCCGCAATCGCATTTGAGCGAGCCCAGAACATCGCCGGTGAGGCATTCGGAATGAAGCCGCACGAGGACCGGGTCGGAGGGCTTCGGGTCGCCGAGGAGCAGCGCGAGATGCTCGATGCCGCCGTCCTCGGGGCGGAAGGCGATGATGCGTCCGCCCGGCGCGTCGGCCATCGGCAGGCGGGCGTCGGCGACCTTGCGCAGCCGCGGGGCGCCGTCCGCCGTCCCCGCATCGATCTGCTCCGCGCCGACGCGGAGGAGCGCGTTCTCCCGTGCCAGCGCGGCGCCCTTTTCC
>CAZAEP010000196.1:0-4800 GCA_964484045.1 uncultured Sphingomonadales bacterium
CAGTCGGTAGGAATAGACCGGGCGCTCGGCGTGCTTGGGCACGAAATAGTACATGATTCCGAGAAAGCCCGCGGTGAGGAAGAAGCCCACCGCATTGTGACCGTACCACCACTGGATGAGCGCATCCTGCGTGCTCGAAAAGGCGGCCACCGATTTCGACGAGAAGAGCGAGATCGGCACCGAGAGATTGTTGCCGACATGGAGCATCGCGATGGTGACGATGAAGGCGAGATAGAACCAGTTCGCGACATAGATATGGGGCTCGCGGCGCTTCGCCAGCGTGCCGAGAAAGACCAGCAGATAGACCACCCAGACGATGGTCAGCCAGATGTCCACATACCATTCGGGCTCGGCGTATTCGCGCGCCTCCGTCACCCCCATCAGATAGCCGGTCCCGGCCAGCACGATGAAGAGCTGATAGCCCCAGAAGACGAACCAGGGTGCGATCTCGCCGGCGAGTCGCGCCCGACAGGTGCGCTGCACCACCCAGAAGCTGGTGGCGATCAGCACATTGCCGCCGAAGGCGAAGATGACGGCCGAGGTATGGAGCGGCCGCAGGCGCCCGAAATTGGTGAAGGCGGTGTCGAAATTGAGCGCCGGAAAGACGAGCTGCAGCGCGATCACGACCCCGACGAGAAAGCCGGCGATCCCCCAGAAGACCGAGGCCACCAGCCCGTAGCGGACGATGGTCTCGTTATAGCCGCCGACCGTCTCGCCGGCGGCGGGATAACGGTGCGCCGCCACCGCGGCGATGCCGAAGACGAAGAAGGCGGCGAAGAAGAGCGCATGCACGCGCATCGGCGTATCGAGCGCGTGCGCCGCGACGATCACCGCGCCGAGCGCGGCCGCGATGAAGACGACGATCATCGCCCATGCCCGCAAGGGCAGGCGGGACGGGTCGTTGAGCTCCGCTGACGTCATCTCTTTCCCCTCCATCTCGATGACCGGATCTCGATGGCCGGTCGTTCGCGGCCGCGCCCTGCGCGCCGCCGGCCGACGGACATGCGTCCGCTATGCCTCGTTCTTTGTCGCGCATGCTTTGATCGAAATCAAAAAAAACCGCACATCTGCGGCAAGTTTTCGCGCCCTTGCCAGAAGGGATGCCGAGGGGCACTCTCCCCGCTACCGGTACCGGCCATGGGGAGAGGGATCATGGAACGACGGCTTCGGGCGACGTGCGCCGGGAGGGCATTCGGGCTCGCCGCGCTGCTGCTGGCGACATCGGGAGCGCGGGCGGCGGAGGAGACGGACGCCACCCTCGCCGCCTATGCCGCGGGCTACAAGGCGCAGTTCACCTGCAGCGGTCTCTTCGAGGGCCACAGGACCCCGGCGCAGATCGCCGGCCACGAGCTTGCCGGCGTCTATCCGCTGATCGCCGAGCGGCTTGCGGCCCTGCCGCCGGCCGTGATCGACCGCGCGCGGCATCAGGTTCGCGTCGCCTATGACGACGCCATGCCGCCCCGCATCGCCCAGTGGCGGCCGCATCTGGGTTGCGTCAGCCTGCCGGTGGGCGCCGATCCGGAAGACGGCGCAAGGATGCCGCGCATCCACCTCGAGGCCGACATCGACCCCCTGCACGACGACGGCGCGCCCTGGACGCGCCGCGCCCCGGTGAACGGATCGAGCGGGAACGCGGCGCTCGACCGCATTCTCGATGACGTGTTCACCGGCCGGACCTACGGCCGCGACGCCGTCACCTCGGCGATTCTCATCGCCACCCCCGAGGCCATCCTCGCCGAGCGCTATGCCGACGGCTTCACGCCGACCACCGCGCAGCGCACCTGGTCGGTGGCGAAAAGCCTCGCCGCCACCGTCATCGGCGCCGCCGTCGGCCGCGGCCTGCTCGACGTCGAGGCGCCCGCGCCGGTGCCCGAGTGGCAGCGCCCGGCCGACCCGCGCCGGCGCATCCGCCTGAGCGACCTGCTGCACATGGCCTCGGGGCTCGACAGCAACCGCGCCGGCAACCGCACCGACCGCGTCTATATGGGCGGCGGGCTGGTCACCGACACCGCGACCCGCACGTCGCTCGAGGCGCCGCCGGGCGGACGCTGGAAATACGCCAACAACGACACGCTGATCGCCGTCCGCGCGTTGCGCGCCGCGATCGGCGACGACGACAGCTATTGGCGCTTTCCCTTCGAGGCCGTGCTTCTGCCCCTGGGCATGACCCACACCACGCCCGAGACCGACTGGGACGGCAATTTCATCCTCTCGAGCCAGGTCTGGACGACGGCGCGCGATCTCGCGCGGCTCGGACTTCTGTATCTCGGCGACGGCGTCTGGCGGGGCCGCCGCCTCCTGCCCGACGGCTGGGTGCGCTACGTGACCACCCCGGCGCCGGCGCAGCCGCCCCGGCGCGCCGGTCGCGAGAGCCCCGGCTATGGCGCGCAATGGTGGCTCTACGACGCGCGCGTGCCCGAGGTCCCCGACGACGCTTTCGCCGCGCGCGGCAATCGCGGGCAGTATCTCATGATCATTCCCTCGCGAAACCTGGTCATCGTGCGCCGCGGCTACGACCCCGCCGGCGGCGCGGGCTTCACGCTCGCCCGCTTCACCCGCGACGTGCTCGCCGCGCTGGAGAGCCGTTGAGCATCGCCCTGCACCGCCCTGCGCTCATCCCGTCGCCCCGCGCGTGCGCACGATCTGATAGCCGCGCCGCCAGAGATAGCGCAGCGGCGCCGAGAGCATGTGGACGAGACGGGTGAAGGGGAAGACGAGAAAGATCGTCAGTCCCAGAATGAGGTGCGCCTTGAAGATCGGATGGGCGTCGACGATCAGCGTCCAGGCGTCGGCGCGGAAGGTGAAGATCCCCTGCGACCAGGTCATCAGCCGGACCATTTCGGAGCCGTCGAGATGCTGCGCCGACACCGTGATGGTCGAAAGCCCGAGCAGCAGTTGCAGCCACAGCAGCATGAGGATCGCGATATCGCCGAAGCTCGACGTGCGTCGGATGCGCGGATCGAGAAGACGCCGGTGGAGCAGCATCGAGGCCCCGATGAAGGCGAGCCCCCCGGCGAGCCCGCCGACGACCATCGCCAGGATCTGCTTGGCGCCATGGCTGATGCCGAAGGCTTCGAACACCGCGATCGGGGTCAAAAGCCCGACGAAATGGCCGGCGAAGATCACCAGAACGCCGCCGTGGAAGAGCACCGAACCGGTGACGAGCTGCCGCCGGCGCAGAAGCTGACTCGAGCCCGAACGCCAGGAATAGGGCGCGCAGTCGTAGCGCAGGATGGAGCCGACGGCGAGCACGGTGAGTGCAATATAGGGATAGATGCCGAAGAAGAAGCCGTGGAAAAGGGTGGACATGGGCCTTGCTCCTCAAGCCTTGCGGGGCCGTGCGGGCGGACAGGGCACGCCGGCGCCCGGACAGCGCCCGGCGGCCGGGCAGGCGCCGGGGCCGAAGCTCACCGCCTCCTCCGTCCAGGCACGATCGAGTGCGGCAAGATCATGGGGGTCGTCGAGCGCATCCGAGGATGGCGGTGCGACGTCATCGGCAGCCGCCGCGCGATCGGCAAGCGCGACGAGCGCTTGCAGGACCGCCTCATAGGGGCTCCGGCGCTCACCGAGCCGTGCCGCCAACCGTTCGACAATGCGGACCACGCGCCCGAGCAGCGCCCGCGCCTCGGCGCGCGGACGGGTGGAGAGGAATTCGAGAAAGAGCGGCAGATGATCCGGCAGCTCCGGCGCCGCGAGATCGAAACCGTGGCGGCGATAGAGCGCCTTGAGATCGACCATCGCCTGACCGCGGTCGCGGGCCTCGCCGTGGATGTGCTCGAAGAGGTCGAGGCTCAGGCCCCGCGTGCGATCAAACAGCGCCACATAGCGCTCCTCGAGATCGAGCTGCGGCGTCACGGCCCACGCGTCGATGAACGCGCCAAGCGCCTGCCGCACCGGCGCCGGCAACGCCCCCTCCGCCTCGATCACGGCGCGGATATCGGCGAGCGCGGTCCGGATCTCCGCTTGCGGATAGGCGAGAAGAAGCGAGAGCGCCTTGAAGATCCGACTGTTTTCACGATCTCTCATCGCTCGTCCTCCGGGTCGTTCGCGGCCCCGGCAAAGGCCGGCCGCGCCCGTTCCGCCGCGGCGACCGGGTCGCCGCCGAAACAACCGCTGCCGAAGCTGAAGCCGCAGCCGCCGCGCAGCGTCTGCGCGTCACCGGCATGCTCGCGATGGGCGGTGGGAATGACGAAACGATCCTCGTAATCGGCGATCGCCATCAGGCGATACATGTCCTCGATCGCTTCGGGCGTCAGGCCCACGCGTGCCGCGATGTCGGGATCGGGGGCGCCTTCGATCTTGACGCCGCGCATATAGGCGCGCATCGCGAACATGCGCTCGAGCGCCGCGACCACCGGCGCCTCCGCACCCGCGGTCAGCAGATTGGCGAGATAGCGGACCGGAATCCGGAGCGCGCGGACGTCGGGGATGGCCGTGTCGCTGTCGATGAGCCCGCCCTCGGCCATGCTCTGGATGGGCGACAGCGGCGGCACATACCAGACCATGGGCAGGGTGCGGAACTCGGGATGCAGCGGGAAGGCGATGCGCCAGTCCACCGCCATCCTGTAGACCGGCGAGCGCTGCGCCGCCTTGAGCCAGTCCTCGGGGATCCCCTGCCGACCGGCTTCGGCCAGGATCGCGGGGTCGTGAGGATCGAGGAAGATGGAAAGCTGCGCCGCATGGAGATCCGTTTCGTCTTCGACCGCGGCCGCCGCGGCGATGCGGTCCGCGTCATAGAGGAGAACGCCGAGATAGCGGATGCGCCCGACGCAGGTCTCCGAACATACGGTGGGCTCGCCG
>CAZAEP010000197.1:0-4755 GCA_964484045.1 uncultured Sphingomonadales bacterium
GATGCCGAGGTCGGTCTGCACCCGGCCGCGCAGCTTGAAGGCCTTGAAGCCCGTGCCCGAGAAGCGCGGAGCCCCCTTGGCCTCGACCTCGAGCGGCGCGCTGCCGGTCTTTTCGGCCTGCTCCACTCGCTTTTCGAGCGCCTGCAACTGCGCCTTCAACAGCTCGATCTCCTGCCGCAGGGCTGCGACGTCCTGTGCCGCGGCCGGGGTTGCCAGGAGCGAGATCGAGACCGCGAGCGCGGCGCGCGCGGGTCGGGATGTGAACGTGCGGAATGCCATGATGCGGTCCTCTCCTTCATGTCCTTCATGTCGGTTTCCTGTGCCGCCGGGCGGGCGGTAATACGCCGCAGGCGATCACGCAAGCTCCTGCCACAGGTCGCATAGCCTCTGTTGATGAAACTTCGATGACGGGCGGCGCCCGGCGGGGTCCGGAAAGGCCGCCCGGGGCTCAGGTCGCGGGGCGGAATTCGAGCGCCAGGGAGTTGATGCAGTAGCGGCGCCCGGTGGGCGGCGGACCGTCGGGGAAGACATGGCCGAGATGGCTGTCGCAGTGCGCGCAGCGGACCTCGGTGCGCACCATGCCGTGGCTTTCGTCCCGGATCTCGGTGACGGCGCGCGCGCTCGCCGGGGCGAAGAAGGACGGCCAGCCCGAGCCCGAATCGAATTTCGTGCCCGAGATGAAGAGCTCCGCGCCGCAGGCGACGCAGTGATAGGCGCCGTCGCGCTTTTCCTCGAGAAGGCGCCCGGAGAAGGGGGGCTCGGTACCGCCCTGACGACAGATATAGTATTGCTCCGGCGTCAGTTTCTCGCGCCAGCCGTCCGTTTCCCGATTCTTCCTCGTCCCCATACCCGCCCCTCTTCCGTCAATGCGCGTCGCAGGCAAGGCAGATCGCGAAGACGCCGGCGGGGTCGGAGAGCCAGGCGAGACGGTCGAAGGCCGCCCGGATGCGGTCGGAGACGCCCGCATAGACCGCCGCCGGACCGGAGACGGGGGCGGGGAGGAGGCCGATCGCTTCGGCTTCTCCCATCAGGCTCAGGAGAAACTGCTCGAAGCGGGAGGGCTTTTCCTCGATATAGCGCACGCCGTAAGCGCCCTCGGCGAGCTCGGCGCGTTTCGCGGCGGCGGCGATGGCGTCCTCGAGCGAGCCCAGATGGTCGACGAGGCCGAGCTCGAGAGCGGTTTCGCCGGCCCAGACCCGGCCTTGCGCGATCCCGTCCACCTCCTCGGTCGTCATGCCGCGGCTCTCGGCGACACGCTCGAGAAACTTGCGATAGCCGCTTTCGATCCCGGTCTGCAGGAGCGCCGCCGCGGTCTCGCTGAGGCCGCGGGTGGGGTCGAAGGCGTCGGCGAGCGGCGTCGTGCCGACCCCGTCGCTGTGAACGCCGATGGCATCGAGCGTGTCCTCGATGGTGATGACGAGCCCGAAGATGCCGATCGAGCCGGTGACGGTCTCGGGCGCCGCCCAGATCTCGTCGGCGGCCGTCGAGATCCAGTAGCCGCCCGAGGCCGCCACCGACCCCATGGAGACGACGAGCGGCTTGCCGCTGTCTCTGAGGTCGAGCAGCGCCTGACGGATGAGCTCGGAGGCGAAGGCGCTGCCGCCCGGGCTGTCGACGCGCAGCACCACCGCCTTCACGGCCTTGTCGCGGCGCGCGCGGGCGATGAGCGCGAGCGCGTTCTCGCTGCCGATCTGATCGCGCGGCGCCTTGCCGGGAACGATCGCCCCGCGCAGCGTGATGACGGCGATGGCGGGCGCCGCGTCGTTCCCTTCGCGATCCAGCGTCTTGAGATAGTCGGTGTAGGATATCTGGCGGAATCCCGTGCGCGAATCGCTCCCCACGATCTCGGCGACGCCCTCGCGCATGGCCTGACGCGAGCGCAGCTCGTCCACCCATCCTTCCCTCAGCGCGAAGCGCGCGCTGTCGCCGTCGGCCGCCTGCAGGCGCGGGACGATCTCGGCGATGGCGCGCTCGATGGCGCCGTCCTCGAGCCCGCGCAGACGCGTCACCTCGTCGATATAGCGGTCCCAGAGAAGGTTGAGGAAGGCGCGATTGGCCTCTTTGGCGGCTGCCGACATGTCGTCGCGGATGAAGGGCTCGACCGCCGACTTGTAGGTTCCGACGCGGAAGACGTGGACCTTGGCCCCGAGCTTTTTCAGCGCCGAGGCGAAATGCGGCACATAGATGGCGTACCCCGTGATGTCGACGCTTCCCATCGGGTTCATCCACAGCTTGTCGGCATGGGCGGCGAGGAGATACTGCGCCTGGCTGTAACTGTCGCCGATCGCGAAGACCGGCTTGCCCGAGCCCTTGAAATCCTCGATCGCGGCGGCGAGCCGGTGCAGGGCCGCCGGGCCGCCGCCGAGGAAGTCGTCGAGATCGAGGACGAGGGCGGCGATGCGCGTATCGTCCTTCGCCGCCGCGAGCGCGCGGACGGCGTCGCGGAGGACGACCTCCCTGGCGATCGAAGCGCCGTCGGCGAGATCGTTGATCGTCGGATCGCGACGCTTTTCCACCAGCACGCCCCGGGGCGCGAAAAGAAGCGCCGCCTTCTCGGGAACGATGATCACCGGCTTTTCGGCGAAGGCGCTGGCGAGCAGGATGTAGACGAAGACGAGCAGGACGCTCGCCGCGACGACATGGAACGCCTTTATCGCGCCCCAGAGAAATCTGAAGAATGCTTTCATCGGTCCTCGGCCTGTTGCGGCGAAAAGGCTCCGCGGGGCGCCGCCCGATCCTCGCCCCGGGCAACGTCCAGCATGTCCGCAATATGTGCGAACTTCAAGCGCGGATGCGGCGCCGGGGCGGCCCGGCATTCCGTCTCGTCGATGCGTTTCCAGCCGGCGAAGTCGACCACCTCGATGCCGCGCTCGGCGATCAGGCGGTCGAGCCCGGCGCCGCCTGCGCGTCCCGCCGGGGCGACCTCCCTGCGGATTCGCGCGGCGATGTCCGCCCCGTCGGGCTTGTTGGTGCCGATGGTTCCGGTGGGCCCGCGGCGGGCCCAGCCGACGGCATAGAGACGATCGCGGACCTTTCCCTCCGCATTGACGAAACGGCCCGCCCGTTCGTCGTAGGGCACCCCGGGAATGGGGCTCGTGCGGTAGCCGATGCAGGGGATGACGAGGCCGCAGGGGACCTCGAAATAGACGCCCGTGCCGACGGCGCGCTCGTCCTCGAGCCGCGTGCGTTCGAGCCTGAGACCGCAGACGCAACCGGCGCCGAGCACCTCGGCCGGGCGCGAGAAGAATTCGAAATGAATGCGAACCGGCTTGTCCTCGGGCCGGTTGTGGGCGAACCGGCGCAGGATCGAGATGATCTTGCGCCGTGCCGGCTCGAGCTTCTCCTCCTCGGCCTCGGACGGGAGCTGCGCCGCATCGACGAGGGGGACGGCGCGCGCCAGCGTTCCCATCTCGGCCAGCTCCTTGGAGGAGAAATGCGCCTGCAGCGGGCCGCGGCGGCCGAAGACGTAGATGTCGCGAACGGGCGCGCGTCCAATTCTCTCGGCGGCATAGGGTGCGATATCGGACTGCGCCATCTCGTCCGCGGTCTTCGCGAGCACGCGTGCGACATCGAGCGCGACATTGCCGTTGCCGATCACCGCCACCGAGGAGATGTCGAGGTCGATGTCGAGACCGGCGAAATCGGGATGGCAATTGTACCAGCCGACGAAGGCCGCCGAGCCGATGACGCCCGGAAGGTCGGCCCCCTTGATGCCGAGCGGGCGGTCCTCCGGCGCGCCGGTGGCGAGCACGACCGCATCATAGAGCGCCAGAAGCTCGTCGGTGGCGATGTCGCGGCCGACCGTCAGATTGCCGATGAATCGCACATTCTCCGTCTCCGCCGTCTTTTCGTAACGACGCGTCACCGCCTTGATCGACTGATGGTCGGGGGCGACGCCGCCGCGCACGAGCCCGTATGGTGTCGGCAGGCGGTCGATCATGTCGATCCGCACCGCAGGGTCCGCGGCGAGCGCTTCCGCCGTGTAGAAGCCCGCCGGCCCCGTGCCGACAATGGCGACATGAAGCGTGGCTGCGGTCATGAATCTTCCCCGGCTGCGGCGTCCGGCATCCCTCCTGCCCCCGTTTTTTCCGGAGCTTGCCATGCTCCGGCCCTCTTGGCGAGAGGGCAAAACCGACAAAAGCCGGGAAACGATCCTTGACTTTGCTCGCGCCATCCCCAACTAAGGCCAGCGTTTGCTGGCACTCGCCGACCGGGAGTGCCAACAGCTCGCATCCGGCCCGTCCGGTCGACCGGACGAGCCGTTTTTCGAGACAGGTCCACAGGAGGAAAAAAGATGGCGTTTCGCCCACTGCATGATCGCGTTCTCGTGCGCCGCGTCGAGAGCGAGGAAAAGACCAAGGGAGGAATCATCATCCCCGACACCGCGAAGGAAAAGCCGCAGGAAGGCGAGGTCGTCGCCGTCGGCCCGGGTGCCCGGGACGAGAAGGGCGAGCTCGTGCCGCTCGACGTCAAGGCGGGCGACCGCGTGCTGTTCGGCAAATGGTCGGGGAGCGAGGTCACGATCGACGGCGAAGAGCTGCTCATCATGAAGGAATCCGACATTCTGGGCATCCTCGGCTGAAGGCCGGCCCGCCCACGGAAGTCCAGCAATCCGGAACGCAGGAAACGCAGCAACAGTAAAGGAAATGCCGATGGCTGCCAAAGAAGTGAAATTTTCCGCCGATGCGCGTGCGCGCATCCTCAAGGGCGTCGACACGCTTGCCAATGCGGTCAAGGTGACGCTCGGCCCCAAGG
>CAZAEP010000198.1:0-4727 GCA_964484045.1 uncultured Sphingomonadales bacterium
GGAAGCGCGGGCGCTTACCGCGGCGCTCGATCGTTCGGTGCGCGCCCCCGAATGGGCACCCGACGGGCGCGGTCTCTACTTCCTCTATGACGATTCCGGGGTCACCAGGCTCGGCTATGTCAGCCTCAAGGGCAAGCTGCGGGTGGTGGCGGAGAATATCGGCGGCACCTCGATCGGCCGGCCCTATGGCTCGGGCTCGTTCGCGGTCGGCCCCGGCGGCCGGCTGGCGACCATGGTGACGAGCCCGCGCCGCCCCGGCGATCTGGCCATCATCGACAGGAAGGGGACGGTACGCCGTCTCACCGGCCTCAATGAGGACCTGCTCGGCCACCGTGAGCTCGCGACGCTCGAAGAGATCCGTGTCGCTTCGCATGTCGACGGCCGCGAGATCGAAGGCTGGATCATGAAGCCGCCGGGTTTCGACGCAGGCAAGCGTTATCCGCTCCTGCTCGAAATCCACGGCGGCCCCTTCGCCGATTACGGGCCGCGCTTCGCCGCCGAGCTGCAGCTCTACGCGGCTGCAGGCTATGTCGTCGTCTACGCCAATCCGCGCGGCTCGACATCCTATGGCAAGGATTTCGGCAATCTCATCCATCACGCCTACCCCGGCCATGACTATGACGACCTCATGGATGTCGTCGATGCGGTGATCGCCAGGGGCTCTATCGACGAGAAGCGCCTCTATGTCACCGGCGGCTCGGGCGGCGGCGTGCTTACCGCCTGGATCGTCGGCAAGACCGAGCGCTTCCGCGCCGCCGCGGTGCAGAAACCGGTCATCAACTGGACGAGCTTCGCGCTCACCGCCGATTTCGCCCCCGTCTTCACGCGTTACTGGTTTCCCGCCATGCCCTGGGAGGATCATGCGCATTATTGGCGGCGCTCGCCGCTCTCGCTGGTGGGCAATGTCAAGACGCCAACGCTGCTGATCACCGGCGAAGCCGACTACCGCACGCCGATCTCGGAGACCGAGCAGCTCTACGGCGCCCTGAAGCTGCGCCATATCGATACCGCGATGGTGCGCCTCCCGGGCGCCAGCCACGATATCGCGTCGCGGCCGAGCCAGCTCATTGCCAAGGTGGCCAATGTGCTGGGCTGGTTCGCGCGTTATGAGGGGCCGATTCCGGGCAGACTGTGACCGGTCGCCTTCTCGAAACGCGCGAGCGAGACCGGGTCGAGGCGCACCGAAAGATGGATGCGGCCATGCGCGTCGGTGCGCTCGCGCAGCACCTGGCCGTGGCGGTGCAGCCAGGAGAGCGCCCGCCCTTCCTGCGGCTCGAGCGCGATCTCGAACGCCCGATCGGAACGGGCGAAGACCGCCTCGAGACGTCCGAGCAGGTGCTCGATCCCCTCGCCGCTCAGGGCCGATAGCGGAACCAGCCCCGGATCGCGGCGCGCGCGGTTCGCAAGCGCTTCGCGGGCATCCTCGTCGAGGAGATCGATCTTGTTGAGCACCTCGAGAACCGGCGGCGCCTCCGGATTGTCGGGTCCGACCCCGAGATCGCCGAGGATCGCCAGCACGTCCGCCTTCTGCGCATCCGTATCAGGATGGGCGATGTCGCGCACATGGAGAATGAGATCGGCCGCGCGCACCTCCTCGAGCGTCGCTCGAAAGGCCGCGACAAGATCGGTCGGCAGGTCCGAGATGAACCCCACCGTGTCGCTCAGGATCACCTTGCGCCGGGATCGCGGTCCGAGCCGGATCGCCCGCATGGTGGGATCGAGGGTGGCAAAGAGCATGTCCGCGACCATCGTCTCGGCGGCGGTCAGGCGGTTGAAGAGCGTCGATTTGCCGGCATTCGTGTAGCCGACGAGCGCAACCACCGGAAATGGCGCCTTTTCCCGTTGCCGACGATGAAGCCCGCGTGTGCGGGTCACCGTCTTGAGCTGGCGACGGATCTGCGCGATGCGTTCGTCAATGAGCCGGCGGTCGGCTTCGATCTGGGTCTCGCCGGGACCGCCCAGGAAGCCGAAGCCGCCGCGCTGCCGCTCGAGGTGGGTCCAGGAGCGCACCAGCCGCGAGCGCTGCCAGGTGAGATGCGCAAGTTCGACCTGCAGCGCCCCTTCCCTGGTGTGGGCCCGCTTGCCGAAGATTTCGAGGATGAGGCTGGTACGGTCGATGACCTTCGCCCCCCACGTCCGCTCGAGATTGCGCTGCTGTACCGGAGAGAGGGGGGCGTCGACGATCACCAGAGCCGCATCCAGAGCGGCGACCCGGTCGGCAATCTCCGCGACCTTGCCGCGCCCCAGAAGAGTTGCGGGGTGCCGTTCGGAGAGCGGCACGAGACGGCTCTCGAGCACTGCCACATCGATCGCCCGTGCAAGGCCGACGACCTCCGAGAGACAAGCCGCGGGCGTGCGGTCCGATGGCCGGACTCCGCGCACCGTCGCCTTCACATAGGGGTGAAGAACGATCGCCCGCACGCATGCCGCAGGTCTCGTGGCGGAACCCTTCCCGTCACCTGACCCAGTCGCCCTCACAGATCGCAGCGGCGGTGCGCCTTACTCATTCCCGCCGTCTTCCTTGTCCGGCTCGAAAAGCTGGATCGGTGTCGCCGGCATGACGGTCGAGATCGCATGCTTGTAGACGAGCTGCGAATGACCGTCCCGGCGCAAGAGAACGCAGAAATTGTCGAACCAGGTGATCACGCCCTGGAGCTTCACGCCATTGACCAGGAACACCGTGACCGGTGTCTTGGCCTTGCGGATGTTATTGAGAAAGACGTCCTGAAGGTTTTGTGTTTTCTCAGACATGTGCCGCCATTCTTGTTGTTTCCGTTCATCGCGACCGCCCCCTTGTGAGCGACCGACCCGCGCCTGAAATCAAGCCTCTCCTGAGCAATATATAACGCGATTCAGGCGTTCAAGGTGCAGAGCCCTTTCTGCCTTTCCAATCTGACACGATTGTTGCGCCGCCACAAACATTTCCGGAGACCCCGCGCGAAAGCTTGCATTCGTAATCGTCGGGTCGGACCGGACACGTGTTTCGTGTGGGCGACTCGCGATTTCGACTCGGCCGGGGGCCTAGAAGAATTCCAGACGTACGGAGAAAAGCTTCTCGACCGTCGCCACGGCGTCCGTCATGGCGAGAATGATGACCCGGTCGCCGGCCGAGAACTCGGTCGTTCCGCGCGGGATGATCACCTCGTCGTTTCTCACGATGGCGCCGATGACGACGCCGTGCGGCAACTTGATCTGCCGCACGGTCTTCCCGACCAGCGGAGAGGTCTCCAGCGTTTCGGCCTCGATGATCTCGGCCTTGCCGTCGAGGATCGAGTGCAGATCGCGGATTCGCCCGCGGCGGATGTGGCGCAGGATCGTCGAGACCGTCATTTCCCGCGGATCGACACGGACATCGATCCCCAGTGTGCCGACGAGCGGGCCGAAGACCGGATTGTTGATGAGCGCGACACCGCGTTTCGCCCCGAACCGCTTGGCGAGCAACGTGGAGAGGATGTTGACCTCGTCCTCGTTGGTGACCGCCACCACGGTCTCGGCCTCGGCGACATTCGCCTCGCGCAGGATTTCCTCGTCGAGGGCATCGCCGAGAATGACGATGGTGCGCGCCAGCTTGTCGGCGACGAAGGCTGCCCGCTCCTCGTTGCATTCGACCAGCTTGACATGAATGCGCGGGGTGTGGGCCTCGAGGCGTCCGGCAAGGAAGAGACCCACCGAGCCGCCACCGATGATGGCCACCCGTCGCGCCGCCGCTTCCTCATGACCGAACACCCCCATGGCCCGTGGCACATGGGCGCTTTCGACCGCGATATAGACACCGTCGCCGACTTCCATGTGATCGTCGGCCGAGGGCACGAAGACCCGGTCGCCACGCAGAATCGCGAGAACGCGGATGCGCAGGTCCGGAAAGAGCTCGGTGAGCTGCCGCAAGGGCGTGTCGACGACCGGACAGTTGTCCTCGAGCCACAGTCCGAGAACGCGCACCCGGTCCCCGGCGAGCGGGATCGTGTCGAACGCGCCGGGAACCTCAAGCCGCCGGTAGATCGCGCGCGCCACCTCCTCCTCGGGCGAGATGATGACGTCGATCGGCAGATTGTCGCGCGTGAAGAGATCGCTCCATTGCGGCTCCTGATAGGCCTGATTGCGAATGCGCGCGATCTTGGTGGGAATGTTGAACAGCGAATGGGCGATCTGGCAGGCGACCATGTTGACCTCGTCGGAAATGGTCACCGCGATCAGCATGTCGGCGTCCGCCGCTCCCGCCTGATCAAGGAGATTGGGATCGGAGGCATGACCTTCGAGGGCCTGCACGTCGAGCAGCTCGCTGATCTTGCGGATGAGCTTCGGCGAGCGGTCGATCACCGTCACGTCGTTCTTCTGCTCGGCAAGGTGCCGGGCGATATTGTAGCCGACCTGGCCGGCCCCGCAGATGATGACTTTCATAGGCTTCTCGTTCCCGGCGCCATGACGCTCATGGCTGGCGGCCGACTAGAGCGCAGATGGGCGCAGGCGTCAATTGCGCCGTCGATCCGCCGCCGCGATCCCGAGACTCTTCAGTTTCCGGTGCAGGGCGCTGCGCTCCATGCCGATGAAATGCGCGGTTTTCGAGATATTTCCGGAGAAGCGAGTGATCTGAATCTTGAGATATTCGCGCTCGAATGCTTCTCGCGCCTCGCGCAAGGGCGCCGCCATGATCGCCAGCGAGCTGTCCGGACGCAGGAGCTCCGCCGAGCCATTGACCAGTTCGGGCGGCAGCATGTCGAGTTCGACCC
>CAZAEP010000199.1:0-4722 GCA_964484045.1 uncultured Sphingomonadales bacterium
TGAAGGGACTCCTTTCCCGCGCCCTGAGGGAGGCGCTATTTGAGCTCGACAGTCGCACCCGCCTCTTCGAGCTGCTTCTTGATCTTCTCGGCCTCTTCCTTGCTCACGCCTTCCTTGAGCGGCTTCGGCGCGGCCTCGACCAGTTCCTTGGCCTCCTTGAGGCCAAGCCCGGTGATCGCCCGGACTTCCTTGATGACATTGATCTTCTTGTCGCCGAAAGCGGTCAGGATGACGTCGAACTCGGTCTTCTCCTCGGTCGCCTCGGCACCGGCGCCGGGCGCACCCGCGGCCGCCACCGCCACCGGCGCGGCGGCGGAAACACCCCATTTTTCCTCGAGCATCTTCGACAGCTCGGCCGCCTCCATGACGGTCAGGCTCGAAAGCTCGTCGGCGATTTTCTCCAGATTTGCAGCCATTTCGTTCCTACTCCAAAGGTGCCCTCATGGACAGGGCGTTTCGTTCCAACGGTTCAACAGAAGCTCACGCGGCTTCCTGCTTCTCGGCATGGGCCGCCAGGACGCGTGCGACCTGGCCTCCGGGGGCCTGCAGAATGCTTGCGATCTGCCGGGCCGGGGTCTGGACGAGACCCACAAGCTTGGCCCGGAGCTCGTCAAGCGACGGCAGTTCGGCGAGAGCCTTGACGCCATCAGCGTCAAGCGCCTTGCCGTCGAGCACGCCACCGAGAATGATCAGCTTGCCATTCTCCTTGGCGAACCTGGCGAGCACCTTGGGTGCCGCCACCGGATCGTCGGAATAGCCGATCGCGGTCGGACCCGTGAACAGGTCCGCCGCCACCTCCGACGGGGTGCCGCGAAGCGCAAGCCTGGTGAGCCGGTTCTTGGTCACTTTGAAGCTGGCGCCCACCTCGCGCATTCGCGTGCGCAGGGCGGACACTTCCGCCACGCTCAGTCCCTTATAGTGGGTGACCACAAGGACCGGTGCGGTCGAGAACACGTCGTGCAAGGACGCGACCAGCTCCCGTTTCTGGGCTCGATCCACTTCTTGCCTCCTTTCCAAAGAAGCCCTGCGGCTTCTCCGGTCTGCACCGGATGCGCAGGACCAGCCCTGCGCACCACATCCTGTCCGGGGGCGTTCCTCGGTGCCGCCGCGCGCCGGTGTCGCCACCGTCCCGCTGGAAGACCGTGGAGCGACCGCGACCCGCGTCGCGATCGATCCTCACCCCGTCTCATGCAGGCGCCTTCCGGTTTACGTCCCCGTCCCGCTTCCCATGTCGCACGAGCGGGCGCGGACACCTGCAATCTCGGACAGTCGGGCACGTGCGGACATGCGTCCGTTCGCACCCTGTCGTCGCCGCCCGGCGCCACGCACCGGATGAACGACGCATCCCGCGCCGCGACGCCTAATGCAGGCTCGCGACCGAAACCTTCACCCCCGGGCCCATCGTCGAGCTCAACGACACGCCCTTGAGATACTGACCCTTCGCACCCGGCGGCTTCGCCTTGATGATGGCGTCGACGAAGGTGCGCACATTCTCCTCGAGCTTTTCCGGATCGAAACTCAGCTTGCCGACACCGGCGTGGACGATGCCCGCCTTCTCGACCCGGTACTGCACCTGCCCGGCCTTGGCCTCGGCCACCGCCCTGGCGACATCCACGGTCACCGTGCCGAGCTTGGGATTGGGCATCAGCCCCTTGGGCCCCAGGATACGGCCGAGCCTGCCCACGATGCCCATCATGTCCGGCGTCGCGATGATGCGGTCGTAATCGACCGCGCCCTTCTGAATCTCCTCGGCGAGGTCCTCGGCACCGACCCGGTCGGCTCCCGCCTTCTTCGCCTCGTCCGCCTTGGCGCCCTTGGCGAACACCGCCACGCGCACCGTCTTGCCGGTGCCGTGCGGCAATGAGACCACACCGCGCACCATCTGGTCGGCATGCCGCGGATCGACGCCGAGATTGACCGCCACCTCGACGGTCTCGTCGAATTTCGTGCGGTGCGCCGATTTCAGGATTCCGATCGCCTCCTCGAGGGGATAAATCCTGCGGCGATCCACCGCCGCGCGCACCTCCTGCATTCTCCTGCTCGACCGTGCCATCGTCACAGGCCCTCCACTTCAAGACCCATCGAGCGCGCCGAGCCGGCGATGATCCTCATCGCCTGCTCGATCGTGTGCGCGTTCAGGTCCGGCATCTTGGCCTCGGCGATCTCGCGGATCTGATCCGCCGTCACCTTGCCGACGATCGTCTTGCCCGGCGCCGTCGAGCCCTTCTTGAGCTTCGCAACGCGCTTGAGATAGTAGGACGCCGGCGGCGTCTTGGTGACGAAGGAGAAGGAGCGGTCCTGATAGACCGTGATCACGGTCGGGATCGGCATGCCCTTCTCGAGCTTCTCGGTGGCGGCGTTGAAGGCCTTGCAGAACTCCATGATATTGACGCCGCGCTGACCGAGCGCGGGCCCGATCGGCGGCGACGGATTGGCGGCGCCGGCGGGCACCTGCAGCTTGATATAGCCGGTGATCTTCTTTGCCATTCGTCTTCCTCTCCACATCGCTTGCGGGCGCTGTCGCCCGTGAGGGGCGCGGTCGCGGCCATGGCGAGCCTCCCGCGCAATCCGTCGTCGCCGGGGCGGTGCCCGCGACGATCTTCAGCTAGACCTTCTCGACCTGGCTGTACTCCAACTCCACCGGGGTGGCGCGACCGAAGATCGAGACCGAGACCTTGAGCCGGGCGCGCTCCTCGTCCACTTCCTCGACCATGCCGTTGAAGGAGGTGAAGGGGCCGTCTTTCACCCGCACCTCCTCGCCGACCTCGAACTGCACCATCGGCTTGGGCCGTTCGACACCTTCCTTCACCTGATGCAGGATGCGGTTGGCCTCGGCCTCGCTGATCGGCGACGGCTTGCCCTGCGGACCGAGAAAGCCGGTCACCTTGGGCGTGTTCTTGACCAGATGATAGGTGTCGTCGGTGAGCACCATCCGGATCAGGACATAGCCGGGGAAGAATTTCCGCTCGGCCTTGCGCTTCTGGCCCTTGCGGATCTCCACCACCTCCTCGGTCGGCACCGTGACCTCCTCGATCAGGGAATCGAGGCCCTGATGCACGGCCTGCTCCCTGACCGCCTCGGCCACCTTCTTCTCGAAGCCCGAATAGGCGTGGATGATGTACCAGCGCGCCCCCGTCGCTTGCGACTTGGGCGACTCGGCCGCCGGCTTCGATTCACGCACCTCTGTCACCTTGACCTACCCTCCGAGCCCGAGAACCCACTGCACGCCGAATGCCAGCACCATGTCCACCGCCATCAGGAAGACCGCGGTCAGCGCAACCATGATCAGCACCATGCCCGTCGTCACCATGGTCTCGCGGCGCGACGGCCAGGTGACCTTGCGCAATTCCTGCTGTACCTGCCGCACAAACTGTGCCGGGCTCGTCTTAGCCATATGATGTCCGTCTCATTCGCCCGCGGCGTCCCGCCACGAACCTGCCGTCGCCCATAGGACCGCGGACGGCCCGATCGCCGACCCGTGTGACCCCGCGTCAATGCTGGCAGGAGCGGCGGGACTCGAACCCACAACCCCCGGTTTTGGAGACCGGTGCTCTACCAATTGAGCTACACTCCTCCACGCAGCCGCACGCTCGACCGCGCGCGCTGCGGCGGATGTAGCGTGTGCCGGTTGTCCTTGCAATCGAAACTTTCCGTTCGCCCGGTGGCAGCCTCATTCACTCCGGAACCGAGAAAGCGCTGGGGACGGCGTGTTGCGCCGCCCCCGACTCAGATTGCCTTAACTCCGGCTTCTTGGCACGTCTGTCAAGCCCTTTCCGCCGGAACCGGTTTTCTATTCGATGATGGAGGCGACGACGCCGGCGCCGACGGTGCGGCCGCCCTCGCGGATGGCGAAGCGCAGCCCCTCGTCCATGGCGATCGGGCTGATCAGCTCCACCTCCAGCGTCACATTGTCCCCCGGCATCACCATCTCGGTGCCCTCGGGAAGCTTCACCGTCCCCGTCACGTCCGTCGTCCGGAAGTAGAACTGCGGACGGTAATTGGCAAAGAACGGCGTGTGGCGGCCCCCCTCGTCCTTGGTCAGAATGTAGGTCTCCGCCTTGAACTTCGTGTGCGGCGTGATCGACCCGGGCTGCGCCAGAACCTGTCCCCGCTCAACCTCGTCGCGACCAACACCCCGCAGCAAGGCCCCGATATTGTCCCCCGCCTCGCCCTGGTCCAGAAGCTTGCGGAACATCTCCACTCCCGTCACAACCGTCTTCGAGGTCTCCCGGATGCCCACAATCTCAACCTCGTCGCCAACCTTCACCACGCCCTGCTCAACACGGCCCGTCACCACCGTGCCCCGCCCCGATATCGAGAACACGTCCTCGATCGGCATCAAAAACGGCTTGTCAACCGGACGCGCCGGCGTCGGAATGTACGCGTCAACCGCACCCATCAACTCCAGGATCTTGTCGCGACCGATCTCCGCATCCCGACCCTCCAGAGCCGCCAAAGCCGACCCCGCTATGATCGGTATCTCGTCGCCGGGAAACTCGTACAGCGACAAAAGCTCCCGGATCTCAAGCTCCACAAGCTCCAGAAGCTCCGGGTCGTCAACCTGATCAACCTTGTTCAGAAAAACAACAATCGCCGGTACACCAACCTGACGCGCCAGCAAAATGTGCTCCCGCGTCTGCGGCATCGGCCCGTCCGCCGCCGATACAACCAGAATCGCTCCGTCCATCTGCGCCGCGCCCGTGATCATGTTCTTCACATAGT
>CAZAEP010000200.1:0-4676 GCA_964484045.1 uncultured Sphingomonadales bacterium
TGAATGCGCTGACCGGCAGCTTCGCGCTCGCCATCCTGCTGCTCACCGTGCTCGTCAAGGCGCTGATGTTCCCGCTGGCCAACAAGTCCTATGCCTCGATGAGCAAGATGAAGCTCGTGCAGCCGAAGATCAAGAAGCTGCAGGAGCGCTACAAGGACGACAAGGCGCGCCTGCAGCAGGAGATGATGGAGCTGTACAGGAAGGAGAAGATCAATCCGCTCTCGGGCTGTCTGCCGACGCTGGTCCAGATTCCGGTCTTCTTCGCGCTCTACAAGGTGCTCTTCGTCACCATCGAGATGCGCCACCAGCCGGGCTTCTTCTGGGTCAAGGACCTCTCGGCCGCCGATCCGCTGCTGCTCACCAATCTCTTCGGCCTCGTTCCCTGGGATCCGCCGAGCTTTCTCGCCATCGGCGTGTGGCCGGCGCTGATGAGCCTGACCATGTATTTCCAGATGCAGCTCAACCCGTCCGCCGGCGATCCCACGCAGCAGAAGGTGCTCAAGCTGATGCCCTTCATCTTCCTCTTCGTCATGGCGCGTTTCCCGGTCGGGCTGGTCATCTACTGGACATGGAACAATCTGCTGTCGATCCTGCAGCAGTGGGTGATCATGCGTCGTCACGGGGTGCCCGTCGCCGCCAATGACTGAGGGGGACGGATGACGTCCGCGGACGAGAAGACGGCGGCGGCGATGACGGCGGGCCGGCGCCTGTTCGCGGGGCCGTGCGACTTCATGCAGGGCGTCGTGCGGCTCGATGACCTGCCGCCGCCCGACGGCGTCGAGATCGCTTTCGCCGGGCGCTCGAACGTCGGCAAGTCCTCGCTGGTCAACGCGCTCACCGGGCGCAGGACGCTGGCCCGGACCTCGAACACGCCGGGGCGGACGCAGATGCTCAACTTCTTTCGCCTCGGCACGCCGCCGGCGGCGCTCATTCTCGTCGATCTGCCCGGCTACGGCTATGCACGGGCGGCGAAGAGCGCGGTCAGGGCCTGGACCCGGCTGGTTCGCGACTATCTGCGCGGTCGGCCCAATCTGCGCCGCGTGCTGGTCCTCATCGATGCCCGGCACGGGGTCAAGAGGAACGATCGCGCGATCATGGATCTGCTCGACGAGGCGGCCGTGCCCTATCAGCTCGTTCTCACCAAGATCGACAAGCTCGGGCGGGACGCGGAGGCGGCCGTCGTCGCGGCGACGGCGGAGGTGGCGCGGCGCCATGTCGCCTGTCATCCCGAGATCCATGCGACGAGCGCCCGCAAGGGGCGCGGTCTGGACGGCCTCAGGGCGACGCTTGCGGCGCTGATTGCGACATAGGCATTTGCGCGCGGCGCAACATGTTCTAGCCTGCGCCGGATCACCGACCCGTCCGCCCGCCGAGGGAGATGCCATGCCCGCCGACAGCCCCGCGCATTCGCTTCACGACAAGGCCGCGATCCTCTCCGAAGCGCTGCCCTATATGCGCCGTTATGCGGGCAAGACCTTCGTCGTCAAATATGGCGGTCACGCGATGGGCGACGCGACGATCCGGCGCATGTTCGCCGAAGATGTCGTGCTCCTGCGTCAGGTCGGCATCCATATGGTGGTGGTCCATGGCGGCGGGCCGCAGATCGCCGCCATGCTCGAGCGTCTGAAGATCAAGAGCGAGTTCGTCGACGGCCTGCGGGTCACCGATCGCGAGACCGTCGAGGTGGTCGAGATGGTGCTTTCCGGCAACATCAACAAGGGGCTGGTCGCCGCCATCGCCCATGCCGGGGGCATGGCGGTCGGACTCTCGGGCAAGGACGGCGGCTTCGTCACCGCGCGCCATGTGCGCCGCACCAAGCGCGATCCCGACAGCCATATCGAGGAGGTCCTCGATCTCGGCTTCGTCGGCGAGCCGGATTCCGTCGACGGCGAGGTGCTGCGCCGCTTCATCACGGCCGGCCTCATTCCGGTGATCGCGCCGATCGGTCTCGGTCGCGCGGGCGAGACCTTCAACATCAATGCCGACACCATGGCCGGCGCCGTGGCACAGGCGCTCGGCGCCGAACGCCTGCTGCTGCTCACCGATGTCGACGGCATTCTCGATCGCGACGGGCGGCTCATCCCCGAGCTCAGCGACGCGGCGGCGCACGATCTCATCGACCAAGGGGTCATCTACGGGGGCATGATCCCGAAGACCCGGACCTGTCTCGAGGCGGTGGAGAACGGCGTCGCCGCGGCGGTGATCATGAACGGCCGCGTGCCGCACGCGCCGCTTCTGGAAATCTTCACCGAACGCGGCGTCGGCACGCTGATCCGCGCGCCCGGCCGTTGAGGACCGCCCGCTCTCATATTGGTGATTGGCCTGTGCGCGGACGACGCCGGTAGACTGCGCGCCATGTCACGAGCCCTGTTTGCGATTCTGGTCTTCCTTGCAGTGCCGGCGCTGGCCGGCGAGCGGCTGACCGTGGTCGAGCTCTTTACCAGCCAAGGCTGTCCCAACTGCCCGCCGGCGCAGGCCGTCTTCGAGGAGGTCGCCGCCGCCGACGATGTGCTGGCGCTCACCTGGGCGGTCGACTACTGGGACTTCATGGGCTGGCGCGACACCTTCGCCGCGCCTGGCCACGTCGAGCGCCAGCGGGCGTACAATGACCGCTTCGGCGAGCCCGGCGTCTATACGCCCGAGGTGGTCATCGACGGACGGCGCGAGATGGTGGGGTCGCATCGCGCGGAAGTGATGGCCGCGCTGGCGCAGTTGCGACGCAGCCTGCGCGCGGACTTTTCCGTGGAGCTCTCGGAAGAGGGGATCTTCTGCATCGCGTCGCTGCCGGCGGCGACGCCGCCGCGACCGCTCACCCTGCGCGCGGTGTGGTACAAGTCGGTCGACGAGGTGGAGGTCACGCGCGGCGAGAATGCCGGCCGCCATCTGGTCTTTCACAATGTCGTCAAGGCGGCGCGGGTGGTCGGCGTCTGGACCGGCGAGGAGGTTCATTTCCGCTTCCCCGTCGAGCCGCCCGGAACGATCGATGCCGATCATCTGGCGATCCTGCTCGAGGACGGCGAGGCGGGTCCGATCTACGGCGCCGCGGTCATGGCGCTCGAATCCTGACGCCGGCGCGACCACGCAACGCGGCCGCCGCGTCGGGAGCGGAAGGGGACGCGGCGGGACGCGGCGGGATGCGGGCGCGCGACATCCCGCGATACGCGCAGCGTCCTGCCCGCCGATCGCCTCTGGCGCCGACACGCGCACCCTGCTATGCGAATGTGATATTATAACATTTGCCAAGGGTGTCGCGCGTGCCCGAATCCTTCTGGCTTGCCTTCGTCTTCAGCCTTCTCGCCGCCGCGGTCGGACTCGCCGGCCTGCTGGCCATCCGCCGTTACGAGGCCTGGGGCCGCGCCAATGCGGTGCTTTTCGCCGCCTTCGCGGCGGGGATCCTGATCGCCGCCGCCTTTCTCCATCTGATCCCCGAGGCGATGGCCCGCGCGCCCGCGACGGCCGCCTATTTCCTCCTCGCCGGCTATCTCGCGATGGTGCTGCTGGGGCAGGCGATCGGCGACGCCGAGCACACGCCGCACGAGGAGCGACACGCGGTCGCCATCATCCCGCTGGTCGGCATCGCCCTGCATTCGACGGTCGACGGCGTCGCCTATTCGGTGGCCTTCCGGGTCGACGCGATGACCGGGTTCATCGCCGTCATGGGGCTTCTGCTGCACGAGTTCCCCGAGGCGATCATCGTCTATGTCCTGTTGCTCAAGGGGGGATTCACCGCGCGGCGATCCTTCCTTCTGGCCGCGCTCGCGGCCGCCGCGACGACGCCCGCGGGCATGCTCGCCTCCTACCCTTTCGTCGCACCGCTCGCCGGCGCCGCGCTCGGCAACCTTCTCGCCTTCGTCGCCGGCGTGCTCGTCTATGTCGGCGCCTCGCATCTCGTGCCGCATGTCGAGCACAATCCCGGTCGCGGCCGTGCCGGCGCCTTCGCCGCGGGGATCGCGCTCGCCCTTCTGGTCGTCCTGCTGCACCGTCCGGGCCAAATTGCCTATTGACAGGCGATATATCTCCGACCGATATATAGAACGATCGGAAATGACGGAACGCACGACGCGTTCCGGGCCGGCGACCCGGCGCCAGACCGGACGCCCCGACAGCGAGGAGAACAGCGGTGCGGAGAATGCTGCGGCTTGCCGCCCCCGTGGCCATCGTCGGCATCGGCGTGGCGATCGTCGTCGGTCTTCATGCCGGCAAGCCCGCGCCGAAGAAGGCGGACGAGCCACGGCTGCGGCCGACGGCGCTCTTCGTCGCGCCGGTGCGCCGCGAGCCGGTGATCCTGACGGTGACCACCCGGGGCGAGGTCCGCCCGGTGACGGAGATCGATCTCGTCGCCCAGGTCTCGGGCCGCATCGTCAAGGTGGCGCCGGTCTTCATCGAAGGCGGCTCGGTGGCGCCCGGCCAGACGCTCATCGAGATCGAGCCCGACGATTACCGCCTGCGTGTCACCGGGGCCGAGGCCCGGGTCGCCGAGGCACGCCTGGCGCTGGCCGAGGAGGAGGCCCGCGCCGAGATCGCCCGCAGGCAGTGGAACTGGGAGGGGGTGAGCGCGAGACCGGCGCCGCTTGCGCTGAGGACGCCGCATCTGGCGCAGGCGCGGGCGCGGCTGGCCGCCGCCGAAGCCGAGCTCGAGAATGCCCGGCTCAATCTTACGCGCACCCGCATCAGCG
>CAZAEP010000201.1:0-4645 GCA_964484045.1 uncultured Sphingomonadales bacterium
CTCGCGCCCGATCTTGTGGCACTCGAAAAGGCGGGCCGGCACGGCTTCATCGCAACCGCGCCGGGGGCGGACGTCGATTTCGTCTCACGCTTCTTCGCGCCCGCCTTCGGCATTCCCGAAGACCCCGTCACCGGCTCGGCACACTGCGTCTCGGGACCCTATTGGGCCGACCGTCTGGGCAAGGTCGATCTCGAGGCGGTGCAGCTTTCCCCGCGCGGCGGTCGTCTGTGGCTGCGGGTCGATGACGACCGCGTCCATATCGCCGGTCATTGCGTCGAGGTCATCGCCGGCGAGATGCTGGTGCCCGAAGCGCTATGACGGGCCGCAAGGAGCCCGGGCTCGCAACCGGCCCGTCTTTCGGGTCACGGGCCCTTTCATGATCAAAACGGAGAAACGTCCGGCGAGGAGACAATTCGGCTCATGTCCATCATCGATGTAGAGGCATTGAAAAAGACCTATCCGGGCCCGGTCGAGGCGGTGCGCGGCATCTCCTTCTCCGTCGAACCGGGGGAGATCTTCGCCCTTCTCGGCCCCAATGGCGCCGGCAAGTCCTCGACCGTGCGCATGCTGGCGACACTCGCCCGGCCCACCGCCGGCCGGGCCGCCGTGGCGGGGCACGACACAGTCCGCGAGGCGGCCGCCGTGCGCCGTGAAATCGGTTATGTGGCGCAGTCCTCGACCGTCGACGAGCAGCTTACGGGCCGCGAGAACCTGCGCCTTCAGGGGCGTCTGTTCGGCCTTCGCGGCGACGCGCTGCGCACCCGCGCCGACGCCTTGCTCGACCTGCTCGGTCTTAAGGAGGCCGCCGGGCGACTGGCGCGCACCTATTCCGGCGGCATGCGGCGGCGCCTCGATCTCGCCATGGGGCTCATCCACCGGCCGCGCGTGCTCTTCCTCGACGAGCCCTCGGCGGGGCTCGACCCGGAGAGCCGCTCGACGCTGTGGACCGAGGTGACGCGGCTGGCCAGGGAGGAGGGGATCACCGTTCTCCTCACCACCCACTATCTCGAGGAGGCGGACCGCTATGCCGGGCGCGTCGCGATCATCGACAGGGGCCGGATCGTCGCCGAGGGCACGCCGGACGACCTCAAGGCTCGGCTCGAAGGAGACGCCGTCAGCATCCGGTTCCGCGAACCGTCCCTCGCGAGAGAGGGCGACGTCCGTCTCACCAGGCTCGCCGGAGTGCGCGGCACGATCATCGACGACACCGTCGTGCATGTCCGCGTGCCCGACGGCGCACGGGCGATCCCCGCGATCGTCACCGCGCTCGATGGCGTCCCCATCGAGGAGGTGACGATGAGCCGTCCGAGTCTCGACGAGGTGTATCTGTCCGTCACCGGCCGCAGCTTCGAGGAAGCCGATGCGGCCGGCGAGCCGAGCAACGGGAAAACCCGCAAATGACCTTCCTTCGCGATCTTTCCACACTCACCGGGCGGCTGCTGCTGCGCAATTTCCGCATGCCCGCCTTCCTGGTCATCTCCATCGTGCAGCCGATCATCTGGCTGCTGCTCTTCGGGCAGCTCTTTTCCGGCGTCACCAGGCTCGCGGGCTTCGGGACCGACAACTACATGGAATTCCTGGCGCCGGGGCTTGCCATCATGTCGGCGCTCTTCGGGTCCGCCTATTCGGGCATGGCGCTCCTGATGGACCACGACCGGGCGATTCTCGATCGCCTGCTCGTGACTCCCGCCTCGCGGGGCGCGGTGATCGGCGCCTATGTCGCCCAGTCGGGACTGACCGTCATCGTGCAGGCGAGCGTCATTCTGGTCGTCGGGATGCTGCTCGGCGCCGATATCGGCGGCGGGGTCGCGGGATTTCTTGTCGTGCTCGTGGCCGGGTCGCTTCTCGGCGCCGGCTTCGGCGCCTTGTCCAACGCGCTCGCGCTCCATGTGATGCGGCACGACGCGATCATCGCGATCATGAATTTCATCATCCTGCCGCTCACCTTCCTGTCCAGCATGATGATGGCCCCTTCGGGGATGCCGGACTGGATCCGGTTCGCCGCCGGCTTCAATCCCGTCAACTGGGCGGTGGAGCTGGCGCGCGCGGCCTTTTTCGGTTCCGCGCCGGGGGCGCTTCTTGTGCCTGCGGCGGCACTTGTGCTCTTTACCCTGGTCTGCGTCCTGATCGCGGTCCGGAGCTTTCAGCGCTTCATGGCCAAGGCCTGACTCAGGCCCCGCCCCCGTAATCGAGACCGATATCGACCGCCGGCGCGCTCTGCGTCAGCCGGCCGACGGAGATGACATCGACGCCGGTCTCGGCGATCGCGCGCACGCGCGCAAGCGTGACGCCGCCCGAGGCCTCGGTCTCGGCGCGTCCGTCGACAAGAGCGACCGCACGCCGCAGGGTGGGAAGGTCCATATTGTCGAGCAACAGACGCGTCGCGCCGGCGGCGAGCGCCGCCTCGACCTGCGAGAGCGTGTCGCACTCGACCATGATGTCGTCATGGCCCGCGGCCCGTGCGGCGGCGACGGCGGCGGCGACCGAGCCCACGACCGCAATGTGATTGTCCTTGATCAGGACCATGTCATGAAGACCCCTGCGGTGGTTCTCGGCCCCGCCGCAGGCGGCGGCGTATTTCTCGAGCGCCCGCAGCAGCGGAATCGTCTTGCGCGTGTCGCGAATGCGCGCGCCGGTGCCGGCGATGCGATCGACGAAGGCGCGGGCGAGGGTGGCGATACCGGAGAGGTGCTGGAGGAAATTGAGTGCCGTGCGCTCCGCCGTCAGCAGGGCGCGGGCATTTCCGGCGACCGTCATCAGCACCGCACCGGCGGCGACCGCCTCGCCGTCGCCTGCACAGACATGCAGGTCGGCCGCCGCGTCGGAGGCGCGGAAGACGGCGGCCGCGATCGGCAGACCGGCGACGACCATCGGCTCGCGGGCGACCATGCGCGCCGCTAGCCGCGCCGTTTCCGGGATCACGGCGGCGCTCGTGATATCGCCCTCGCCCACGTCTTCGGCGAGCGCGCCTGCAACACAGCGCGCCATCTCCGCCTCGCTCATATAATGGCGCAAATCCGGCATTCGTCCTGTCCTCCCAGAGAGGCGTATCAAGGCCGTGGCACTCCTGCCATCGCCGGCGCCGATAAGCAAATCTTAAGCGCCCGTCCTTAATTTGATCAGCGGGGGCAAGAAGGGTGCCGGAAGCTCCGCACGGAGCGCTTCGCATGGAAAACGTCCATTTCAGGAAGGGCGAGGTGATCTATCGGGAAGGGGAGCCCGGTGACGCCATCTACGTTCTCGAATCCGGGGCGGTCGCGGTTTCACGTCAGGTCGAGGACCGCGCCGTCCGGCTCGCCGTCATCGGCAAGGGCGAGATTTTCGGCGAAAGCGGGGTCATTCAGGACAAGGCGCGTTCGACCACGATGACCGCATTGTCCGAAGTCTCGGCGCTCAAGGTCGACAAGGCGCAGTTCCTGCAGATCTTCAGCGAGGACAATCCGATCGGACTGCCCCTCCTGCGCATGCTGTGCAACCGCCTCGAGAAGGCCGACCGGCGCATGCTCGACATTGACGGCGAGACGCGCGAAAGGGTGATCCTGACCCGTCTGGGCAGCATTCGCATCTTCGGTGGCTCGCCGCATATCGCGCGGCAGGTGGGCGAGCGCGGCGTCAGGGTCGAGCGCTTCCCTTTCCGTATCGGCCGCATGATGACCGCCAATCGACCGCCCTCGATCCGTCCCGACGGACTGGCGCTGCACCCCGGCAGTGACGCATCGCTCTCGCCCGAGCACTTCGCCATCGAAAAACGCGACGGCGGGCTCATCGTGCGCGATCTGGGCAGCTATCTCGGCACGCTCGCCGATGGCCGCTATCTCTCGCGTTTCAGCCAGGAAGCGACGGCGCCGCTATATTTCGGCGTCAATGAAGTGATCGCCGGGACGAAGGACTCGCCCTTTCAGTTCCGCATCGTCATCGAGCCCCGCGAAGGGGGCGGCGTCGCCCCCTAACATACCGCCTCTTGACGGACGGGGTGCAATCGCTGACATGTGGGGCCGTCATGAAGCCCCCTGGCGGCAATGAGGATCCATGAGCCGACCAATTGCACTCAACGACATCCGTCGCGCCTTTCTCGATTTCTTCGCCGCGCGCGCGCACGAGGTCGTCCCTTCGGCGCCGCTGGTGCCCTTCAACGACCCGACATTGCTCTTCACCAATGCCGGCATGGTGCCGTTCAAGAACGTGTTTACCGGCGTCGAGACACGGCCCTACAGCCGCGCCGCCTCGGCCCAGAAATGCGTGCGCGCCGGCGGCAAGCACAATGATCTCGACAATGTCGGCTACACGGCGCGGCACCACACCTTCTTCGAGATGCTGGGGAATTTCTCCTTCGGCGACTATTTCAAGGAGGCCGCGATCGAATATGCTTGGGATCTCGTGCACAGGGAGTTCGGGCTGCCCGCGGCCCGGCTCCTCGTCACCGTCTATGCCGAGGACGACGAAGCGCATGCCCTGTGGCGAAGGATCGCGGGGCTTGGCGAGGACCGCATCATCCGCATCGCGACCGCGGACAATTTCTGGTCGATGGGCGACACCGGTCCCTGCGGGCCGTGCTCGGAAATCTTCTACGATCACGGTCCCGGCATTCCGGGCGGTCCGCCGGGCAGCGCCGAGGCCGAGGGCGATCGTTTCGTCGAGATCTGGA
>CAZAEP010000202.1:0-4615 GCA_964484045.1 uncultured Sphingomonadales bacterium
CGCGGGTGATTTTTCCGGCTCTTCGCTGTCGTCGAAATCCTGGTCGAAGAACTCCTCCTCCTCGTCGCTCTCCCCGGCCGCGCCGTTGGAGATCAGATAGCGGCGATGCTGGCGAAAGGCGGAGCGGGCGAAGGCATAGGGGTCCTCGGCCCGGTAGACCTCCTTGATCTCCCCCCAGTGCCGGTCTCGCGCCTCGATGACGCCGCCGATGCTCCAGCCGTAACGGACATATCTCTTGTCGATGACATCCAGCGATACCGACAACGGATCGGACAGGGCGTCACCGACAAAGCCGACCGCGTCGCGCGGATTTGTGGGGCCGATGAACGGCAGCACCAGATAGGGTCCGTCGCCGATGCCCCACACCGCCAGCGTCTGCCCGAAATCCTCGTCGATGACCTCGATGCCGTAGGCGCTCGCCGGGTCGGCGATGCCGCCGATGCCGAGGACGGTATTGACGAGAAAACGCTCGGTCGCGGTCCCGGCGCGGCCGAATTCGCCCTGGAGAAGGGAATTGACGATCACCACCGGCATGTTGGCATTGGCGTAGATATTGCTCACGATCGTGCGCACGGGTTTCGGCAGGATCGTGCGATAGACCCAGGTGACGGGGCGCATGATCAGATGGTCGAGGGTGGTGTTGAGCCGCCACATGGCGCGGTTGAAGGGCTCGAGCGGATCGTTCGCCTGCTCGTAGGCGGCCAGCGCCTCGGCATCGCTTTCCGGCGGCCGGGTGGCGCAGGCGCCGACCCCAAGAGCGAGAATGCAGGACAAGAGAAGCCCCCGACGGGCGGCACGAAAACTGCGCGCATTCTTCATGTCTTAAGTGCCCCTTTGAAGATTGTCGCCCGGATACTCGGCGCAACATCGCGGACGGATGCCTCTGACTAGCAGAGCTCCGCCCCTCGCCACAACCGCAAAGCCGAAACCTCCGCGAGACGTGATGGTCCGGGAAAAGATATGCGCAATGTCGTTTACGAGACATAAAGATATGTTTATATAGGATCGGAACCACCGGTGAGGGAGGCGTTCGGACGATGGACTCCATTCTGTCGGCATTGCGGGCCGCGGGCGAGCCGACGCGCTTGCGCATTCTCGGCCTGCTCGGTCATGGCGAGCTGACGGTCACCGAGCTGACGCAGATTCTGCGCCAGAGCCAGCCGCGCGTCTCGCGCCACCTCCGGCTCCTGAGCGAGGCCGGCCTTCTCGACCGTTTCCGCGAGGGCGCCTGGGTCTTCTATCGCCTCATCGAAGAGGGGCCGATCGCGCATCTCGCGCGCACCATCGTCGACCTCATCCCGGAGGACGACCTCGAGCATCAGCGCGATCTCGAGCGCCTGGCCGATGTCCGTGCCGCGCGCGCCGAGGCGGCGGCCGCCTATTTCCGGGCCAACGCCCCGCACTGGAACAAGATCCGCTCGCTCTACGTCCCCGAGGAGGAGGTCGAGCGCCGCCTGCTCGCGGTGCTCGACGAGATCGAGGTCCGCGACCTGCTCGACATCGGTACGGGGACGGGACGCATCCTCGAGGTCTTCGCGCCGCATATCGAGCGCGGGCTCGGCATCGACCTCTCGCCTGAAATGCTGACGGTCGCGCGCACCTCGCTCGCCGCCAGGGACCTCGCCCACTGTCAGGTACGGCTCGGCGACATGTACGATATCCCGGCCGCGAACGAGAGCTTCGACCTCGTCATCTTCCATCAGGTGCTGCATTTCGCCGACGATCCGGCGCTGGCGATCCGCGAGGCGACGCGCGTGCTGCGCCCCGGCGGGCAGGCGCTGATCGTCGATTTCGCCCCCCATGAATGCGAGTTCCTGCGCGACGAACATCAGCATCGCCGGCTCGGTTTCGCCGACGAGGAGGTGACCGGATGGGCCGAAAGCGCCGGGCTCGCGCCCATCGGCATCGAGCATCTCGACGGCGGCGAGCTGACGGTCAGCCTGTGGCGCCTCACGCGGCCGGCGCTCGCCCGCCTGCGGGAGACCGCGGCATGACCGGTACCGCCTGGACGGCGCGAGTCTTTCCCCCTTCGCTCTTTGCCCAGGACATGGGCGAGGTCGCGGTCTCCTTCGAGTTCTTCCCGCCCCGGACGCCGCAGATGGAAGAACGGCTGTGGCAGGCGATCAAGGTCCTGGAGCCGCTGGCGCCGCGCTTCGTGTCGGTGACCTACGGCGCCGGCGGCTCGACCCGGGCCCGCACCCACCGCACGGTGCGCCGCATCCTCGAGGAGACCTCGCTCACGCCGGCGGCACATCTCACCTGCGTCGACGCCACGCGCGCCGAGATCGACGCCATCGTCGGCGACTACTGGCGGGCCGGCGTGCGCCATATCGTCGCCCTGCGCGGCGACCCCCCCGATCCCGGGCGCGGCTATCGGCCGACGCCGGGCGGCTATGCCGATGCCGCGGAGCTGGTGGCCGGCATTCGCCGCATCGCCGATTTCGAGATCTCGGTCGCGGCCTATCCCGAACGCCATCCGGACTCGCCGTCGCTGGTCGCCGACCTCGACAATCTCAAGCGCAAGGTCGACGCCGGGGCGACGCGGGCGATCACGCAGTTCTTCTTCGAGCCGGACATCTATTTCCGGTTCCTCGACCACGCCCGCTCCTACGGCATCGCGGTCGAGATCACCCCCGGCATTCTGCCGGTGACCAATGTCGCGCAACTGAAGCGCTTCGCCGCCACCTGCGGTACCGGCGTGCCGGGGTGGATGAGCGACCTCTTCGAAGGCCTCGACGAGCGCCCCGGAACCCGGGCGCTGGTCGCCGCCACGGTCGCCGGCGAGCTCTGCCGGCGGCTCTATGCCGGCGGCGTCAGGAGCTTTCACTTCTACACCCTGAACCGCGCCGAACTCAGCTACGCGATCTGCCACATGCTGGGACTGCGGCCGCACAAGGCGGCGGCCGAAGCGGTTGCACCCTGAAGATGGAGACGGATATGGACGGCAGCGCCCTGCGATCGACCCCCTGTCGGATCAGCGACACCATCCGTCGTCTGGCCGGAGAACGGATCCTCGTCCTCGACGGGGCGATGGGAACCATGATCCAGAGCCGGCACCCCGGCGAGGCCGACTATCGCGGCACGCGTTTCGCCGACTGGTCGCGCGACCTCAAGGGGAACAACGACCTGCTCTGCCTGACGCAGCCGGCGCTCGTGGCCGGAATTCACGACGCCTTTCTCGCCGCCGGCGCCGACATCATCGAGACCAACAGCTTCAACGGCACCGCCATCAGCCAGGCCGATTACGGCATGGAAGGGCTGGCGGACGAGATCAATCGCGCCGCCGCCGCTCTGGCGCGGAGCGCGGCCGACCGCTGGACCGCGAAGACGCCGGAAAAGCCGCGTTTCGTCGCCGGCGCCATCGGCCCCACCAACAAGACGCTCTCGGTCTCGCCCAAGGTCAGCGACCCGGGCTATCGCGAGGTCGATTTCGACCGCATGAAGGAGGCCTACAAGGCGCAGGCCGCCGCGCTCCTTGCGGGCGGCGTCGATTTTCTCCTCATCGAGACCATCTTCGACACGCTCAATGCCAAGGCGGCGCTCGTCGCCCGCGAGGAACTCGCCCATGAGCTCGGGCGTCCGATCCCGGTCATGCTGTCGGTCACCGTCACCGACCTCTCGGGGCGCAATCTTTCCGGCCAGACGGTGGAGGCCTTCTGGTATTCGGTGCGCCACGCGGCGCCGCTCGCGGTCGGGCTCAACTGCGCCTTCGGCGCCGAGGCGCTCCGGCCCTATCTCGCGACGCTCGCGGCGCAGGCCGACACCTTGACGCTGGTCTATCCCAATGCCGGTCTGCCCAACGAGATGGGCGCCTATGACGAGGCGCCCGACCACACCGCCTGCCATCTCGCCGGCTTCGCGCGCGACGGGCTCGTGAACATCGTCGGCGGCTGCTGCGGCACCACGCCGGCGCATATCGCCGCCGTCGCCGAGGCGGTCTCCGGCCTCGCCCCGCGAGCGGTGCCGACGCTCGCCGCGCGCCTGCGTCTCGCCGGGCTCGAGGCGATGACGATTTGACCCGCCCTCCTCCCTTCCCGCAGCCCGGGGCGACGATGTGATGAGTGATCGCGCGGCACAGTTCATCAATATCGGCGAGCGCACCAATGTCACCGGTTCGGCGCGCTTCAAGAAGCTGATCCTCGCCGGCGACTACGAGGCGGCGCTCGAGGTCGCGCGCGAGCAGGTGGCCAACGGGGCGCAGATCATCGACGTCAATATGGACGAGGCGATGCTCGACGCCGCGCAGGCGATGACCACCTTTCTCAATCTCATCGCCACCGAGCCCGACATCGCGCGCGTCCCGATCATGATCGACAGCTCGAAATGGTCGGTGATCGAGGCCGGGCTCAAATGCGTGCCCGGCAAGGCGATCGTCAACTCGATCTCGCTCAAGGAGGGCTAGGCGGAGTTTCTCCGCCGCGCCGCGATCATCCGCCGTTACGGCGCCGCCGCCGTCGTCATGTGCTTCGACGAGGAGGGACAGGCGGAAAGCGTCGAGCGCAAGGTCGCCATTGCCGAGCGCGCCTATGGGCTGCTCACCGCGAACGGCTTTCCGCCCGAGGACATCATCTTCGACCCCAATATCTTCGCCGTCGGCACAGGGATCGAAGAGCAC
>CAZAEP010000203.1:0-4613 GCA_964484045.1 uncultured Sphingomonadales bacterium
CCTGCGCTCGGCCGCGCTGCGCCGCCTGGTCGCGGTCGGAGCCTGGAGCATCGCCGCGCTCAATATTCTCGGGCTGCTCGGGCCGGTGTCGACATTGCTCGATGCAGCGCGGCTCGATATGGGAACGCTGTCCATCTCCCTGCTTGACGTGATCAAGGGGGCACTCGCCTTCGCCATCCTGATCTGGATTTCGCTGTTCGCGGCGCGGCTGGTCGAGAACCGGGTGGACGCCTTGAAGGACGTCGATGCCTCGGCACGCGAGCTGGCGAAGAAGCTCAGTCGCATCGCGCTCTTCACCCTTGCCTTCCTCGTCGCGCTCAACGCCACCGGCATCGACCTCACGGCGCTTGCCGTCTTCACCGGCGCACTCGGCGTCGGCCTCGGTTTCGGTCTGCAGAAGGTGATCGCCAATTTCGTCTCCGGGGTCATCCTGCTGATGGACCGCTCGATCAAGCCCGGCGACGTCATCGAGACCCAAGGCACCTATGGCTGGATCAACCATCTCGGTGCCCGCTATACCTCGATCATCACCCGCGACGGCACCGAATATCTGATCCCCAACGAGGACATGATCACCCGGCCGGTGATCAACTGGTCCTTCTCCGACCGTCGCGTGCGGCGCAAGATACCGGTCTCGATCTCCTATGATTCCGATCTCAGGCGGGCGATGGCGATCATGGAGGAGGTGGCCCGCGAGGTGCCGCGGGTGCTGCGAAATCCGCCGCCGGTGGCACGACTGATGGGGTTCGGCGACAGCGGCGTCGATCTCGAGCTGAGATTGTGGATCGAGGATCCGCAGGCCGGCGTGGTCAATGTCGCGAGCGACGTCATGCTGGCGATCTGGGACCGCTTCCATGAAGAGGGAATCGTCTTCCCCTATCCGCAACGGGTCATCCATCTGGCGAAGGACGGGGCGGCGGGTGGCCCGCCCGCGACGTCCGTTTCTCAGGAATCCGCAAACAAGGCGACATAGGGCGCATAGCGGAAAACGCGACTGCGCGCCTTGCCCGAAAATTCTTCCGGCATTCCCAGGCCTTCCAACGCCATCACAATGGTGTTCTCATTCGGATTGCTGATGTTGAGCACCTCTTTTGATGAGGGACGGCATCGGGATGTCCGCATGCAGGAATTTTTCGAGGTCCCCGAGGCATTTCATGACTTTTTCGGGAGGGGGTGGAACGAAGGTCGCATCGGCCAGAGCACAACCTTCCGCTCCCCGGTTCTGGGTGGCGCGGATGGCGCCCGGTCGCTGATGTTGGCCTCGCACACCTCGCATGAGCTGCTCATGGATTTCCCGAATCAGTCGGATCGAGATGGGGAGCGTCTCGAGACGTTGAAGGCCGTAATTCATGGCGGAGATGCAGTTCAGGACCTCGCCCACATCTCTTGGTGCCCGGGAGCCCGGCACATGTGATTCCGCATCGAGCACATCATGGAGCGAAGCCTGTGTTCCTTCGATCTGGCTCGAGAGAACCGCTTCTATGCGGATATACATGAAGACGAAAAGGTCGAGGTTGGGCAGAGTCTGGATAGAGCCGTCAAGTCGCCCCGATGCCCTTCCTGTTAAGGCTTTCGAGCATAACACGGACGTTGCGCTCCGTTATTATCGGTGGCTGATGATAAGAAAGGGGGCAAGCGGCCTCATGATCGGTTCTGTTCACAAGGCGGCGGGCGGCCGCCTTTCGGGGCGCTGCACATGCCATGTCCGGCCGGGCCATCAAGAAATTGCCTGAATTCGGTCCCGTTTCCGCACAAATCGACCTCCAGGACGGTGGTGACGCTCCGGTTCACCGGAGGAACCGTGGCCGACCGTTCAAGGGGAGGAATGATATGCTTGGGAACCTGCACCGATCCGCCATCCTTCTTGCCGTCGTGACAATCCTGTGGCTGGCGCCCCGCCTCGCGGGAGCGGCCGAAGACGGAGACAGCCCGGCGCAGGCGTTCTCCGGTCTCAGCCTCGGCATCGGCGGCGGGACAGGCAACGAAACGATCCGCCTGGGCGAGGGGAGCGGCGTGATCAAGGCGGACGGATCGGACGGCGAGGTCTGGTTCTTCGCGAATTACAATCGCGCCGTCGACGACCACTGGCTCCTCGGAATTGATGTCGAATCCACAATTCTCGGTGACGTGACCGTCGATCCGGACATCCCGCCCGGGATTTTCAAGTCCTCGCTGGTCGACATCTTCGACGGCACCACCGCCGTGACGCTGCGCAGCGGCTATGCCTTCGATCGCCGTCTTCTCGGCTATGTCCGTGCCGGCTGGACGCTCGCGAGCCTTGGCGGTCCGGATTTCAACGGAGCCCAGGTCGCAGGCGGTATCGAGTGGCGTCTGCTTGGCGGGCTCGCCCTGCGGGCCGAGATCATGCACGACTTCCTTTTCAGCCGCCATGTCGGCCCCTCCCGAACCCGGGTTGCGCCGCGTATCACGTCGTTTCGCGCGGGTCTGTCCTACCGGTTCTAGGCGACTTGCGGTGCCGAGAATTCACGCATGAGGAAATCCGCCATCATGGCGCTTACCTGGTCGGGTACGCTCAGGAGGTTGAAATGCCCGCCGCAAACGGTGCGGCCCCAGTGGACCGGGCCGGCCGCCTGCGCGCGGATGTCCTTCTCGCGGTTCTGCGGCCGCGCGCCGTTGACGAAAAGAAGCGGAATGGCGAGCGCCGACAAGGCGTCCCGACCTTCATAGGCGATCATCGCCCGCCACAGCGGCAGCAGCACGTCCGGTCTCGTCGATCTCCGGCCGGCGGCGATCTCGTCGGCGATCGCATCCGCAGGCTCGCCGGGGACGAGGAAGGCGGTCTCGAGGAGCCGGGCCTGCGCCGCCGCGGCACCCTCGGTCGCGATCAGTTGCGCCGTCGCTTCCAGCGCGGCCGTCATGCGCGCGTCCTTGAGGATCGGGGCGGGCTCGACGAGGATCGCCGCCGGGACGGTCTCGGCGCCGAGGCGGCGCGCGAGCTCGAGCCCGACCAGCGCACCGAGCGAATGGCCGACCGGGATCAGCGGTCCCGTCGTGCAAGCGGGCAGGGCGGCGGCGAGCACGTCCGCTATGTCCTGCGGCGAAGTGGCCGCGCCCGGCGTGCTGCCGCCATGGCCGGGGAGGTCGATGGCGAGGAGGCGCCAGTGCCGTTCGAGGGCGGCGATCTGATGGCGGAAGACCTGCCGCCGGCCCGCCCAGCCATGGAGCATGACGAGCGTCGGCACGGTCGCCGGTCCTGCCTCCCCACAAGCGAGAGACACGCCCTTTGCGGTGATATGCCGGCTCTTCATGGCCCCCTCAGCGCGCGAGATGCGCCACCTGTTGCCAGGCAAGCTCGGCCAGGGGCGCGCACATCGCCCCTTGCGCCGCGGCGTGAGGGCTGGAGGCGGTGCCGCGCTTCACCCGGCCGAGGATCCCGTGAAGGATGCCGGCGAGGCGGAACATGTTGAAGGCGATGTAGAAATCGAGCTCCTCACGGGGCAGGGGGGCGCGCCCGGTGCGCTCGCAATAACGCTGCATATGGAGGTCTTCCGACGGGATCCCGAGGGTCTCGAGATCAGCGCCGGCGAGTCCGGTGAAGCCGGTGGGCGGCATGCGGTACATCATCAGGTGATAAGCGAAGTCGGCCAAGGGGTGGCCGAGCGTGGAGAGCTCCCAGTCCAGCACCGCGACCACCCGGGGCGCACGAATATCGAAGATGAGATTGTCGATGCGGAAATCGCCATGGACGATGGCGCTCGTCTCGTCGGGAGGGATATGCGCCGGCAGCCAGTCAATGAGGCGCTCCATCGCCGCCACCCGTCCCGCGATCCCGACCTCCTGCGCATATTGCTTCGACCAGCGCGCGATCTGGCGCGCGAAATAGTTTCCCGGCCTGCCGTAGTCGCCAAGTCCGACGGCGGCGGGATCGAGACTGTGCAGCGCCGCGATGGTGGCGTTCATGGCGTCGTAGATCGCCGCCCGTTCGGCGTTCGTGACCCCGGGCACCGCCGCCTCCCAGAAGATGCGCCCGTCCACATGATCCATGACATAGAAGGGGGTGCCGATGACGTCGGCATTCTCGCACAGGAGGTGGGGTCGTGCCACCGGCACCGAGCCCTCCTTGTGGAGGGCGGCGATGACGCGGTATTCGCGCTCGATCGCGTGCGCGGACGTGAGCAGCTTGCCGGGCGGCTTGCGGCGCAGCACATAGGCGCGTCCGGCGCCGTCGGTGAGCCGATAGGTGGGGTTCGACTGCCCGCCCTTGAACTGCGCGAGCCGGAGCGGCGGCACGAAGCCTTCGAGATGCGCTGCGAGATAGGCCTCGAGCGCCTCCTCGTCGAAGCGGTGCTGCGGACGCACCGCCATGGTGCCGGAAAACTGTTCCTGTCGACTGGGCATCCCGCGTCCTCGTATCCTTGCCGCCGCGCTCGTGATGACCCTAGCAAGCCGCAGCCGAGGGGGGTAGCCACCGTATCGGCGGGGCATCGGCCTTTGCTGCATCGGCGCGGACGCGCTAGAAGGGGTGGGATCGCTGAGGAAAGGACCGTTTGCCGGTGGCCGAGGACTCATCGAGGACCGCATCGCAGGCAAGCGCGGCGGATGCCTCGCGCGAGCGCGAGCTGCGGCTGGCGCTGGTCTGCTACGGCGGGGGC
>CAZAEP010000204.1:0-4598 GCA_964484045.1 uncultured Sphingomonadales bacterium
GAAACCGACATAGCCCGGAGGCGCGCCGATGAGTCGCGACACCGTGTGGCGCTCCATGTATTCGGACATGTCGAAGCGGATGAGCTCGACCCCCATCAGCATCGCCAATTGCCGCGCCACCTCGGTCTTGCCGACGCCGGTGGGGCCGGAAAAGAGATAGCTGCCGATGGGCTTGTCGGGCTCGCGCAGCCCCGCGCGCGAAAGCTTGATGGCGGCGGCAAGCGTCTCGATCGCCTTGTCCTGTCCGAACACCACGCGTTTGAGGTCGCGCTCGATATTGGCCATCGTCTTGGCGTCGTCTTTCGACACCGATTTCGGCGGAATGCGGGCGATCTTCGCGACCACCGCCTCGACATCCTTGACCGAGACCGTCTTGCGGCGTTTGGACGGCGGCAGCAGCATCTGCGCCGCACCGGTCTCGTCGATGACGTCGATCGCCTTGTCGGGGAGCTTGCGGTCGGTGATGTAGCGGGCCGAGAGCTCGACCGCCGCCTTGATCGCCTCGGCGGTGTAGCGCACGCGGTGGTGACGCTCGAAATAGGGCTTGAGCCCCTGCATGATCTTGATCGAGTCGGCAAGCGTCGGCTCGACGATGTCGATCTTCTGGAACCGCCGCAGCAGCGCGCGGTCCTTTTCGAAATGGCCGCGGAACTCCTTGTAGGTGGTCGAGCCGATGCAGCGCACCGCGCCCGAGGCGAGGGCCGGCTTCAGGAGATTGGAGGCGTCCATGGCGCCGCCCGAGGTGGCGCCGGCGCCGATCACGGTGTGGATCTCGTCAATGAAGAGGATCGCCCCCTCATATTCCTCGAGCTCCTTGACCACCGCCTTGAGGCGTTCCTCGAAGTCGCCGCGATAGCGCGTACCGGCAAGCAGGGCGCCCATATCGAGGGCGAAGATGGTGGCATCTGCGAGCACCTCGGGCACGTCGCCTTCGACGATCTTGCGCGCGAGCCCCTCGGCGATCGCCGTCTTGCCGACACCGGGGTCGCCGACGAACAGCGGGTTGTTCTTCGAGCGCCGGCACAGGATCTGGATCGTTCGCTCGATCTCCGCCTGACGCCCGATGAGAGGGTCGATCCGCCCCTGGCGGGCCTTTTCGTTCAGATTGACGCAATAGGTCTCGAGCGCGCTGTCGCCGCGCTTGGGCTCGGCGCGTCCGGGCGTCTCCGTCGACTCCTCTTCCGCCGCGCCGCGAACCGCACGCCGCTCCCCGTGCTGCGGCGACTTGGCGATGCCGTGGCTGATATAGCTCACGGCGTCGAGCCGTGTCATGTCCTGCTGCTGCAGGAAGTAGACGGCGTGACTCTCGCGCTCGGAAAAGAGCGCGACGAGCACATTGGCGCCGGTCATCTCCTCGCGCCCCGAACTCTGCACGTGCAGGATCGCCCGCTGCACGACGCGCTGGAACCCCGCGGTCGGCGTCGCCTCGACACCCTCGTCATCGACCTGGAGACTCGACAGCTCCTTGTCGAGATACTCGGAAAGATTGCGCCGCAGGAGCTCGATATCGACATTGCAGGCGCGCAGCACCGCAAGCGCGTCGCGGTCGTCGATCAGACCAAGGAGCAGGTGCTCGAGAGTCGCATATTCGTGCCGACGCTTGTTGGCCTCGGCAAGGGCGCGATGGAGCGTCTGTTCCAGATGCGGCGAAAAGCTCGGCACGATACGAATCCTCTTTCAGCGTTCAGCGCAATGCGCTTGTCAGGACATAGCATGCCCGTGAAACTTTCTCACTCCCCATCACTCCTTTTCAAGCGTGCACTGCAGCGGATGATGATGCTTGCGCGCATAGTCGACCACCTGATTCGCTTTCGTCTCGGCGACCTCGAAGGGGAAGACCCCGCACACGCCGACACCCTTTTGATGCACATGCAGCATGACCCGCGTGGCCTGCTCGGTGCTCATGCGGAAGAATCGCTTCAGCACATAGACGACGAACTCCATCGGCGTATAATCGTCGTTCAGCATCAACACCTTGTACATCGACGGTTTCTTGGTCCTGGACTTCGGTCGGGTGAGAAGCCCGGTCGCCGGCCCGCCCTTTTCGCCTTTGCCCTGCTGCGCCATTTTCCTACGCATCACCTGACTGACACCAACACCTTCCGCCCGGGCCTTCGCCCGAGACCCGCCCTCCAGAAATAGGAGCGGCAGGACAAGAATACCAGCAACCGGCGACCAAAACGAGACGATCCAAAGGCCACATCGCGAGCCGGGAACCGACGCCGGTACCGCTTCCGATACAGCATGGCCGATCCACCCTTAACACTGCCATAACGAGATCGTCGGCGGTGCGATTTTTCCCCGGATGCCCGTCTGACGCCTCCGACGGGGGCGTGAGCCCGACTCCCGTCGTTCCGCCTTGCACCGACGGCGTTCGCCCGGCACCATGCCCGCCGGGCTTTCGAATCGGGAGAACCGGGGCGTGATCATCAGCAATATCGAGACCATTCCGGGGCGACGGATCAGCGCCCATCTTGGCCTCGTCCAAGGGTCCACGGTGCGGGCCAAGCATATCGGACGCGATATCCTCGCCGGGCTCAAGAACATCGTCGGCGGGGAAATCGGCAGCTATACCGAGCTCATGGCCGAGGCCCGCGAGGAGGCGATCGCGCGGATGGCGGCGGAAGCCGAGTCGCTCGGCGCCGACGCGGTTCTCAATGTCCGGCTGGCGACGGTCTCCATCACCGGCGGTGCGGCCGAGCTCCTGGCCTACGGCACCGCGGTGCGGCTCGACGATGCCTGATCTGTGCGCCCTTCTCGACCCTGGCGGCCTGTGGTGCCGGCATATCCCGATCTGGGGGGGCTGGAGGTACGAGCTCCATGGCTGGCTCGTCTTCACGCTCCTGCCCGGCACCCTCCTGTGGGGACTGGCACGTATTCTTGCCTGGCGGCATGAGCGGGACTTGCGTACGCGTGAACGCCTGGGCGGCGATCTGCCCCTGCTGCTGACCGGTGAAGCGCCGGATGCGCAATTGTCGGAGCCCCGTCTCGTTTGCGGCAGCGTGGCGCTGTCGCATGCGGCGGTGCGCTCGCTGCCGGTGGTCTTTCGTCGGCTCGTCGGCGGCCGCGTGCCGGTGCTCGAGGCGATGGCCGCGCGAGCGCGGCGGGAAGCGGTCCTGCGCTTGCGCGAAGCGGCCCGGGAGATCGGTGCCGAGGTCGTCGCCAATGTGCGTTTCGAGACGCATCGCCTGCGTGGCGTGCCGCTCTTCTTCGGCGGGACGCTGATGGCCATCGAGGTGGTCGCCTTCGGAACCGCGCTGCGGCGGGGGTCCGGATAGCCCGGGAAAGAGCCCCGACCGGGACGAGCGCCATGGCTCGTCCCGGCACCAAGGGCATCATGGGAAAGCCCGATCGGATCCAGGCCTTCTACTGGAACAGCGAGAGGATCGACTGCGGCTGGCCGTTGGCGATGCTGAGTGCCTGCAGGCCGAGCTGCTGCTTGACCTGAAGTGCCTGCAACTTGGCCGATTCCCGCGCAAGATCCGCATCCACGAGATTGCCGATGCCGACCTGGAGGCTGTCCTGAACGACGGTCGTGAAGTCGCGTTGCGTCTGCAGCGCCTTGGCGCCCGCGCCAAGACGCGTCTGCGAGTCGCTGAGATTGGCGATCGAGGTGTCGATCTTGGAGACCAGCGATTGCGCCTGGGATGCCGTGTTGAAGCTCGACGACGGCCCGAAGGTGATGACCCCACCACCCGGCGACATGTTTTCATGGGCGATGGTGATGTTCTGCAGCGCGTCCGGCGTGGTGATCGCGACCACCTGGTCGGTGCCGCCGTCGATCAGATTGGTCCCGTTGAATTCCGCGTTCTGGATGATCGTGCTGATCTGGTTGCGGATCTCCTCGAAGTCCTGACGCAGCGCGTTGCGGCTCGCCGCATCGAGGCCGGCATCGGCCGCCGCCACCGCGCGCTCCTTGAGTTGCAACAGCAGATCGCCGATCGCCTGACTTGCCGAAAGGGCGACATCGAGAGCGCTGATTGAACGATCAAGACTCTGCTTGACCGCATTGTAGCCCTCGAAGTCCGCGCGCAGATTCTGCGAAATCGCGAACACCGCAGCATTGTCCTTGGCGCCGCGGATCTTGAGGCCCGTGTTCACCCGTTCCTGGGTCTCCGCGAGTTGACTGTTGGTCCGGGTCAACTGCTGAAGCGCGCTCAATGCGCTTGCATTGGTGTTAACCGAGAATGCCATCCTGCTTGCTCCTTGATGAGGCTTTCCCATTGCGCCACTTGCGTGACGGCTGAGCCAGCCTTTGCAAGCACCATGCCAATTACGAGACTGCCCGCAACATCATGATTCCGCACGATTTTTCCTACGACCGCCGCACGCACGCCGACGCCCCGGGGAATTTTGCGCCGCCCGGGGATGCCGATTTTGCCGGTATCTGGGGGGACGGGAGGGAGAAAAGAACGGGTGGAGCGCCGCTCCACCCGTCGAGGTCGCTTAACGGAAAAGGGCCAGAACCGACCCGGGCGCCTGATTGGCGATTCCGAGGGCCTGAAGACCGAGCTGCTGCTTGACCTGCAGGGCCTGCAAGCTTGCCGATTCGCGCGCCAGATCCGCATCCACCAGATTGCCGATGCCGACCTCGAGCG
>CAZAEP010000205.1:0-4573 GCA_964484045.1 uncultured Sphingomonadales bacterium
CTTCTCGACGAGATCGACAAGATGGGGCAGGATTTCCGCGGCGATCCGGCGTCGGCGCTGCTCGAGGTCCTCGATCCCGAGCAGAATGTCCGCTTCAACGATCATTATCTCGAGGTCGACTACGACCTGTCGGAGGTCATGTTCGTGACCACCGCGAACACGCTCAACATGCCGCAGCCGCTTCTCGACCGCATGGAGATCATCCATCTCTCCGGCTACACCGAGGATGAAAAGGTGGAGATCGCCAAGCGGCATCTCGTTCCCAAGCAGATGAAGGAACACGGTCTCAAGCCGGAGGAGTGGCATATCTCCGAGGCGGCGCTGCGCGACCTTATCCGCTACTACACGCGGGAAGCCGGCGTGCGTAATCTCGAGCGCATGATCGCCAGGCTCCAGCGCAAGGCGGTCAAGGAAATCGTCGAGGGCAGGAAATCGCGCATTCGCGTCACCCGGCGCAATCTCGGACGATATGCCGGCGTGCGTCGTTATCGCTACGGCGAGGCGGAGGAAAAGGATCAGGTCGGTCTCACCACCGGTCTGGCCTGGACCGAGACCGGCGGCGAGATCCTCTCGATCGAAGCCGTCACCACGCGCGGCAAGGGCCGGATCCTGACCACCGGCAAGCTCGGCGACGTGATGCAGGAATCGATCCAGGCGGCACGGTCCTTCGTGCACAGCCGTGCGGTCTCCTACGGGATCAAGCCGACGATCTTCGAGAAGCGGGACATTCACGTCCATGTTCCCGAGGGGGCGACCCCGAAGGACGGTCCCTCGGCGGGCATCGCCATGGTCACTTCGATCGTGTCCGTGCTCACCGGTATTCCGGTGCGGAGCGACATCGCGATGACCGGCGAGGTGACCCTGCGCGGGCGCGTCCTGCCGATCGGCGGCCTCAAGGAGAAGCTGCTTGCGGCGCTGCGGGCCGGCATCAAGACGGTGCTGATTCCGGCGGACAACGAGAAGGATCTGGCGGAGATCCCCGACAATGTGAAGCGGGAGCTCGAGATCATCCCGGTCTCCGAGGCCGATGAAGTGCTGCGCCATGCCCTGACCCGGCCGTTGGTTCCGATCGAATGGTCGGACGAGGACGAGGAGCGGGCGGACCGGGCCCGGCGCACCGCCGACGAGGCGGACGAGCGTGCCGGCGTGTCGATCACGCACTAAAACATGGCAGCAGTGTCACAGTTTGGCACGAAATCCGGGAAAGCTGTGGAAAACCGCAGAGTCCTGCGGTTTTCCTTTTGACAGGATGAAAAAGCGCGCTTTACACTCTCGCCTGCTGACCCACGGAGGAACTTCTCAACAGACGAGGGGGTAACCTTGAACAAGAACGAACTCATCGCGAGCGTCGCCGAGGCGGCCGGTCTTTCGAAAGCGGATGCAACCAAGGCGGTGGATGCCGTTTTCGCGAGCATCACCGATACGCTGAGCAGAGGCGGCGAGGTTCGGCTCGTCGGCTTCGGCACTTTCTCGGTGGCGCATCGGGCCGCATCGACGGGGCGCAATCCGCGCACCGGGGAGCCGATCCAGATCGCCGCATCCAAGCAGCCGAAATTCAAGGCGGGCAAGCAGCTCAAGGATGCCGTCAACCGGTAGGTTGGTGCCTGCGGCTCCTGCTGAATGAAGATGAACCGGTCGTCTGTCGTGGTTGCGACGGACGGCCGTTTCGTGTTTATAAGGCCGGGATTTCGGCGGGATGGGCGGTTAGCTCAGTTGGTAGAGCATCTCGTTTACACCGAGAGGGCCGGAGGTTCGAATCCTTCACCGCCCACCATGCCTTCGGCCGGCCCACGGCCTGCCGCGAGGCCTCGATCGTCATCCGCGCTCCCGTTGCGCGCCGGCATGGGCCTGCGGTCCGGCGTCGACCGGGCAGGGGGCGCGCCATGATGCAACGGTGGCGGACCGGCGTGCTCCTTCTCGCCATTGCCGTTCTGCTCGCGTTCGGGCTGACACTGCCTGTGATCCGGGTCGACCGTTTCGTTTTCTTTTCCCGCGAAGCCTCGCTCGTCGGCATCGTCTGGAGTCTTTTCGACGGTCGTGAATTCCTTCTCGGCGGCATCGTCGGCCTGTTCTCGGTCGTCTTCCCGGTCGCCAAGCTCGGTCTTCTTCTGTTTCTCTGGCGCGCCGACGGCGCCGGCTCGCTGTCCGGGACCTTGTTGCGCCATCTGGAAGTGCTCGGTCGCTGGTCGATGCTCGATGTCCTCGTCGTCGCGCTCGTCGTTTTCGCCATCAAGTCGACGGGGCTTGCCGCCGCGGCGAGCGAACCCGGACTGTATTGCTTCACCGCCGCCGGCCTTCTGTCCATGCTCGCGACGCAGGCGATCGAGCGGCAGCACGACGCGCGCGGAGACTGAGCATCGTGCGCGCGGAAGAGGGCGGCGGCCGGGGTCCCGCCTCGCCCGTGATTGTGGGAAAAAGCCGTTGACAGCGCGCATGGCCCCGCTTATCTCACGGGTCCGCGACAGATCGCGGCATCCGAAGGGGGTGTAGCTCAGTTGGTTAGAGCGCTGGCCTGTCACGCCAGAGGCCGCGGGTTCAAGTCCCGTCACTCCCGCCACTTTCCCTTCCGGAATGTCGATCCCGACACGGCTCTGCGACCCGATGCGCGGCATGCGCGACACGCGTGCGCTTGCGGCCGCCGGCTCCCGCGACTCGAAAACCTTTCTGGGAAAACGTCGTCAAGGCTTTGATTGCGGGTTGATGTTTGATATAGCGCCTGCCAAGACTCGGTCGGGTGGCTGTTGGCCATTCACGCCCGGTGTGCCGGGCACATCTCTTGACGATCCTTCCACCCTCTTGCGGGGAGCGTTCCGTGGAAGACCTGCTTGTCGATTATCTGCCGATCCTCATCTTTCTCGGGGTCGCCATCGCTTTTTCGATCGTCTTCGTCGGCGCCGCCTATTTCATCGCCGAGCAGCGCCCCGACGTGGAGAAGCTGACGGCCTATGAATCCGGCTTCGATGCCTTTTCGGACTCGCGCGCGCAGTTCGATGTGCGTTTTTATCTCGTCTCCATTCTCTTCATCATCTTTGATCTCGAAATGGCCTTTCTTTTTCCTTGGGCGGTGTCGCTGGGCGAGATCGGGGTCTATGGTTTCTGGTCGATGATGATCTTCCTCGCCGTCCTGACCGTCGGCTTTGCCTATGAATGGAAGAAGGGAGCGCTGGAATGGGAGTAGAAAGCAAGCTTCCGGCGACATCGGCGGCGGCGGATGACGCTTTCTTCCGCGATGTCAACGCCGAGCTCGCCGACAAGGGCTTTCTTGTCACCCGGGCCGAGGATCTGATCCACTGGGCGCGGACCGGCTCCCTGTGGTGGATGACCTTCGGGCTCGCCTGCTGTGCGGTCGAGATGATGCACACCAGCATGCCGCGCTACGATCTCGAGCGTTTCGGTGTCGCCCCACGTGCCTCGCCCCGGCAATCGGACGTGATCATCGTCGCCGGCACCCTGTGCAACAAGATGGCGCCGGCGATGCGGCGGGTCTACGATCAGATGGCCGAGCCGCGCTACGTCATTTCCATGGGAAGCTGTGCCAATGGCGGCGGCTACTATCATTACAGCTATTCGGTGGTGCGCGGCTGCGACCGCATCGTGCCGGTCGACATCTATGTGCCCGGCTGTCCGCCGACCGCCGAGGCGCTGCTCTACGGGATCTTGCAATTGCAGCGGAAGATCCGCCGCACCGGGACGTTGAGACGATGACGGTGCAGCCGCGATCTGGCCAGGATTCGGGACCGGAAGACATGACCGCGCTTGAGCGACTGGGACAACATATCGAGACCTCGCTGGCGCATGAGGTCATGGGCTTTGCGGTTGCCAATGACGAGCTGACCGTGCAGGCGCGCAGCGATCAGATCGTCAAGGTTCTCACCTTCCTGCGCGACGACCCGGACTGTCGTTTCCGCACGCTCGTGGACATCTGCGGCGTCGACTGGCCGCAGCGCGAAAAGCGTTTCGATGTCGTCTACCATCTGCTGTCGATGCATCTCAATCAGCGCATCCGGGTGAAGGCCGAGCTCGACGAGGAGACCCCGATTCCCTCGGTCACCGGAGTCTTTTCCGCCGCCGGCTGGTTCGAGCGCGAATTGTGGGACATGTTCGGGATCATGGTCTCGGACCACCCCGACCTGCGGCGCATCCTCACCGATTACGGCTTCGAGGGGCACCCGCTGCGCAAGGACTTCCCGCTCTCGGGTTTCGTCGAGCTGCGCTATGACGAGGAGCAGAAGCGGGTGGTTTACGAGCCGGTGCAGCTGATTCAGGAATTCCGCAATTTCGACTTCCTGAGCCCATGGGAAGGCGCGCGCTACATCCTGCCCGGGGACGAGAAGGCGGACGCGCCGGAGGAGCAGCAGTGATGGCGACGCTGATGTCCCCTGATGACGAACGGCAGATTCGCAACTTTCATCTCAATTTCGGGCCACAACACCCTGCGGCGCATGGTGTTCTGCGGCTTATCCTCGAGCTCGACGGGGAGGTCGTCGAGCGTGCCGATCCGCATGTCGGCCTGCTCCATCGCGGCACCGAGAAGCTGATTGAGCACAAGACCTATCTGCAGGCCATCGGCTAT
>CAZAEP010000206.1:0-4551 GCA_964484045.1 uncultured Sphingomonadales bacterium
CGATGACGGCGTCCTCGAAACCGGGGATCACCTGGTGCTTGCCGAGCTCGAAGGCGATCGGGTCGCGGCCGCGCGAACTGTCGAATTCCTGGCCGCTCTCGAGCGTGCCGGTGTAGTGGACCCGGACCGTATCGCCGGTATTCGCAGTGCTCAAAACATCTCTCCGTTGCCGTGTTGAGGTCCCAAACTCGACGCTTGGCACATGAAAGTCAACGTCAAAGGGCTTCCGGCCAGGGGGCGGGGGGCGGCGGCGTCCTGCCGAGAATGAGGTCGGCCGCCTTCTCCGCGATCATGATGGTCGGCGCATTGGTGTTGCCCGAAACGAGCCGCGGCATCACCGAGGCGTCGACGACGAAAAGACCCTCCACGCCCTTGACTCCGAGGTCCGGGGCGAGCACCGCGCGGCGATCGTCCGCCGCTCCCATGGCGCAGGTGCCGACGGGATGGTAGATGGTGGTGCCGCTCGCCCGCGCGAATTCGAGCAGCGCCGCGGCATCCGCCGCTTCGGGACCGGGCAGGCGCTCGCGCAGGACCATCGGCGCGATCGCCGGTTGCGCCATGATGTCGCGCGCGATCCCGAGCCCCTTCACGGTGGCGAGACCATCCGCCTCGGCTTCGAGATAGTGCGGCGCGATCCTCGGGCGGGCGCGCGGATCGGGGCTCTCGATATGGATGCTGCCGCGGCTTTCCGGGCGCAGCACGCAGACGCCGATGGTGAGCCCGGGCTCGGAATGGAAGACGAGGCGGTTCTCCTGATAGGCCTCGGCGTCGAGGCTCGCCGGCGTGGCGTGAAACTGCAGGTCCGGCCGGTCGAGCGCGGGATCGCTTCGGGCGAAGGCGACGACATGCGCCGGACCGACCGCCATCACCCCGTCGCGACGGAGAAGATAGCGGACAAGCGCCCGGAGAAGCCCGGGCCCGCGCACGGCGGTATTGATCGAGGGCGTACCCGGCCGGAGCTCCCAGCCGATGCCGACGCTGTAATGATCCTGCAGATTCTCGCCGACCCCGGGAAGGTCGGCGACGACCTCGATCCCCAGCGCCTTGAGGCGCGCGCCGTCGCCGATGCCCGAGAGCTCGAGAATCTGCGGCGAGTTCACGGTCCCGGCGGCGACGATCACCGCCCGCGTCGCCGTCACATGGCGGCGCCCGCCGCCGCGCGAGTAGACGACGCCGGTCGCGCGCCGGCCCGCGACGTGCACGCGCTCGACCAGGGCGCCGGTGATGACGCGCACATTCGCCCGCCGTTCGGCGCGGGCGAGAAAGGTGCGCGCGGTCGACATGCGACGTCCCTCGCGGATCGTGAACTGGCACAGTCCGGCCCCGTCCTGCGCCCCGATATTGAAGTCATGACGTCGCGGCAGGCCGTACTCGGCACAGGCCGCGATCAGGGTTTCCGACAGGGGATGGACATAGGCCGGTTCGCGCACGGGCAGGGGCCCGCCCGCCCCATGACCGGGCACCGCGCCATGTTCATAGTCTTCGGAGCGCATGAAATAGGGCAGCACCTCCTCGGCGCTCCAGCCGCGGCAGCCGTGCCGCGCCCAGGCATCGTAGTCGCCGGGATGGCCGCGGATGTAGATCATGGCGTTGATCGCCGACGAGCCGCCGAGCCCCTTGCCGCGCGGCCATTTGTGCACGCGGCCGCCGCTCGTGGCATCGGGCGCGGTGGGGAACTGCCAGTTGTAGCGCTTCGATTTGAGCGTCACCGCATAGCCGAGCGGCATGTGGATGAAGGGGCTCCGGTCGCGCGGACCGGCCTCGAGCACGGCCACGCGATGGCGGCCATCCGCGCTCAGGCGGTCGGCGAGCACCGCACCGGCGGATCCGGCGCCGACGATGACGACGTCGAAGACCCCGTCGTCCGCTGTCCTCACGTTCTCCGCCACCGCCACTCAGCGCCGTTCGAGCCGGAGGGGCAGGCCGTCCTTCGGCCTGGTCAGCGGCATGATCCGGAATTCGGTGCGGTAGGCGGGACCGTCGAGGCGAATGCGGTAGTCGCGCAGGAGGTGAAAGATCACCGCCTTGGCCTGCATGGTCGCGAAATGGAGCCCGATGCACATATGGGCGCCGCCGCCGAAGGGCACCCAGGCGTATTTGGGGCGCTCGCGCACGCCGCCCGCTTCGGTGAAGCGCAGGGGATCGAAGCGCGCCGGCTCGGGCCAGATGTCGGGCATGTGATGGACGAAGGTGGGCGAGACCCCGATGGTCGTGCCCGCCGGAATCCGATAGCCGCCGAAGTCCACGTCCTTGACGGCCATGCGCGGAATCGCCGGCACCGGTGCATTGAGGCGCAGCGCCTCCTTGAACGCGCAGTCGACGAGTGTGAGCCGGCCCAGATCGTCATGTTCCAGATGGTCGCGGCCAAGCGACGCGCATTCGTCATGAAGCCGCTCCTGCCAGTCGGGATGGCGGCCGAGCTCGTAGACGAGCGTGCTCATCGAGGAGGTGATGGTGTCGTGCGCGGCCATCCACAGGAAGGCCATGTGATCGACGATCTGCCGGTCGTCGAAGCGATTGCCGGTCTCGTCCGCAGCCTGGCAGAGAAGCGTGAACATGTCGTCGCCGCGGCGCGTGCGGCGGGCCGGGATCTCGCTTTCAAGAAAAGCCTCGACGACGCGCCGGCCCCTGATGCCGCGCGCATAGGCCGTGCCCGGCAGGGGGCGCCGCAGGAGCGCCACCGAGGCCGCCACCATGTCGGCGAGCGCGCGATTGACCCGCGCCGTCGTCTCGCCCGGCGCAAGGCCGAGAAAGACCTCGCTCGCCATCTCGAGCGTCAGCGTCTTGATGGCATCGTAGAAGCGGAAGCGTCCCCGCTCGCCCCAGGCGCGGATGCGCCCCGGGATCGCGGCGTCGAGGCGGGCGAGATAGCGGCGCATGGCGGGCGCCTTGAAGGCGGCGGCCATGATCTTGCGGTCGGCGCGGTGATGCTCGAAATCGAGCAGCATCAGACCGCGCGGAAAGAGGCTCTCGAGATAGGGCATCCAGCCCGCCTCCGACGACAGCGCCCGTTCGCGGTCGAGAAAGAAGAAGGCGTTGGCCTCGGGACCGATGAGCGCGAGCTGCTCGATGAAGAAGACATTGTGGCGGTAGACCGGCCCGTAGGTCTCGTACATGCGCCGGGTGTAGGCACGGAGATCCGCGAGCGCCTCGAGCGTGTTGCCGATCAGCGGCCAGCCGCGCTCGCCGGGAATGTGATCGAGCGCGCCCGCCCGCAGGGGCCGGACCGTCTCGCCGAACTGGGCTCGGGCGTGGCTCACCATCGCTCGTCTCACCCTCAAAAGCGGGCCCCACTATAGCGATCGGCGGCGACGCCCGCGCCCCCCGGCTTTGGCGGGGTGGCGCGTCAGGCGGGAGCCGGCGCCAGTGCGCGGGCCGCGCGGGCCATTTCGGCGACGCTCTCCCACGCCCCGGCGCGCAGCAGATCGCCCGGCGTGATCCAGGTGCCGCCGACGCAGGCGACATTGGGAAGCGCCAGATAGTCGGGCGCGGTCGCCGGCCGGATGCCGCCGGTGGGGCAGAAGACGACGTCCGGAAAGGGCCCGGCGAAGCTCCTGAGCGCCGCGACGCCGCCGGCCGCCTCGGCGGGGAAGAATTTGAGCGCGGAAAAGCCGGCATCGGTCGCCGCCATGACCTCCGACGCCGTGGCCACCCCGGGCAGCAGCGGAAGGGTCCGCTCGCGCGCCGCCGCGGCAAGCTCGCAGGTGAGCCCGGGACTGACGGCAAAGCGCGCCCCCGCCTCTTCGAGCGCCTCGAGGTCGGCGCCGCGGCGCACCGTGCCGCCGCCGACGATGGCGTCGGGCACCGCGCGCGCGATCGCCGCGATGGCGTCGAGCGCGGCCCCGGTGCGGAGCGTGATCTCGAGCACGGGCAGGCCGTTCCCGACCAGCGTTCGCGCCAGGGCGACGGCGTCCAAATGCGCGGGAACGGTGATCACCGGGATCACCGGCGCGCGGCTCATGATGTCGCGGATGTCCATGGCTCCGTCTTTCTCTCCCGTCTCCCGAGCGGGGGCCACCATGCCGCGGCGACCGGCGCGCATGCAAGCGCTCAGTAGTCGACCCGCATCAGCATCAGGCCGTCGGGCGGTGCGTTGTGGCCGAGCGCCCGGCGATCGCGCGCGGCAAGCGCGGCGGCGACATCGTCGGCGCTCCACTTGCCCATCCCGACAAGTGCCAGCGTACCCACCATCGAGCGCACCTGATGATGCAGGAAGGAGCGGGCCATGGCATGGACGTGCAGCTCCTCGCCGACGCGTTCGACGGCGAGCAGATCGAGCGTCTTCACCGGCGATTTCGCCTGACAGCCGACATGGCGGAAGGTGGTGAAATCGTGCCGCCCGACGAGGTGTTGCGCCGCCGCGTGCATCGCCTCCGCGTCGAGCGGGCGAATGACGTGCCAAGCGAGCCCGCGGTCGACGGTGAGCGGCGCGCGGCGATTGACGATGCGGTAGCGATAGACCCGGCGGCGGGCGGAAAAGCGGGCATGGAAGTCCTCCTGCGCGCGGCGCACGTCGCGCACCGCAATCGGCCAGGGTTTGAGGTGATGGTT
>CAZAEP010000207.1:0-4515 GCA_964484045.1 uncultured Sphingomonadales bacterium
GAGACCGGACGACAGATCGGCGTCGATCGCCATCTGCTTGCCGGGCATGGAGTCGAGCGAGAACCGTGCCGCGACTTCGGCGATGCGTCCCGAGCCCTTGGTGATGACGATGAAATTGACGATGATGAGAATGGCGAAGACGATCAGCCCGATCACCACGGCGCCGCCCATCAGGAACTGACCGAAGGCCTGAATCACATGCCCGGCGGCATCGCTTCCCGTATGCCCCTTGGCAAGAATGAGCCGCGTCGAGGCGAGATTGAGCGAGAGCCGCAGCATGGTGGCGATGAGCAGGATGGTGGGAAAGGCGGAGAGCTCGAGCGGGCGCTCGATGAAGAGGCTGGTCATCAGGATCATGACCGAAAAGGTGATCGAGGCGGCGAGCGCGAAATCGAGCAGCCATGGCGGCATCGGCATGATCAGCATCAGGATGATGCCGACAACGCCCAGTGCGAGCGCGACGTCGCTGCTGCGCGCGGCACCGAAGGCGCCGCTGAAGCCGCCGCCCACAGCCTTGGCCGCGTCCGTGCCCGCTCCGTCGCTCATGCCGATGCCTCCGTGCCTGTCGGCCGTCCGTGTCCCTCGAGAGTCCGCACCGGACGGCCCCGCACCCGCTTCTCAGCCACGCGGCGGCTCATACGGAGGCCGCCTGCGTCCGCTCTCCCGGCGCCGGGATGGGAATGCCCTCGGCCTGATACTGATTGAGCTTGTTGCGCAGCGTCCGGATCGAGATGCCGAGAATGTTGGCGGCGTGGGTGCGGTTGCCGAGGCAGTGATTGAGGGTGTCGATGATGAGATCGCGCTCGACGTCGGCGACGGTGCGCCCGACGAGCGGCTTGACGCCGGTGCCGTCGCCCGCTTCGCCGGTCGCCGCCGGGGCATGGGTGGTGCTTCCGGGGCGCGAGCCGTCCGGCAGGAGGATCGCCTCGGTGCCGATTTCCGGTCCGGATGCGAGAAGGACGGCGCGATGCAGCGTGTTCTCGAGCTCGCGCACATTGCCCGGCCAGGGATAGGCCTTGAGCGCGGCGCGCGCGGCGTCGGACAGCGGCCGGTAGGCGATCGAATTCATCTCCGCGAAGCGCTTGGCGAAGTGGTCGGCCAGGGCATCGATGTCCGCCGGGCGCTGGCGCAGGGGCGGGATGTGGAGATTGACGACATTGAGGCGGAAGAAGAGATCCTCGCGGAATCCGCCCTTGCGCACCTCTTCGGCGAGATCGCGGTTCGAGGTCGCGATGACGCGGATGTTCACCTTCACCGGCTTGCTGCCGCCGACGCGATCGATCTCGCGTTCCTGCAGGGCCCGCAGCAGCTTGGCCTGCAGGCGGGGATCCATCTCCGAGATCTCGTCGAGCAGCAGCGTGCCGCCGTCGGCTTCCTCGAACTTGCCGATGCGCCGCGCGACGGCGCCGGTAAAGGCGCCCTTCTCATGGCCGAAAAGCTCGGACTCGAGGAGATTCTCGGGGATCGCGGCGCAGTTGACCGAAACGAAGGCCTGATTCGCACGGTGCGACTTGCTGTGAACGAGGCGGGCGAAGACCTCCTTGCCGGTTCCCGACTCGCCGGTGATGAGGATGCTCGCCTCCGACGGCGCCACCTGCTCGGCGAGCTTGACCACCCGCCGGGTCGCCGGATCACGGAAGATGAAGGTGTTGTCGTCTTCCGCCACGGCGGCGAGAACGGCGGCGATCAGCTCGGCATCGGGTGGCAGCGGGATGTATTCCTTGGCGCCGTCGCGAATGGCCTGCGCCGCGGCCCGTGCGTCGGTTCCGACACCGCAGGCGACAAGGGGGATGGAGAAGTGCTCGCTCTTGAGCTGACGGAAGAAGGCCTTGATGTCGAGCGCCACGTCGACCATCAGCAGATCGGCCCCACGGCTGCGCAGAATGCCCATCGCCATGTCCGTATCGGCGGCATGGGTGACTCGCGCTCCCTTCGCGACCGCGATGGCTGTCGCCTCGCCGAGCTGGCCGTTGAGTTGTCCGACAATCAAGAGACGCATCGTTTCTTCTCCTTTCCCCGGCTTTTTCCACTCTCTGTCAGGGATTTTGCAACTACTTGAAATACATCACCTTCTTGGCCGGTGGCAGGACCGTGTTGATGAGCATTTCCAGGCGTCGCGGGTTTTCCTTGCGGCTGATCGAGGCGGCGCCCATGGCATAGACCGTATTGAGCAGGCTCTCGTCGGTGGCCATGCGCTCGGCCTTGGTGGCGAGCGGGATGAAGACGAGATGAGCGAGCATGGCGCCGTAGAGCGTGGTCAGAAGCGCCACCGCCATCGCCGGGCCGATGCGGCTCGGGTCGTCGAGCGAGCCGAGCATCTGTACGAGCCCGATCAGGGTGCCGATCAGTCCCATCGCCGGCGCCACCTCGCCGGCGCGGCGCAGAATATCGATCGAGCGGCTGTAGCGATTGGCTGCGGCATGCGCCTCGCGCTCGAGGATCGCTTCCGCCTCCTCGGGTGTCGAGCCGTCGAGGATCAACTGGCAGGCATTGCTGAGGAAGGGATCCGCTTCCAGCGAGGGCAGCAGCTTCTTGAGTGCGAGCAGACCGCTTTTCCGCGTCTGTTCGGCAAGGCGGATGACGGTGAGCGCCGCCAGGCTCGGATCGCGCTGCGGCTCGGTGAGAAGACGCCAGATGGTGAGCGGCATGGCCTTGAGTTCTTCGGCCGTGAAGCTGATCGCCGTCACCGCGATGGTGCCGAGGACCACGATGAGGATGCCGGCGCCATTGATGAACGCCGCCGGGGCACCGCCGATCACGATGGCGACGGCGAGCAGGCCGAAGGCGGAAAGAAGTCCGAAGATGGCGGTCATCTGGGCTCACAGTCGGTCTGTCTTGATGATTTCGGTCATGGTGACGCCGAGATGGTCCTCGACGAGAACCACCTCGCCGCGGGCGACAAGACGGTTGTTGACATAGATGTCGATCGCCTCGCCGACCTTGCGGTCGAGCTCGAGGACGGCCCCCGGGGCGAGCTTGAGAAGCTGGCTCACCTCGAGATGCGAGCGGCCGAGCACCGCCTGCACCTTGACCGGGACATCGAAGACCGGCTCGAGATCGTGGGCCGCCCGCTGCTGTTCGGGATCGTCGTCCTCGGCGGGGGCGCCGTCCTTGCCGGCATCGTCGAGCTGTTCGAGCGCGACTTCGCTCGACGCCTCCTGTGCGTCCTCCTCCGGTGGTTCGGTCCGGGCCTCCGGGGTGTCGTCCTGCTCGACGCCTTCGCCGGTCTGTTCGTCTTCGTTCTCGTCCATCACTCGCTCCTTACTCGCCTGCTGTTTCTGCGCTGTCGGCCGAGGACACGGCCTTCACCGGCGATTCGTCCTGTTCGGGCGTCGTCGAGACATAGCGTTCGACGGCTTCGCCGATGGCGCGTTCGAGCGCCGCCATGTCGCGTTCGGCACCGCCGTCGGGCCACTCCACCCGGCAGTCGTGCGGGCCCAGTCCCGGGTCGCTCAAGAGCACGATCTCGCCGGTAAAGCTGGTCCCCGCCTTCAGGTGTTCGATGCGCTCGCCGAGGGGGTCGAGAAGCGCTTCGCTGACGCGCACCACGAGGCGGGGCTCGCGGCGGCAGGCGTCGAGGCATTCGCGCACCAGGGTTTCGATTTCGGCGAGCGGATGCGCGGCCATCAGTGCGGGGGCGAGTCGGCTGGCGATGGCATGGGCAAGCACCGCCGTTTCCGTCTCGAAAGCCTGTTCGAGTACCTGGCGTTCCGCGAACAGTTCCCGGCACCCGGCCTCGATCCGCGCGAGCGTCGCGGCGATGGTCGCCTCGATCTCCTCGAGCGCCTGCCGCCGGCCGGCCGCGAAACCCTGTTTGCGGCCCTCCTCGCGGGCCTCCGCGATCCGCCGCTCGAGCGCGGCGCGGCGTGCCTCCTCCTGCGCCTGCGCCTCGTCGCCGAAGGCGGTCTCGAATGCGAATTTCTTTACCGGCGTCACATTGTCCTCGATCAGCTCCATGGCTCCGCCATGCTTTCCGCCCGTGTGTCCACTCAGTAGATGAGTTCGTCCTCGCCCTTGTTGTCGGTGAGGATGATCTCGCCCTCGTCGGCCAGCTCCTTGGCCTTGTTGACCATTTCCATCTGCGCCTCATCGACGTCGCGCAGGCGCACCGGCCCCATCGCCTCCATGTCCTCGCGCAGGATCTTGGCGGCGCGTTCCGACATGTTGGAGAAGAAGAGGTCGCGCAGGGCGTCCGACGCCCCCTTGAGGGCGAGGGCGAGCTTGCCCTTGTCGACATTCCGGAGCAGGGTCTGGACGCCGCCGGGATCGAGCTTCGCCAGGTCCTCGAAGGTGAACATGAGGGCGCGGATGCGCTCCGCGGATTCGCGATTGCGATCCTCGAGCGCCGAAAGAAAGCGGGCCTCGGTATTGCGGTCGAGATAGTTGAAGATCTCGGCGATGGTCTCGTGGCTGTCGCGGCGGCTGGTGCGCGCGAGATTGTTCATGAACTCGATCCGGAGCGTCTGCTCCACCTTGTCGATGATGTCCTTCTGCACCGCCTCCATGCGCAGCATG
>CAZAEP010000208.1:0-4499 GCA_964484045.1 uncultured Sphingomonadales bacterium
AGGCGTCGACCATGTCGGCGACGACGGTTTCCGACTGCCCGGTGCCGACGGTCTCGACGATGACGACATCAAAGCCCGCCGCTTCGGTGAGCAGCATGCTTTCGCGTGTGGCGCGCGCGACGCCGCCGAGCACGCCCGCCGCCGGCGACGGGCGGATGAAGGCGTTCGGATCGCGCGCCAGCCGCTCCATGCGCGTCTTGTCGCCGAGGATCGAGCCGCCGGAGCGCTCCGAGGAGGGATCGATCGCGAGCACCGCCACGCGATGTCCGGCTCCCGTCAGTTTCGAGCCCAGGGCCTCGATGAGAGTCGACTTGCCGACCCCCGGCGCGCCGGTGATGCCGATGCGAAGCGCGCCGCCGGTCGCCGGCAGGAGCCGCTCGAGAAGTGCATGCGCCAGCACGCGGTCCTCGGAACGGCGGCTTTCGACGAGCGTGATCGCACGCGCGAGCAGCGTGCGATCCCCTCCGCACACACCGGTTTCCAGGCGATCAAGTTCGGCACATTTCGCATTGGCGGCCCTGGACATGGCCGCACCTTAGGGACTCATGCGCGGAAGGGAAAGATGCGCCGCGCCGCTCACTCGGCGGGAGTGGCAGTGCGTATCGCCGTCAACTGATCGAGAATGCCGAGAAGCACCGGAGTGTCCTGAGCCCCGGAGACCGCATGGCGCTGATCGAAGATGAAGGTCGGCACGCCGCTGATGCCGGCGCGCCGGGCCGCCGTCGCTTCCCGCGCCACTCGCTCACGATCCCGGCCCTCGTCGAGGAGCCGGGCGACGAGCACCGCGTCCATGCCGTGACGCCCGGCGATCTCGACCAGGACCTCCCTTCTGCCGATGTCCCGGCCTTCGCAGAAATAGGCACGAAAGAGATCTTCCACCACCGCGTCCTGACACCCGGCGCCCCCGGCCCACAGGATCAGGCGATGCGAATCGAGCGTATTGGGGGCGCGGGCGATCCTGTCGAAGGCGAAATCGATCCCGGCTTCGCGCCCCGCTTCGGCGATGCGAGCGAAGACGGTACGGACGTCGGCAAGCGCCCCGAACCTGGCGGCGAGATAGGCGTCACGCGCCATCCCTTCCGCCGGCAATTCGGGGGCGAGCTGATAGGGGCGCCAGCGGACGGCAACGGCGATCCCCGGCCGCATCCCGAGCGCCGCCTCGAGCCGACGCTTGCCGATATAGCACCAGGGGCACACGGTGTCGGAGACGATATCGATGGCGAGGTCATGCATGGGACGAGCATAGGGGCCCGCGGTGGCCCTCTCAAGCCGGGGCGGCGTTGCGGCGCTGGGCGACGATGTCGATCAACCGCTCGGCGGGCAAGGCCGGCGCACAGAGATAGCCCTGATAGAGGTCGCAGCCTTCCTCCTTGAGCCTCTGCAGTTGCTCCATGGTCTCGACGCCCTCGGCGACGACGATCATGTCGAGCGTCTTGGCCATCGAGATGATGGCACGCAGGAGGGCTACATCCTCGACGCCGGCCCCGAGAATGAAGCTGCGGTCGATCTTGATCTCGTCGATGGGCAGCGCCTTCAAGTAGCTGAGAGAGGAGTAGCCGGTACCGAAGTCGTCGAGCGCGAATCGCACGCCATGTGCTTTCAGGCGGTCGATGGCCCGCAGCGTCTGCGGCGCCTTGGCGACAATACTGCGCTCGGTCACCTCGAGCGTCAGACGCTCGGCGGCCAATCCGGCGGCATCCAACTGTTCGAGTGTGTGCTCGGCGAGACCGCGCCCGCCCATGGTGGCGAACATGTCGGCGGAGATGTTGATCGAAAGCCGGAGCGGCGGCAGTCCCCGACGCTCGAGATCGGCGATCTCACCCAGCGCCCGGCTTACCGCCCAGCGACCGAGCTCGGCGGTGATGCCCGCCTCCTCCGCGATGCCGATGAAGCTCTCCGGACTGACGAGGCCCAGTTCGGGATGATTCCAGCGTACCAGGGCCTCGAAACCGACGATCTCGCCGTCGGCCACCGTCGCCTGCGGCTGATAATGGAGCAGCAGTTCGCCGGTCGCCATCGCCTGCCGCAACCGATGTTCGATCTCCAGCCGATGCGCCTGCGTCGCCGCCACATGCGGCGTATAAAAGGCGAAGGAGCTTCCCGCCCGTTGCTTGGCATGCGTCAGCGCCGCCTGAACCGCGCGCAGAAGCCCGTCTGCATCGGCGGCGTCCCGCGGTGCCGTGGCGATCCCGGCGCTGGCACTCAGATACAGCGTGTCGCCGTCTTGGCCGAGCGGTGCCGCCACCGCGCGCAGGACCGCATGCGCGAAGTGCGCGGCGGCTTCGCGACTGGTGACCCCGGGAAGTAGAATGATGAATTCGTCCGCCGCCAGGCGCGCGATGAAGGGCCTGATCGTGGCTCCGTCGGGCAAAGCGCCCATGGCGACCGCATCGTGGATGCGCGCGGCCGTGGCAACCAGGATCGCCTCGCCCTCCTTGCGCCCGTAGCGCGAGGCAATGCGCTTGAAGCGGTCCAGATCGACGAGAATTGCCGCAAGTCCGTGCGGCCCGCTCATCGCCAGCAGGCTCGCGGCGCGCTCACGAAGCGCATCATGATCGAGGACATGCGACCAGGAGCGCCGCCCCTTGCGCCGCTCGCGATAGGCCGAAGAGACCGCCCCCGTATCGGCGACCGCCGGCGGCCGCACCGATTCGCGAATGGCCGGGGTTGCGGAAAGAAGGGCGAAATGCACGCGTGCGGCGATCGTCGTCGGCCGACTCTCGCTCATCAGGATGTCGAAGGCATCGAGCTCCCGCGCCGCCCGCAAGTCGGAGGCGGCGACCGCCCCTTCATGGCTTGCGACAAGGGCCAGCACCACCGGTCGCGCCTCGCCCCATTCCGCGAGCATGCGTTTGAAGAGGGCGTGCGTATCCCTGTCACAGGTGGTGTCGAAGAAGACGAGATGCGGCGGCGTCGCGGCCAGTCCGGCGAGGTCCTGCGGCAGGACGAGACGCACCGACAGCCCTGCATGCTTGAGGTGCCGCTCCCATGGGGTCACGAGACCATGGCTGATCAGAATGCAGATCGCCTCGTTTCCCTCTTGCGCTGACGGGGACTCGCTCACATCTTGCCCCCCGAATTCCACATCGAAAGCACTCTAACGCGATATGCCCTGAAATTCCAGTAAATTAACCACGTTTCTTAAGGCGTTTTTGAGGCTTTGACGGAAATCTGGCAGGAGAGGAGAACCATGGCCGCAAGCAATATCTCGTCAATCGCTCTGAGCGGGCTCGTCGCCAATCGGCAGCGCATCGATACGGCGGCGAGCAATCTCGTCAACGCCGCTTCCGCGGGCACGCCCGAGAACGTGTTCCGCCCCAGCCGCACCGTGCTCACGCCGGCAGCCGGCGGTGGGGTCAGGGCCCGCACGCAACCCGTGACGCCGGCGTTCACCACCATCTTCGCCCCCGACCACCCGGCCGCGGCGCCAGATGGCGGCCTCGCCATTCCGAATGTGTTCATGGCCGCCGAAGTGGTCGAGATCCGCGCCGCCACGCACGGCTATGAGGCGAGCCTCAAGCTGCTCGAGGTTGCCGACGACCTGACCACACGCCTCCTCGACGTCCTCGACGACCGACGCGAATAGGCAGAAAGCGCGCCGCCGGGTGACGGCGGAAGCGGCCCGAGGGCTCTCACGCCGCCGGACGCGCGGCGACGATCGCCTGCCAGACCGCATGCGGCGTCGCCGGCATGTCGATATCGGTGACGCCGAGCGGTGCCAGCGCATCGAGCACGGCGTTGATCACCGCCGGACAGGCACCGATGGTTCCCGCCTCGCCGCAGCCCTTGAGCCCCAGCGGATTGGTGGCGCAGGGGATCTCCACATATTGGAAGTCGATCCGCGGCAACTCGTCGGCCTTTGGCAGGGCGTAATCCATGAGACTGCCGGATAGGAGCTGCCCCGTCCCGTCGAAAACGACGTGCTCGCCGAGCGCCTGACCGATGCCCTGCACGATACCGCCATGCACCTGTCCACGGACGAGCAGCGGGTTGATCACCGTGCCGAAATCGTCGACCACCGTATAGCGCTCGAGCCGCGTGGCGCCGGTCTCGGGGTCGATCGTCACCTCAGCGACATGACAGCCATTGGGAAAGGTCGAGGCGGGTCTGGTGTAGCCGGCGGTGAGATCTAGACCCGCGGCGAGATCGTCCGGCAGGTCCGCCCCGCGTGCGGCGGCGGCGAGCTCCAGCACATCCATGCGGAGATTGCTGCCCTCGACGAGGAAGTGGCCGTCTTCGAAGCGCACGCGGTCGGTCGAACAATCCTCGAGAGCGGCAAGGAGCGCGATGCCGCGTTCGACGACCGCATCCGCGGCGGCGACGCAGGCATTGCCGATCATCTGCAGCGAGCGCGAGCCGCCGGTGCCGCCGCCGCTCGCCTTGCGGGCGCTGTCGCCCTGAACGACGGTGACACATGCGGGGTCGATGCCGAGGCTATCGCCGAGGATCTGCGCGAACGCGGTCTCGTGCCCCTGCCCGTTCGACTGCGTGCCGCCGAG
>CAZAEP010000209.1:0-4472 GCA_964484045.1 uncultured Sphingomonadales bacterium
TGCCCTGGGTATTGAGGAAGGCGGTGTTGAAGGCGCTCGAGGACTGGCTGATCAGGTCGGTCGCATTCGAGTTGAGGAAGTTCGTTTCCATGAAGACGCGGACGCCCTCTGCCACGTCATAGTGCGCCGTACTCGAGAAGACGAAACGCTGCACGGGAACGATGAACTCGCGGAAGTCGTCGAGATCGAAACCGTTGCCGCCTTCGGCAAACACGACGCTGGTCCCGACACGCGTGCCGGGGTCAAATACGCCAAGCCCTCCGGTTCCGGGGAAAGTCAGCACATTACCTTGGCTGTCCGTGAAGACGTTGATGCCGAGAATGGGCAATGGCACTCCCGGCGTCGGCGCCGGCAGGAAGCCGATGGGCCCCTCAAGGATGTTGAATCGCCCTTCGTCGCCGAGCAGGCGCGGATTAGCGCCATTGCCGAAGGAGGAGGCCTGATTGCGCAGCCGCGGGAAATCGTTCGCCACCGCGCCGCGCTGGTCTTCGAACTGGATCGAGGCCGTCACATTGCCGCGACCATCTGCGAAATTGGCGCCGAAGACGCCATTAACGCTCCAGTCATCCTGATTGGTGACATGGAAGCCGTCGCCGAACTGGACCGAGACGTCCATGCCCTCGTAATCGTCCTTGAGGACGATGTTGATCGTGCCCGCAATAGCGTCGGCGCCATAGATCGGAGCGCCACCGATGGACAGAACCTCGATGCGGTCGACGAGAATGGGCGCGAAGTTATTGATATCGACCTGCGAGCCTTCAACGCGACCGTTGGGAGCCGCGGAGAGCACATTGCCGGGAACAAAACGCCGACCGTTGACCACGGTCAGCGTCCGCTGCGTGCCAAGATCGAAGAGATCGAGGAATTCCTGGCCGATATTCTGTCCGGATCCGGTCGTGATGCCATCGATTCCGCCGCCGAAACCGGGCGTGTCGTTGAGGGCGTCGGCGATATTCGTATAGCCGCGCTTCTCAATCGTTTCCGACCCGATGACCACGGCAGGCTGGGAGAGATCCTCGAAACCGACGCGTTTGATTCGCGAGCCGGTGACGATAATTTCCTCGAGATTGAGTTCTTCCTCTCCCGCACAGCTCACCGGATTGCCATTGGCATCCTTGCATTCCTGGTCCGTCGGTCCTTGCTGCTGCTGTGCAGTTGCCGACTGGGCCGACATGACCATCAGGGCTGCCGACACGGTGGTCAGCAGGCCGAGCCTTTGAGCCTTCTTGCGCAGCGTCTCTTCCATGGATTCCTCCCAAGACATTTTTGATGATCCCTGTCGGCAGGAATGGCGCATCCCCCCGACGAATCCCGACACGGATTCACTCGAAATCAACATCACGCCGGTTTAGGAGTAAAGTTTAAAACACTTTCTTCCGGATTTTTTGTCAAAGTGTGTCATTTTTGCACCAATATAGAGTAAAGTTGTTCCCGCTCACCGTTCCGCGCTCAACAAACCAATAAATTGCTTTCTCCCGAAACCATCACGCCGGAATTGGCGTATGCGGGACAGGAGAAATACTAGGTCTTTCTCTTCGCACAGCTTCTGACTTGCGGTTCCGGCCCGGTTCTTGATTGGTGACTTCTCGAGGCAACCCGATGGCTGCAATCCACGTGCGCATCGTGATCACGCCCGGCCAGGCCGATATGTGCCGCGGAAGAGCTGCTCGAGAACGCGCACCAGTATATATTTGTAGTGTGTTATGCTACCATACGTGGCCATGCGCGACGGGGCAGGCGCACTGCGCTCGTGGCGCCTTGATATTCTGGCTTAGGAGAAAGGGTTCTCAGATGAAGATATTCGGAACGATCCTGCTTACCGTCGTCTGCTTGTCGTCGGGTAACGCTTTTGCGGATGCGACACTGCGCCTTGCAACGCCGGGAGGTCCAACCACAAGTCCCATCAGGGAAGTGGAAATTACCGCCAGTGAGATCGATGCCGCACTGGGAACGGACTTCTTTTCGACGAATGCCGATGCGCTGTTTATGGATCTCGTCGCACTACACGCGCAGCTCGAAGGCGAGATCCGGTCGATTGCTCTTTCCCAGAACAAGATCAAGAGTGTCGAGATGGTGAGAGTTGAAACCAACCCGGTCTCGGTACGCCTGATGCAACTGGCTGGCGCCGTGTCACTGCATGCGCAGGGCATAACAACGACCCTGCAGGCGACGGCCAAGGGGGGCATCCCCATCCTGTGTTCTTCGGTCCACTTCACCGCCATTGTGCAAAGTGCGAGTGATGGAACATTTGATCTCTTCACGGGACTTCTTGACAATATTCGTGTCGATAACGCGGTGACCGTCACGCAGGCAGACTGTTCGGGCGTGTTCGGTTTCCTCGGGAACCTTCTTGCCGAGATTTTCGTCGACGGCGTCGACAATCTCGTGCAACAGAAGATATCCTCTGCACTGGAGAACTATGCGGGCTTCGACAGCATACAGACAATTTTTTCCCTTGAAGAATTGACGAGAGACCTCGACCGGGCTCTGCCGCCGGGCGAGATCAGGGACAGGGTCCTTGCCGTCGTCGACCACTTCCTCTCTCTCGCCTCGCAGAATGCCGGGCTGCAGCTTGACATCGTGCTCGATCCCGATTTCTACGGCGCCGGCAATCCCCTCGTCAGCCTTACCGCAAGCCAGCAGAAGCCGACCGTTTCTGCAGACAATGGAACGACATTCACACTCATCGCGGTCGATGCGCCGGGGGCCTCTCAATATGATATCTACGCGGTCGGACTGTTGCTCGCCTCGACCAGCACCAGTCCGATCACGGTGCCCCGCCAGGCAGCCGGCAGCGAGATACTGGCAGTGGCGCACAGCGGGGTCATCCCCGGCCTGAAGAGTTTTCCGGGGCAGGCCTTGGTGCGGGAAAACTTCTCCTGTGGCGTAACGGGGTGCATCCTGATTCCGTAGCGCGGATCGCACCACGGCGGCTGCTAAATAGAGGGCCGTTCTTCCGGTTCGGGGAAGAGCGTAAATGCGCTTTTGCAGAACTGCGAAACCGGCCGGCCGGGGCCTTGCGGGGCCCCGGCCTCCTTGTTTTCGCCAGCATCGGTCTCCGCCGATATCGGCCGCTGCCGATGCCGCCCGCCGCCGGCGAGGGACAAATGGGGAGCAGGTCGGCCCGGGGCGGCCTATTCGGCGGCCGCGGCTTCGGTCCCGGGCTCGGAGCCGCCGCCGACGATGCCGAGCTCGAGGTCGCCGCCGGCGCCGACGCGGACCCGCACCGTGTCGCCGTCCTTCACCCGGCCCTCGAGCAGCATCTCGGCGAGCGGGTTCTCGACATGGCGCTGGATCACCCGCTTCAGGGGCCGGGCGCCATAGACCGGGTCGTAGCCGGCCTCGGCCAGCCAGCCGCGGGCGGCGGCGTCGAGATCGAGCGTGATCTTGCGATCGGCAAGGCGCCGCTGCAGACGGCGGATCTGGATGTCGACGATCGCCGCCATATGCTCGCGCGCCAGGCGGTGGAAGAGGATGATCTCGTCGAGCCGATTCAGGAACTCCGGCCGGAAGGCGCCGCGCACCACCTCCATCACCCGCTCGCGCACCTGCTCCACATCGGCGCCGTCGGGCAGGGCGGCGATGAGGTCGCTGCCGAGATTGGAGGTGAGAATGATGAGCGTGTTCGCGAAATCGACCGTGCGCCCCTGACCGTCGGTCAGACGCCCGTCGTCGAGCACCTGCAGCAGGATGTTGAAGACGTCCGGGTGCGCCTTCTCGACCTCGTCGAAGAGCACCACCTGATAGGGCCGTCGGCGCACCGCCTCGGTGAGGACGCCGCCCTCCTCATAGCCGACATAGCCGGGCGGGGCGCCGATGAGGCGCGCCACCGCATGCTTCTCCATGAACTCCGACATGTCGATGCGCACCATGGCATGCTCGTCGTCGAAGAGGAACTCGGCGAGCGCTTTCGTAAGCTCGGTCTTGCCGACGCCGGTGGGGCCGAGGAAGAGGAAGGAGCCCATCGGCCGGTTGGGGTCCTGCAGGCCGGCGCGGGCGCGGCGGACGGTGTTCGAGACCGCCTCGATCGCCTCGCGCTGGCCGACCACCCGCTTGCCGAGCTCTTCCTCCATGCGCAGGAGCTTGGCGCGTTCGCCCTCGAGCATCCTGTCGACCGGAATGCCGGTCCAGCGCGACACGATGGCGGCGATGTCCTCGGCCGTCACCTCCTCGCGCAGCAGCGTCGTGTCCTCGCCCTCCGACGCCGCCGCCTCGGCGATGCGGCGTTCGAGATCGGGGATGACGCCGTAGGCGAGCTCGCCGGCGCGCGTCAGGTCCCCGGCCCGCTGCGCCTGTTCGAGCTCGAGTCGCGCCCGCTCCAGCTCCTCCTTGAGCTTCTGCGCGCCGGTGAGCTTGTCCTTCTCCGCCTGCCAGCGGGCGGTGAGCTCGGCCGAGCGCTGTTCGAGATCGGCAAGCTCCTGCTCGAGCTTTTCGAGCCGCTCGCGCGAGGCCGCGTCCTTCTCCTTCTTCAG
>CAZAEP010000210.1:0-4471 GCA_964484045.1 uncultured Sphingomonadales bacterium
CGTTCTGAGCTCATGGCTCATGGCGGCGAGAAACTCGTTCTTGGCGCGGAGCGCGCTTTCCGCCTGCGCCGAGGCGATATCGAGCTCGAGATTCTTGCGCGTCAGCTCCTCGAGCGTCTCCTCGAGATTGCGCTGCATGAGCGCCGTCCGCTGCGCCTCCTGATGCGCCTCCGTGACGTCCATCCCGGCACCGCGATAGCCGACGAAGGCCCCGCCGCCGGCCTCGAAAACAGGCACGCCCGAGAGATGACAGCGCCGCCGGGTGCCGTCGGCGGCGACGATCTCGATCGGCAGGGCACGGAACGGCGTGCGCGACGCCATCGCGCGTTCGAGACCCTCGACCATCGAGCGATCGCTGTCCGCCGCAGCGAGATCGCTCAGAGGACGCCCCTGGAAGGCCGACGCCGGTTGTCCGACGCGGGCGGCAAAACGCTCGGACAGGAGCGTCAGACAGCCGCGGCGATCGGTCTCCCAGAACCAGTCGGAGGTGGCGCGGGCGAAATCGCTGAACCGCCGCCGCGCCCGCATCGCCTCGCGCCGGCTGAGCATTTCCGCCGTGACGTCGATATAGGTCCCGGCGACGGCGACGATCCGGCCTTCGCTGTCGCGCACCGGAAAATGCCGTCCTCGCCAGCAGGTCTCGCGCGAATCCACCATCAGCCATTCGTCGGTGGTGACGGCGAGACCCGTGGCCTCGACCTCAGCGATAACGGACCGGTGGTGCGCCGCCACGGCCCGGCCGGCGCTGGCCTTGCCGGGACTCGGCAGACGTTCGCTGCAGCGCTCGGCCAGCATCTGATAGGCCGCATTCACATGAAGGACCTGGCCCTCGACGCTGCAGAGATAAAAGGGCTGCGATTCATCGACAATGATGCGATGGACGATCCCCTGCAGGCCGTCATTGGCGGGAAATTCGGCAAGATCGCCGAGAGCGGCGGCGGTCGGTGCGGCAGGCACCGCTGCGGCGCCCGCCGGATCCCGACGCAAGCGCAGACGATCGGCCCATGCCGACAGATCGATCATCGACGCCATCTGCCGCGCATCGCCATTATCCGACATCGCGCAGCTCCTCCTGCGCCATCTGGTAGGCGCTGTCCTGCTGCCAGTACTGCAGGGCGCCGCGGGCGTTCGTATGCGACACGGCGTCGAACAGCTCGACGATCGTCTTCAGCGCCCCCGGAGCGGTGGCACGCGCACCTTCGCGGGCCTGCTTGATCAGCAGGAACACCGACGTGAACTGTCCCCGTTCCATTCCCACCGCCTTGGCCAGGACGGCCATGCTTTCCCCTCCCGGGTCGGAAAATATGCGCCAGGCGGTGCGGAAATCAATCCCGCCGAGTTCGGCGAGGCCGGCGACGAAGACCGCGATCCGGCGCTGCCGCAAGGCGCCGAGAAGAAATTCGATCGTCAGATCGCCGGTCTCCGCGAGACGGTGCACGAGGCGCTGCGCCTTCACATAGGCGCCTTCGTTTTCCTGCTGGTCGACGAGAATCGTGCGCGAAACCTGGCGCATCGCCTGATCGACGACCAGCGGATCGACATCGAACTCGCTGACGATGCGCTTGCGTAGGGACGCGGCCACCCACCAGTACATGCGATAGGCAAGCTCGGCCGGCAGATCCTCGCGATTGACCAGCGGCTCCTGAAAGCGATCGACGCGACGGCTCTCGGCGACGAGATATTCCATCGCCCGCTGGCTGATCCGGCTGTCCGGATTGCGCAACAGCGCCTCGATCACATCGTCATTGCCGTATTCGACAAGAGCGTTCGAAACCGCCTCGCTGATCTCGTCGCGCATGGCGATGGCGAGACGATGCTCGTCGGTTCGCATGCGGATGACCTCGACCAGATCCTCGTCGCGCAGAAGCCTGCTCTTCATGAGCAGCGGTCGCGCCACCTCGATTTCGTCGTTCGCCAGCAGGCGCACGACGTCAGGAAGATCGGCCTCGGTCCTGACGAAGAAATCGGCGAGTTCCTGACGCAGGCGGAGCTCCACCGAACGCACGAGCTTGGTCAGGATATCCGACATCAGTGCCCGCTCGTGCTCGCTCAGCCGACCGTCCGCACTGAGGAACAGATCGGTCAGATTCTCGAACAATCGCCGCCGTGACTCCGCGGACTTCTCGCGCGCGAGCATGACGAGCTCATGAATTTGATCAACCATTCGCAATGATATTCGTTTCGCGCGAAAGTCCCCCTGACTTCCAATGGCCAACTCGCGATGATCGGGACATGGAAGAGGCTCTCTATAACCTGCAAGAACAGGATTAAGAAACTATTAAATAAAGTGCGGGCGAACTCCGTGGATGCAGCGCCGCCTGCCGAGGAGAGCCGACCACTTTTAAAGAAAATTCAGAAGCGAGAGACGGCCCAGAGTGCGCAGAGCTTCAAACGACGCCTGCAAGGCGACCTGATCCTGATTGAGACGTGTAATCGCCTCGGCCATGTCCACATCCTCGATATCGGAAATCAGCCCCTCCAGGAAGATCTGGGTTGATTCATGTTGTGAATCCGCAACCTCAAGCCGCTTTGCGGCGAGTCCGTTCTTGACCTGCGCGTTCTGGATTTGCTGAACGGCGGATGCGATGTTCGCCACTTCGGTTTCAAGGAACGACCGCTGTGCGGCCGTCAGCTTGCCGTCCAGCGGGCCGCTCGCACCGGCGTCGAAATCGGCGATGCGCTTGAAGGAGGCGAAGATCTCGCTCGCCACGTCGTCGGCGAGTTGGCCGAACTTGATTTCCGTGCCTTCGGCGATGAAGGCCGTCTTGACCGACTGGTCGTTGGCGAAGGCATCGTCGCTGAGCGCCAAGGCCTGAAGGTCGGCAAGCGAGCCGACCGTGATCGGCGGTTGGTCGGTGCGCGCGCCGCCGAAGATGAAATTGCCGTTGATGCGCGAATTGAGCGCGCTGGTGGCGATCGTGAAGGCCTGCTCGAGGCTAGCCATCAGCCCCGTGGAATCCTCCTGTCCGATCGCCGTGACGACGGCGTTCTGCAAGGACCGCGCGGCATCCGCGACCGCGCCGATCTGAACGTCATAGGCGTCGGTGGTCTGTTGCACCTGCTGGATGGTATCGCGGAAGGTGGCCACCGCATCACGGCTCTGCCGTGCGTTCAGGGCCTCCTGAACGCGGTTGCCGAGCTCGCGGAACTGGCTCGCCTTCTTGCCCGTGGTGATCTGCTGCTGGGAGCGGAAGAGCTGTTCCTGATTGCGCAGGGTGCTTTGCAGGAGCACGCCCTGTTGCCCGAAGCTGGAGATCCGCGTCATGGCCAAACCCCTTTTCTAGACCGCGACGAGGAGCGCATCGAAGAGGTCCTGTACCGTCGAGAGAATGCGCGCCGCCGCATTGTACGAGTTCTGGAAAACGACGAGATTGGCGAGTTCCTCGTCGAGATTGACCCCGGACACCGACTGGCGCTGGAAATCGACCTCCACCCGCAGCGCCTCGCTGTCCTCGGCCTGGGTGATGACGCGGTCCGACAATACGGCGAAGTTTCCCAGGACGGCGGCATTGAACGAGCTCAGCGTACGACTCTGCCCGGCAAGCTCGCCCGCGGCGGCCGTGGTCACCACTTTGTTCTCGAGCTGCTGCAGGGCCAGCGCTCCGGTCTGATCGCCGACCGCAAGCGCCGTCTGACCGACGCCGGCGCCGAGATCGAGCCGCGCCGTGGCGAGCAGGCCGGCATTGTCGGGCACACCCTCGACGAGACGGAAGTCCACCGCCGCATTCGCCCGGTGCGCGTCGCCGAGGCCGAAGAGAACGCTCAGGCTGACACCGGTGTCGGCGATCTGCGTCGTGTCGTTGACGACATCAAGCTCGACACCGCTCAAGGCGCCCGTCGGAGTCGCCGTGAGCACCCCCTTGGCATCGAGCGCAAAATTGAAATAGGTGCCGAGCGCGGACGGCGCATTGAGCGCGTTGATGACATCGGCATAGGTCGTCGTCGTGTCGGTATTGAGGGAAAAGGTCACGATCTCGCGACCGAAACCGTCCTTGACCTTGAAGTCCATCACGCCGCCGGGCTGGATGTTGTGGGCATCGGTCGCCGCGATACCGGTCTCGAACAGCCCCGGCGAGCGCGCCGTGAGAAGATCGTTCATGCCGAAGAACTGCGAGAAGCTGCGTCCGGCCCGCTGGCTGGGATTGGTCGGGTCCTCCGCGATGACCACGCCATCGGCGGAATTGGCGGCGGCAAGCGACATGACGCCGCCGCTCAGGCTCAGGGTCGCCGCACCACCGAGGCCGGCATTCACGGCGGTGATCATGTCGCCGAGAGTGGCGCCGGGATTGGCATCGAAATCATAGGTCGTCTTGGCCACGATCTGCTCGTTGGCATCAACGACGGCGAAGGTCACGGCGCCCGTGAAATGATGCGGATCGGTGCCGGTGAAGGCGGTCGTCTTGCCGCCGCGCTGGTTCGGCGGCGGTACGGCGGGCCTCAGACTGTGCCCGGCGTTGAATTCGCCGGCGGC
>CAZAEP010000211.1:0-4444 GCA_964484045.1 uncultured Sphingomonadales bacterium
GCGGTGCGGACATTCCGGCGCTCTACGAGGAGCTGCTCGCGGCGTCACCCGGCGCCGCGGGCCTCTGGCGTGCCTACGCGGAGGCGCTGTGGCACATGGGGGATTACGAGGCGGGACTGGCGGTGCTCGACCGCGCCGCCGCGGCGTGCGGCGACCTTCCCGTCTTCTCCTTCTGGCGGGCGCGCCTGATGGCCGACGGCGGCGACCCGGCGGCGGCGCTGGCGCATCTCGATCCCGCGCTCGAAGACGCTCCCGGCCTCGGCCGCCATTCCATCGCCATCGAGCGGGCGCGGGCGCATCTTCGTCTCGGCGAGTTCGCCCGCGGGGCCGCGGAGCTGGCGCCGATCGCGCGCGCCGATCCGACGGACTACGCGCTGTGGGCCTATCTCGAGCCCCTGTGGCGCCTCGCCGGCGATGCGCGGGCGCAATGGCTGCTGGACTATGAGCGTTTCGTGCAGCCGCGCGAGATCCCGGTGCCGGAGGGATATGACAGCGCCGCCGCCTTCAACGACGCGCTTGCGGCGTGCCTCGAGACGCTCCATGTCACGCGAACGCAGCCGCTCGAGCAGACGGTGCGCGGCGGCACACAGACCTACGGCCGCCTCTTCCGGCGTCAGGAGGCGGTGATCCGGGCACTGCGGGAGGCGATCAGGGAGACCGTCAAGGCCTTCGTCGCGGAGCTCCCCGACGACGCGGACCACCCCTTCCTCGGCTGCAAGACCGGAACCATCCGCTTCGCCGGCTCCTGGTCGGTGCGGCTTCGCGATCAGGGCTTTCACGTCTCGCACTTCCATCCCGAGGGCTGGATCAGCTCGGCCTATTATGTGGCGCTTCCGGCCGCGGTCGCCGATGCGGCGACGCGTGACGGGCGGCTTCATTTCGGGGTGCCGCCGGTCCCGGTGCCGGGAGACGCCGGTCCGGTCAGGGAAATCCGGCCGCGGGTCGGCACGCTGGCCCTGTTTCCTTCCTATTGCTGGCACGGTACGGTCCCCTTTTCCGCGGAGACGCCGCGCATGACCGTCGCTTTCGACATTGCGCGGGAGCGCCAGGCGAAGGAACGGCCCTGATGTCTCATGTGACGCCCCCACCGCCCGGACTGGAGGACGCGGTCGCCGCCTTGCGGTCCGGCGACGCACCCGCTGCCCGGAAGATTCTGGAGCGCCTTGCCGGGGCGGATCCCGGCGATGCGCGCGTGCTTCTGACACTTGGCGCCGCCTGTCAGGAGATGGCCGACTTCGCGGCGGCGCACCGGGCGGTCGATCAGGTGCTGCGGGCGCATCCTTCCGATTTCGCCGCCTTGCTCCTCAAGGCCGACATTTTCAAGGCCGAGGGCGACGTCCAGCAGGCGGGGCGATATTATAACGCCGCCATTCTCGTTGCCCCGCCTCCGGAGCGACAGACGCCGGCGATCCGCGCCCAGGTCGAACGGGCGAGACATGCCGGGCGGGACATTGTCGCCGACTATGAGACCCATCTGCGAAACAGCCTTGCGGCACGCGGATACGATGCCGCGCCGAACCGGCCCGGACCCGTCAGCGAATCCCTGGATATCCTTTTTGGGCGGAGAAGGATCTATCTCCAGGAGCCGGAGCAGTTCTACTTTCCCGGCCTGCCGCAGAGGCAGTTCTACGAGCGCTCCGAATTCGCCTGGGTGAGCGCGGTCGAAGCGCAGACCGCGGCCATTGCTGCCGAGGCGCGTGCTCTTCTCGACGGGAACGGATTCTTCCGTCCCTATCAGCACTCGGACGTGTCCGGCCCCCGGCTCCGCACCTCACCGCTTCTCGACAAGCCCGACTGGAGCGCGGCTTTTCTGATCCGTGGCGGGGTCGTCAACGACGCGGTGGCGGCGCGCTGCCCGGCGACCATGGCCGTTTTCGACATGATTCCGCTGTGCGACGTTCCGGGAAAGAATCCGTCCGTGTTGTTCTCCCTCTTGCGACCGGGCGTTCGCATCGACCCTCATCACGGTCTTGTCAATTACCGTCTGATCGCTCATCTGCCGCTCATCGTGCCCGAAGGCTGCAGCCTTCGGGTCGGCAATGAACGGCGCTTCTGGGATGAGGGAAAGCTTCTGATCTTCGATGACAGCATCGAACATGAAGCGGAGAATCCGAGCGATCGTCTTCGGGTCGTTCTGCTGTTCGACATCTGGCGCCCGGAGCTTTCCGGATCCGACCGGAAATTCATCCGGGCTCTTTTCGAGACGATCGACTCCTATCGGCGACAGACGGGCTGAACAGCATCAAGAAAACCGCAGGCCCGAAGGCCTGCGGTCGAAACCTCATGCGGATCTTGCGGTGTTCTAGAGGCGATATCTCAGACCGAAGAAGAAGAAGCGGCCTGTCGCGTCATACACCGTCGGCGCCGTATTGCCGTTGCCGAAGGGCGGGCCGAGCGACGTCGTGACCGGCGGCTTCTTGCCGTTCAGATTGTTGACGCCGGCGCGGAACTCGAGGTTCTCGGTGATATCGTAAAAGAGCGTCAGATCGAGATACTGCACCCTTTCGAGCTTGGCATCGATCGGAGCGCCCGCATCCGGTCCGGCATCGTTGTTGGTGCTCCCGAAGAAGCGCCAGGTGAGATCGGCCCGAACCGCCCAGGGCGTGTTCCACGTCGCCCGGAAACGATGGCGATAATGCGGATTCGGCGTCCCGCACGACCCCGCGAAGAGCCCCGCGCACTCGATCTTCTCCGCGCCCGGGAAGGGCGTCGTCGACAGCGAATCGAGATAGGTGGCCGCGTAGTTGAACCGCACCGATCCCCATCCATCGGCCCCGAGATCCGCAAGATCGAGATCATAGACCGCTTGGATATCGATACCCGACGTCTTCAGCGTCGCGATATTGATGTTGGTGGCCAGGAAGCCGGTGCCGGGTGTTCCCGAATTCAGCGAGCCCTGCGCATCGCGCGTGATCAGGCTGCAGAAGGCCGGATCGCCGGTCTGCAGACAATTGTCGAGAATCGTCTGGACCGGAATGCCGGCGGAGATCGCCTTCTTCACCTTGATGTCGAAATAATCGACCGACAGGGTGAAGCCGGGGATCTGATCCGGCGTTATAATGGCACCGAAGGTGTAGGTGTCGGAGACTTCCGGCTCGAGATTCGGGTTGCCGCCGGTGATGACCGACGTCTGACCGGAGATCACGTCGATGATGTTCCCGAACTGCGACGGCTTCACACCCGTGCGCTCGCACTGCTCGAGCGTTGCCAGCGGGTTGGGGCCGGCGCAGGGGTCGAACAGCCCGTTCGCCTGCGGCGTCAGATTGGCGAGCCCCTGATCCTGGCCGGTGAACAGCTCGATCACATTGGGCGCCCGCACCGCGCGCTGGAACTGGCCGCGCAGACGCACCGCATGATGCGGCGTCCAGTTCACGAAGACATGATAGGTGTCCGTCGTGAAATCGTTCTGCACGCCATTGCCGTCCGTCCGGTAGTCCGAGAAACGATAGGCGCCGCCGACGGCGAACTGCTCGATGAACGGCATGTCGGAGATGATCGGAACCTGGGCCTCGGTGTAGAGCTCGGCGACCCGGACCCGGCCCTCGACGGGCAGCGTGGCCCCGCCGACGCCCGTGAAACCGCCGCCGGGAACCTGGGAGATCTCATCCGGAGTCGACACCAGATCGTCCTGCCGGTATTCGCCGCCGACCAGGAAGCCGACGCCGGAATCCGCAAGCGGCGACTGGACCCCGAACTTTCCGAGATCGGTCTGGACGTTGCCGCCGAAGATCCACTGCTGGGTCTCGCCGGTGACGATTCCGACGCCCTGGATGAAGTCGATGGCATCCTGCGTGACCAGGCTTTCGCCGTTCGGACCGCGCTGGAAGATGTTGTAGGGAACGCAGCCCGGATTGCCCGACTTGCAGACCGGGTTCCCGTTGGCGTCATTGACCACCAGGAATGCGTCCTGGAGATTGGCGACGACAAAGTCGTTCTCCGAGATCTCGGTGTTGAGCGTACGCGCGAACTGGCCGAAGACCTCGAAGTCGAAATCGTCGAGGAAGGTCCCGCGGAACCCGCCGACGAGCCGCCAGGTCGTGAGGTCGATGTTCGAATTGCGCGGATCGCCCTCGACATTGCGGTGCGACGCCGTGATGCCGCTGACCTCTTCGGGAATATTGCCGTTACCATCCGGCACGCAGCCGAAGATCTCGGTCAGCGGAACGCCGGGCGTGTTCTGGATGAACGGATTGTCGCAGTTGATCCTGTAGGCGCCGAAGCCGAAGGACGCCGTCGGTGCGATCTGCGCGTCGGTCGAGGTGTTGATGAACGAGAGATCGCTGAACATCTCGATGTCGTCGGTGATCTCGTAATGCCCCCGCGCGTAGATCTGGAACCGCTCGATCGGGCGCTGGAAGAAGTTGAAGGGCCCGAAATTGAACGTCTCGGCAGGCCCGCCCTGGAAGGGCGTCGTGGTGCCGTCCTGCTGCTGGAAGACGAAACC
>CAZAEP010000212.1:0-4385 GCA_964484045.1 uncultured Sphingomonadales bacterium
CCAGGCGAAAGCTCGACGAGGCGGCGCTCGAGGAGCTTGAGGACCTGCTCATCGCATCCGATCTCGGGGTCGGTGTCGCCCGTGCGGTGAGCGCGAAGCTCGCCGCCGAGCGCTTCGCGAAGACGGTGACGCCGGAGGAGGTGAAGGCGGTGCTCGCCGAACATGTCGCCGGCATCCTGCGTCCGCTCGCCCGCCCGCTCCGCCCCGACCCGGCGCACCGTCCGCATATCATCCTGGTCACCGGGGTGAACGGCACCGGCAAGACGACGACCATCGGCAAGCTCGCCAGACGCTTTCGCGATGAGGGGCTTTCGGTGATGCTGGCCGCGGGTGACACCTTCCGCGCCGCCGCCATCGAGCAGCTCGCGATCTGGGGCGCACGGGTCGGCGCCCCGGTGGTGACGACCAAGCCCGGCGGCGATCCCGCCGGCGTGGCTTTCGAGGCCATCGACCGTGCCCGCGCCGCCGGCAGCGACGTGCTGCTCGTCGATACCGCGGGCCGGCTGCACAATCGCGACGAACTGATGGCCGAACTGGCCAAGATCGTGCGCGTGATCCGCAAGAAGGATCCGAGCGCGCCGCACGACACCATCCTCGTGCTCGATGCCACGACGGGGCAGAACGCGCTCAATCAGGCGCAGGTCTTTCGCGACGTTGCCGAGATCAGCGGTCTCGTGATGACCAAGCTCGACGGCACCGCCAAGGGCGGCGTTCTCGTCGCGCTGGCCGAGCGCTTCGGCCTGCCGATCCATGCCATCGGCGTGGGGGAGGGGGCGGACGACCTGCAGCCCTTCGAGGCCGACGCCTTCGCCCGCGCGCTGGTCGGCCTCGAGCCCGCGGAGACCGCGTGACCAGCGCCGGCGGGACCGGGGTGCCGGGGCCGCTTGCCGCCTATGAGGCCTTCGTCGCTGCCGGCGAGCTGAGATCCGATGCGCAGCAGAAGGCGGTGGCCGAGCGCCTCGACGCCCTTTCCCGGGATCTCGCCACGGTGTCGCGAAGGCCGGGACTTCTCACGCGGCTTCTGCCTGCGGTCAGACGGCGTGCCGGGCGCCCCGGCGCGCGCGGGCTCTATCTCTGGGGCGGCGTCGGGCGCGGCAAGTCGATGCTCATGGACCTCTTCTTCACCCACACGCCGATCACCGCAAAGCGGCGGGTGCATTTCCACGAGTTCATGCAGGCCGTGCATGACGAGCGGCACCGGTCCCGTGGTGCCGGGGGCGGGAGCGGCAATGTCGTCGATGCCATCGTGGAGGCGCTGGCCGGCGACGTGCGGCTCTTGTGCTTCGACGAGTTCCATGTCACCGACATCGCCGATGCGATGATCCTGGGGCGGCTGTTCGAGGCCTTCTTTGCACGCGGCATCACCGTCGTCGCGACCTCGAACCGGCATCCGGACGACCTCTATGAGGACGGGCTCAACCGGCAGCTCTTCCTGCCCTTCATCGCGCGCATCAAGGCCGATCTCGACATTCTCGCCCTCGACGGTCCGACCGACTATCGGCTCGAGCGCCTGCGCGGCATCCGGACTTATCTCGTCCCCGTCGATGCCGCGACCACCGAGATGCTGCGCCGCGACTTCTATCGCCTTACCGATTACGAGGTCGACGATGCCGCACGCGTGCCCTCCGCCGAGATCGACCTCGGCGGCGGGCGTCGTCTCTTCGTTCCCAAGGCGTCGAAGGGCGTCGCCGTCTTCTCCTTCAAGCGGCTGTGCGCGAACCCCCATGGTGCACGCGAATATCTCGCCATCGCGCACCGCTTTCACACCGTCATCATCGTCGCCATCCCGAAGATGGGCCCCGAGCGGCGCGATTGGGCGGTGCGCTTCATGACGCTCGTCGACGTCTTCTACGAGAACGGCGTCAAGCTCCTGTGTTCGGCGGAAGCGCCGCCCGAAGAGCTCTATACCGAGGGGCCGCAGGCGTTCGAATTCCAGCGCACCGCCTCGCGGCTCGTCGAGATGCAGTCGGAGGCCTATCTCCGCCGTGGCCACGGCCTCGCCTGAGTCGCCGTGCCGGCCGCCGCCTCAATTTGAGGGACAGAATAGACAGAGATATGGGGACAGTGTGTGGGAGGCACATTGTCAAGCCCCAAGAAAAAGGGACGCCATAAAGGCGAAAAATGCGCCCGCGGTGCGAAAATCTGCGCCGGGGGACGGCGCCGACTCTTGTTTCGCCGCCGGATTCGCGCTAGGTAGCCGAACGCATGGCGCGGCCGCGAAAAGGTCACGTTTTCTGCGCGTTCTCCGGATTTTTCCCGTCCGTCGCCGCTCCCCGGGCGATGGCAATGAGCGACGAAGAGGCACCCCATGGCGCGAGCGAAAATTGCACTTATCGGCGGCGGCATGATCGGCGGCACGCTGGCCCACCTTATCGGACTGAAGGAGCTCGGCGATGTCGTCCTCTTCGACATCGTCGAAGGCCTGCCGCAGGGCAAGGCGCTCGACATCGCACAGGCGGGTGCGGTCGAGGATTTCGACGGCGTCTTCAGGGGCACGCAGGACTATGCCGATATCGAGGGGGCCGACGTGGTCATCGTCACCGCCGGCGTGCCGCGCAAGCCGGGCATGAGTCGCGACGACCTCCTCGGCATCAACCTGAAGGTGATGAAAGCCGTGGGTGCGGGCATCAAGGCGCATGCGCCGGACGCCTTCGTCATCTGCATCACCAATCCGCTCGACGCGATGGTCTGGGCGCTGCGCCAGATCACCGGCCTGCCGCACAACAAGGTGGTGGGCATGGCGGGGGTTCTCGATTCCGCGCGTTTCCGTCTTTTCCTCGCCCGGGAATTCGGCGTCTCGGTCGAGGATGTGACGGCTTTCGTTCTCGGCGGGCACGGCGACTCGATGGTGCCGCTCATCCGCTATTCGACCGTCGCCGGCATTCCGGTCCCCGATCTCATCGCCATGGGCTGGTCGACGCCCGAGCGCATCGAGGCCATCGTGCAACGCACCCGCGACGGCGGCGCCGAGATCGTTAAGCTTCTCAAAACCGGTTCCGCCTATTATGCCCCGGCATCGAGCGCCATCGCGATGGCGGAATCCTATCTCAAGGACAAGAAGCGCGTGCTGCCCTGTGCCGCCCATCTCGACGGAGCCTATGGCGTCGACGATCTCTATGTCGGCGTTCCCGTGGTCATCGGCGCCGGCGGGGTCGAGCGCGTGGTCGAAATCGCACTCGGCGCCGACGAGAAGGCGCAGTTCGACCGGTCGGTGGCCGCCGTGCGCGGTCTCGTCGAGGCGGTGAAGACAATCGATCCCGAGATCGGCGGCTGAGGGGCGAAGGGGCATCCATGAACATCCATGAATATCAGGCCAAAGGCCTGCTCAAGACCTATGGCGCACCGGTGCTCGAGGGCGGGGTCGCCTATACGCCGGCGGAAGCGGGCGAGGTGGCGCAGACTCTGCCCGGCCCGGTCTGGGTGGTGAAGGCGCAGATCCATGCCGGAGGTCGCGGCAAGGCCGGCGGAGTCAAGGTCGTGCACTCGATCGAGGAGGTCGTCGAGACCGCGCGGCAAATGCTCGGCATGCGGCTCGTCACCCATCAGACCGGCCCCGAGGGCAGGGAGGTCCACCGCGTCTATATCGAGGACGGCTGCCGCATCGCCAAGGAGTTCTATCTCTCGATCCTCATCGATCGGGCGAGCGGCCGGCCGGCGGTCATCGCCTCGACAGCCGGCGGCATGGACATCGAGGAGGTGGCGGCGAAGACGCCCGAGCGGATCAGCACCGTGATCGTCGATCCCGCGGTCGGGCTGATGCCCTTCCACGAGCGCCGCATCGCCTTCAGCCTCGGACTCACAGGCGCGCAGGCGAAGCAGGCGATGACGGTGCTCGGCGCACTCTACAAGGCGTTCACCGAACTCGATGCGAGTCTCGTCGAGATCAACCCCCTGGTCCTGACCGAGGAGGGGGGCCTCGTTCTGCTCGATGCCAAGATGTCGTTCGACGACAACGCCCTCTTCCGTCATCCCAGCGTGCGCGAGCTGCGCGACGAGTCGGAAGAGGATCCGATGGAGATCCGGGCCGCCAAATACGACCTCAACTACATCCGGCTCGACGGCAATATCGGTTGCATGGTGAACGGGGCGGGGCTCGCCATGGCGACCATGGACATCATCAAGCTCGAAGGCGGCGAGCCGGCGAATTTCCTCGATGTCGGGGGCGGCGCCACCCGGGAACGCGTCACCGAGGCCTTCAAGATCATTCTGTCCGACGAGAATGTGGAGGCCATCCTGGTCAATATCTTCGGCGGCATCATGCGCTGCGACATCATCGCCGAGGGCATCATCACCGCGGCCAGAGAGGTCAATCTGACGGTGCCGCTCGTGGTCCGCCTCGAGGGCACCAATGTCGAGATCGGCCGCAGGATGCTGGCGGAGTCGGG
>CAZAEP010000213.1:0-4373 GCA_964484045.1 uncultured Sphingomonadales bacterium
CGGGAGCGCTTCACCACTTTCTCAAGATCGAATGATACCTCTTTGGCAGACAGCCCGAAGTCAATGGCGTGGTCGAGATAGTGCTTGATCTCGGCGCTGCGCAGGAGCGCCTTCGTCGGGATGCAGCCCCAATTGAGGCAGATGCCGCCGAGATGCGCGCGCTCGACGATCGCGGTCCGGAGCCCCAATTGGGCGGCACGGATGGCGGCGACATAGCCGCCCGGTCCGGCGCCGATGATGATGAGGTCGAAGGCGTTCTCGGCCATGTTTCTCCGTCCTGTCCTCGTCGGCCCTATAGCAGCATGGTGATCGGATCCTCGACGAAGCCCTTGAAGGCGGCGAGGAATTCGGCCCCGATGGCGCCGTCGAGGGCGCGGTGATCGACCGCCAGCGTCACCGTCATCATGGTCCGGATGGCGACGGCGTCGTCGACCACCACGGGCCGCTTCTCGCCTGCGCCGACGGCGAGGATGGCGCCTTGCGGCGGGTTGATGACGGCGGCGAACTCCTTGATCCCGTACATGCCGAGATTGGAGATCGAGAAGGTGCCGCCCTGATACTCCTCGGGCATCAGCTTGCCCGCGCGGGCCTTCTCCGCGAGCGCCTTCATCTCGCGCGAGATGTCGGCGAGGCCCTTCGACCCGGCATCGCGGATCACCGGGGTGACGAGTCCCCCCTCCACGGCGACGGCGACCGAGATGTCCTGCCGCGTGAAGCGATACATCTTCTCGCCGGCATACATGGCGTTGGCCGCCGGCACCTTCCTGAGCGCCAGCGCGACGGCACGGATGAGAAAGTCGTTGACCGACAGCCTGACGCCATCCTCGGCAAGCCCGGCATTGAGCCGCGCGCGTTCGGCGAGCAGGCGGTCGAGCGCGATGTCGATCGCAAGATAGAAGTGCGGCACATGGCTCTTCGACTGTGCCATGCGTTTCGCGATCACCTTGCGCATGCCCGAGAGCCTGATCTCCTCATAGGGCACGTCGGCAGGCGGGGTGAATTCGGGGGCTTCGACGGTCGGCGCCGCTGCGGGGCGGGCCTCCGCTGTCTCGGCTGCGGCCTCGACATCGGCCTTGACGATACGTCCGTGCGGCCCCGAGCCCCTGATCGCCGCGAGGTCCATGCCGAGCTTTTCGGCCAGACGCCGGGCGAGGGGCGAGGCGAAGATTCGAGTCCCGCTTCTTTCTGCCGAAGGTGCGGGAGGCGCCGGGGAGGGTGCGACCGGCTTGTCGGAGGCCTTTTCCTTTGACGGCTTCGGCTCCGCCACGGCGGACGCCGGCGCTGCCCGTCCGATCCCCTCGAGCGCCGATTCGTCCTCGCCCTCTTCGAGGAGGATGGCAATGCGCGCGCCCACGGGAATGTCTTCGCTGCCCTCCGCGACCAGCAGCTTGCCGACACGGCCCTCGTCGCTGGCCTCCACCTCCATCGTCGCCTTGTCGGTCTCGATCTCGGCGATGATGTCGCCGGGTGCGACGGTGTCGCCCTCCTTGACCAGCCATTTGGCGAGCGTTCCCTTTTCCATGGTCGGCGAGAGCGCCGGCATGAGGATTTCTATGGGCATCGACGGATCCCTCTGGCTTTCGTGGCAAGCGGCGGGTGGATGCGCCGGAAAGGCGCCTCGAACCGGGGCTCCTCTTTTTGCACAGGATGTGGAACAAGCTCAACGGCAAGATTGCGCTTGACGATCACGGAGCGACGTGACAGGGCGGGCATGCCGCCTGGAGAAGCGAGGAACCCGATGAGCGAGCCGACCCCGATCCGCAGCAGCAAGGGCCACAAGCGCAAGCCGGCCTGGATTCGCGTCAAGGCCCCGACCTCGCCGGCCTATGGCGAGACGCGCAAGCTGATGCGCACGCTCGGCCTGCATACGGTGTGCGAGGAGGCGGCGTGCCCCAATATCGGCGAATGCTGGCAGAAGAAGCATGCCACGGTGATGATCCTCGGCGACATCTGCACCCGCGCCTGCGCCTTTTGCAATGTGAAGACCGGGATGCCGAACGCCGTCGATCCGCTCGAGCCCGAGCGCGTGGCCGAGGCCTGCGGCGCCATGGGGCTCGAGCATATCGTCATCACCTCGGTCGATCGCGACGATCTCGACGACGGCGGTGCGGAGCAGTTCGTACGCGTCATCGAGGCGCTTCGCGCGCGCGCCCCCGAGACCACAATCGAGATCCTGACACCGGACTTCCGCCACAAGCCCGGCGCCATCGAGCGCGTGGCTGCCGCGCATCCGGATGTCTTCAACCACAATCTCGAGACCGTGCCGCGGCTCTACCCCACCATCCGCCCCGGTGCGCGCTACTACCACTCGCTGCGCCTGCTCGAGACCGTGAAGCGCGTCGATCCGACCATCTTCACCAAGTCGGGGCTCATGGTCGGGCTTGGCGAGGAGCGGCTCGAGGTGGCGCAGGTGATGGACGACATGCGCTCGGCGGACATCGATTTTCTCACCATCGGGCAGTATCTGCAGCCCACCCCGCGGCACGCGCCGGTGGCGCGCTATGTGACGCCGGACGAATTCGCGCGATATGAGGAGCTTGCGCGCGCCAAGGGCTTCCTCATGGTCTCGGCGACGCCGCTGACGCGCTCGAGCTACCATGCCGGCGATGATTTCAAGAAGCTCCGGGCGGCCCGCGCGGCGAAGGCGGGAAGCCGGAATTCCGCAAATCCTTGACGCGACGGCGACGAACTCTCACGATTCGTGAATGCAGCGCGGGATATGGTTCCTCCTGTCGTTCGGCGCTTTCCTGTTCTCGGCGGTCCTTGGCGGCTGCGCAATACGGCAGGCGGGAGACTGGCGTGAATTCGACGCCCAGGTCGCAGATGCGATCGCGGCGCAGGATTGGCGTCGGGCCCGGGTACCGGCACGAGCCGTGCCGGAGCTCTATATGGCTCAGGCCGAGCCCTTCGATGTCGGGCTTTACGTCGCGCTCGTGCAACAGGCGACGGAGGTGGAAAGCGCGCTCGGACACGCCATAGCCGCGATCGGCCTTCTCGAGAGGGCGGTGGATGTGCTCGAGGCGCGCGGGTTCGGCGATGACCCGGCGATGGCGCCGCTGTTCGATGACCTGGCACCTCTCTATGATCTCACCCGCCGCGATGCCAGGGCGATTGCCGCCCGTGAACGGCGGATCGCATTGACGAAAGACCCTGGAAGGGCCTTCACGGCGTATCTCGCCTATTTCGATTGGGCGAACAGAAACAGACTTCTGGGGTCATCCCGGCTGGCGAGCATTCTCGATCGCGCGCAGTCTCTGCTGCCACGACTCTCGGATGAGGCCGGCAGCGAGATCGACTGGCGGCGTCTGCTGCTTGCGATTCGAGAGCAGCCGCCGGCGACGGTCGAGGCACGCCTGAACGCCCGTCTGCGGCACCTCGAGGCCGAGCCGGACAATCAACTCGGACGCTGGCGGATCCTGGCCCTCAAGGCCGCTCTGGCGGCGCGAGCGCACGACGAGAAAAGTCTTGTCCGCATGCTGTCACAGATGGCGGCCCTTGACATCGCCGTCGCGCGAAGGACGCCCGTTCTTGCGCCCGCTCCGCGTTTCAGCCGCGCCGCGCGCGCCCGCGCCCTGATCGTCGAGATTCGTCTGAATCTTGAGGTCGACGCCTTTGGCCGCGTGCAGAGAGCGACGATCGTGAGCAGCAATGCCAATCGGGTTCTCGAGCGCGATCTGGTGCGTCGCGTGCGCGAGGACTGGCGCTTCGTGCCCGCGTGGCATGACGGAATCACCGTCCCGCGGCGGATCGACGGGGTCGTCTATCGCGATTTCGCTCCCAATCACTGGCGTGCCCATACGCCGCCGACACCCCGACCGGGATCTCAGCTCAAGCGTCCGGGGCGGTGAGGGGCCGACTCTGCGGCTCCGCCGTCGTCGCAAGCCATGTCTCGGCCCGTGCGAGATCGGCGGGCGTGTTGATATTGAAGAACGCCTCTTCCTCGCCGAAATGAACCGCTTGCGCGCCGACGGCATCGGCAAGCCGGCGCAGGGCGAGGCCACCGGGAGCGGCGAGAAGCGGTGCTGCCGCGGCGAGTGCGTCGAGCGGCCAACAGGCGAAGGTCGGGTGCGGCCCGCATGCGGTTTCGGCGATCGTCGCGACGCCGTGCGAGGCGAGGCGGGCGACGAGATCGCGGGGAAAGAACGGCCCGTCCACGGGAACCGTGACGACGGCGCCGATCCCGGCCCCGCGATGTTCGGCGCACCAGCGATAGGCGGCATGAAGCGCGGCGGCGGGCCCGCGGGCGCCGTCGGAGCGATCGGGCAGCGTCGCATGACCGAGGCCGTAATCGGCGGGGCCGCTGATCATCAGGCGATCGACCTGGGGCTGGAGGCGCCGCGTCACCCGCGCGACGAGGGGCTCACCCCCGAGAC
>CAZAEP010000214.1:0-4366 GCA_964484045.1 uncultured Sphingomonadales bacterium
GTTCTCAATTTCGACGGCATCTTCTCCGATCAGACGATCGGCCAGCGCGGCCGGACCACGTCGAGCGGGTTCTCGCCGCGCGTCATCCTGAGCTTCGAGGCGAGCGACGATGTCGAACTCAACGCCCAGGTCTCCAAGGGCTTCCGTCTCGGCGGCATCAACGATCCCCTGAACGTGCCGCTGTGCTCGCCGCAGGACCTCGTCACCTTCGGCAACCGACCCTCCTTCAAGGACGAGGAACTGTGGAACTACGAGGTCGGCGCGAAAAGCGAACTCATGGGCGGCCGGGCGACGCTCAACATCGCCGCCTTCTGGGAGCAGATCAACAATCTGCAGGCAACGCTCGATGCCGGAACCTGTTCCTCGCGCATCATCTTCAACGTCCCCGATGCGCGCTCGATCGGCACCGAGATCGAGTTCAGCGTGCAGCCGAACGAGAACTGGACCCTGTCGCTCTCGGCGAGCTACACCGACTCCGAGCTCCGCTCGACCATCACCTCGACCGACCTTGCGGGCAATACGAGCGTCGTCGGCGGCATCCAGAAGGGCAATCGTCTGCCCACCGTGCCGCGCTTCCAAGGGGCGGCCGTGGTCTCCTACGAGGCGCCGATGACCAGCGAGTTCAACGGCTTCGCGGTCGCCAATGTCCAGTTCGTCGGCTCGCGCTTCACGCAGATCGGCGATCAGGCTCCGGGTTTCGGCACCGTCGACCTGACGCGGATTCCGATCGGCGCCCCGGATCGCTCCACCTTCGTCTTCGATCCCAAGCTCGACTCCTATGCGATCGGCAATTTCCGCTTCGGCGCCCGCAATGATCGCTGGGAGGTCTCGATGTGGATCAACAATATCTGGGACGAGCGCGCCAAGCTGGCGCTCGATCGTGAACGCGGAACGCTGGCGCGGGTCGGATTCCTGACCAATCAGCCGCGCACCTTCGGCGTCACCGTGCGCGCGCAATATTGAACAGGCCGCGGTGGAGGCAACCGTGGCATCCTCCCCCACCTCGACGCGGCGGCAGGTCGTTCTCGGCCTCGCCGCCGCGCCTTTTCTTTCCCGTGCCACGCACGCCGCCGGCGGCATGCGCTACGACGTCGTGGTCGTCGGCGCCGGTGCTTTCGGCGCCTGGAGCGCCTGGCACCTGACGAAACGCGGCCTCAAGGTGGCGCTCGTCGATGCCTATGGTCCGGCGAATGCGCGCGCAAGCTCGGGCGGCGAGTCCCGCGTCATCCGCATTGCCTACGGCGCGGACGCCATCTACTCGCGCTGGGCCAGGGCTTCGCTCGCACAATGGAAGGCTCTCTCGGAGCGGGTGACGCCGCCGATCTTTCATCCGACCGGCGTCCTGTGGTTCTCGCGCCGGCGCGACGCCTATATCGACGCCAGTCTGAAGACCCTCGCCGCCCTTGATGTCCCGGTGACGGTCTTCGACCGCGCAGGCCTCGCCGTGCGCTATCCGCAGATCGACTTCACCGATGTCACGATCGGTTTTCTCGAGCACGCGAGCGGCGCCCTGCTGGCGCGCCGCGCGGTGCAGGCGGTGGTGCGCGAGGCGGTGGCCGGTGGCGCCACGCTCGTCCTCGAGAAGGCGGCGCCGCCGGTGCGCGTCGGCGACGGTGTGCGCGTGCCGCTTTCAAGCGGCCAGGCGATTGCGGCGGGCGCCGCGGTCTATGCCTGCGGACCGTGGCTGCCGAAGGTCTTTCCGGAGCTTCTCGGTGGGCGCATCGTAGCGACGCGCCAGGACGTCTTCTTCTTCGGCCCCGCGCCCGGCGATCGCCGCTTCGCCCCCGAAGCACTGCCGGTCTGGGCCGATTTCAACGACGGCGACATTTTCTACGGCCTGCCCGATCTCGAGTCCCGCGGCTTCAAGATCGCGCATGATGCGCACGGCCCCGTCTTCGATCCCGACACCGGCCGCCGGCACCCTGACCGCGAGAGCTACGAGCAGGTGCGCGCCTATGTCGCGCGCCGCTTCCCGGCGCTCGCCGACGCGCCCCTCGTCGGCAGCCGCGTCTGCCAGTACGAGAACACCGCCAATGGCGATTTTCTCATCGACCGGCACCCTGCGATCGACGGCGTCTGGCTTGCCGGCGGCGGCTCGGGACACGGCTTCAAGCACGGCCCCGCGCTCGGCGCCCATGTCGCCGACCTGGTAACCGGCGTCGCCACCCCCGTCGCGCCGCGGTTCTCCCTTGCCACGAAAGACAGAAGCGGCACCCGCAAAGTGCATTGAGGATCTCCCGGCCGCCGATATCCGCCGGCCCGTCCGGCGATTCCATGGGGATGCCATTCCAAAAGCGCCTCCAGGATGCCGTCATTCGCCGGCTCGACCGGCGAATCCATGTCGACGACGGGCGCCCCGCTTGCACCATGGACCCGCCGGCCAAGCCGGCGGGTGACGAATGAGAGGGACCGGCGGGAGCGAAGGAGGGGTGTCGGAAGACGAAGGAGGGGTGTCGGAAGACGAAGGAGGGGTGTCGGGGGACGAAGGACCGGCGTCGGGGGACGAACGAAGTGGCGGCCGGTCCCTTCCGCTCGCCTCGCGGACGCGCTAAACCCGAGCGGCGAATGGACGAGGAGACGCGTCATGGATCTCGGGCTTGCGGGCATGCGGGCGATCATCACCGGGGCGACCCGCGGCATCGGCCGCGCCATCGCCATCCTTTTCGCGGAGGAAGGCGCCGACATCGCCTTTTGCGCCCGCGACGCCGACGCGGTGACGGCGACCGAGAAAACGCTCCGGGCGCAGGGCGTGCGCGCCTTCGGGCAGGCGGTCGACGTCGGCGAAGGGCCGGCGTACAAAGCCTGGCTCGAGGCCGCGGCACGCGATCTCGGCGGCGTCGACATCTTCATCGCCAATGCCTCGGCCGGCGCCGCACATGCGGGCGAGGAGGCCTGGCAGCGCAATTTCGCCGTCGATCTGATGCACAGCGTGCGCGGCTGCGACGCCCTGCTGCCGCATCTCGCCCGCTCCGACGCGCCGGCGATCGTCTTCATCGCCACCATCGCCGCGGTCGAGACCTTTCTCGCGCCCACGTCCTATGGCGCGCTCAAGGCCGCGCTCATCACCTATGGCAAGCAGTTGAGCCAAGCGGTCGCCGAACACGGCGTCCGCCTCAACATGGTCTCGCCGGGACCGGTCCATTTCTCCGGCGGCGACTGGGACCGCGTCAAGCGCGAGATGCCGGACGTCTTCGCGCAGGTCGAGGACCGGTGCGCGCTCGGACGCATGGCGACGCCCGAGGACGTCGCGCGCGCCGTCGTCTTCCTCGCCTCGCCCGCGGCGGGCTATGTCACCGGCACCAATCTCGTCGTCGACGGCGGCTTCACCAAACGCGTGCAGTTCTGAAACCATGACCCGGCTCTCCAGAGAGGACCTGCTCCGGCTGTGGCGGACGATGGTGCGCATCCGCGCCTTCGAGGAGCGGCTGCGCTCGGAATATGACGCCGGGCGCGTACCCGGCCATGTCCATCTCTCGCTCGGTCAGGAAGCGGTGCCGGCCGGCGTCTCGATCCATCTCGATGACGACGACATCGCTACCTCGACCCATCGCGGCCATGGCCATGCCCTCGCCAAGGGCGTCGATGCGGTCGCCCTGATGAGGGAGATCTTCGGCCGCGCCGGCGGCTGTTGCGGCGGCAAGGGCGGCTCGATGCACATCGCCGATCCGGGGCGCGGGCTTCTCTGCGCGAACGGCATCGTCGGGGCCAACGCGCCGCTCGCCGTCGGCGCCGCGCTGAGCGCCAGATTGTTGGGAGCGAGCCGCATCGCGGTCGCCTTTCTCGGCGATGGCGCGAGCAATCAGGGCGCGGTCTTCGAATCCCTCAATCTCGCCGCCGCCTTCGCGCTGCCCTGCCTCTTCGTCATCGAGGACAATGGCTACGGAGAATACACCCCGCGCGCCGCGGTCACCGGGACGGATGATCTCGCGGCGCGCATCCGCGGCTTCGGAATGCCGGCGGCGCGCCTCGACGGCAGCGACGTCCTCGCCGTGGAGGCGGCGGCGCGAGATGCGATTGCCGGTCTGCGAGAAGGACGGGGACCCGCCGCCATCGTCGCCGAGGTGGCGCGCTTTTCCGGGCATTTCGAGGGCGACGCGCAGGCCTATCGCGCACCGGACGAGGTGAGCGCGGCGCGGCGTGCGCGCGATCCGCTCTCGACTTTCCGGCGCCGGGTCCTCGCGGAAGGGCGGCTCGAGGCCGCCGCGCTCGAGGCCATCGAGGCCGCCGCCCGCGACGAGATGGCGGCCGCGGCCGCCGCCGCCCGCGCGGCCCCGCCTCCACCCCGCGACGCGCTCCTGCGCGACGTCACCGGCACCGTATGAGGCCGGCGATGCGCGAGATGACCATGGCCGAGGCGATCTGTGCC
>CAZAEP010000215.1:0-4349 GCA_964484045.1 uncultured Sphingomonadales bacterium
AGCGCCGCCTGGGCCTCGAGATTGTCGAGGAGCGGCAGCGAGAGCTCGCCGAAGACGCCGAAGACGTCGATGCTGCCGGCGCCGTCGGGCGACTTCGGCTGGAAGAAGGAGTCCCCGATCTCGAGGAGATCGTCATTGTCGAGCACGAAATCGTTCTTGCGGTAGCTGCCGCCCAGCGCCAGTCCGACCGGTCCGCCGGGCAGTTCGAGCGATTCGATATTGCCCGAGACATAGCCCTCGATCGTCGTCTGGTCGGCGCGCGTGAGCCGCAGCGAGGTGCGGATAACGGCGTCCTCGAGCGCCTGATTGGTCGGCCGGTCGAAGATCTCGCTGGCGAAGGGATTGAGGAACTGCCCCTCGAATCCGCGCAGCTTGCCGGCGAGCGCGTCACGCACGAAGCTGAAGACGGTGGCGCCATTGTCGGTGAAACGGACCGTGTTGCGGCTGCGCTGATAATGGATCTCGCCGTGCCAGTTGTCGTCGATGTCGAAGCGCAGGCCCGTGACCACGCGCCAGGTGTCGGAGCCGACCTGCATCTGACTCGAGCCGTCGGCGAGGTTCCTGACCCGGAACTGCACGAAGACCGGTCGCGGCGTGCCGTCGTCATTGTGGAAGACGGGATTGATGCCGCCGAGTTCCTCCGGCGTCGGGATGAAGGGGTTGTTCGCCGGCACGAGCAGCGGCTCGAAGAGATTGGGCAGCGACGGCGAGGCATCCACGGTCGAGCGGTTGTCGGCGAAATTGAACTCGCCGAAGACCTCTACATGATCGTTCAGGCGGTGCCGCCCCTCGACGAAGAGAAGCAGGCGCCGCTCGTCGGGAACGAGCGAGAAATTCTCGGCGAAATTGAAGGAGCAGAAGCCGCGCACCGCCGGGTCGAGAATCGGGATGTCGTCGCCGACCCCGATGCCGGCGCGGGTCGCCCCGCCGGGACCGAGCAGCGCGAGGCTCGACTTGTCCTGAAGACCGGTGCGATCGAGGCAGCGCGGATCGGGAACCGGCCCGGTGCCGGTGCGCCGCGAGGGCGGCGGCACGGCCATCGAGCCCGGCGGCTGACCCGGCGCGCCGGGGGCGATGCTGTAGACCCCGTCGCCGTCGGGATCGACGGCGGGGAAGAAGGTCCCCGGCATGCCGAGGCCGGTATTGGTCTCGGGACTGAAGCGGGTGGGGAAGAAGTCGCGGTCGATGCCCCTGAGATCGGTGCGGTCGAAATAGGTGAAGAAGGCGGCGACATGACTGTCGTCGTCGCCGGCCCCCCAGGCGGCGTTGAGATTGACGTCTTCCTGACTGTTCTCGGTGGTCGTCTGATAACGCCCCTCGACCTCGAAGCCGACGAAATCGCTGCGGGTGATGATGTTGACGACGCCGGCGACGGCATCGGTGCCGTAGAGCGCCGAGGCGCCGTCTTTGAGGATCTCGATGCGCTCGACCATGTTCATCGGCAGCGAATTGATGTCGACGAACTGCGAGCCGTCATTCGCCACCGCCGCCGAACGGGTCATGCGGCGACCGTTGATCAGCGTCAGCGTCGCGCCGAGACCGAGGCCGCGCAGATTGAACTGCGCCGTGCCGAAGGTGAAATTCTGATTGGTGCGGTCGAAATTGAATTCCGAGCCGGTGTTGGCGGCGACGTATTTCACGATGTCGGTGAGATTGGTCGCCCCCTGCGCCTCGATGTCGTCCGACCCGATGACCTGCAGAGGCGAAGGCGCGCTGTACCCCTGACGCCGGATATAGGAGCCGGTGATCACGATCTCCTCGAGATCGAAGGCGGCATCCGCCTCCGCCTGCTGCGCCGCGCCGTTCGACCCGGCGGCAGCGTTCTGGGCCAGCGCCGGCGTACCGCCTCCTGCCGCCCAGAGCGCCATCGGCGCAACCGCCACCAGAAGGCGGCGCGTAATCCTCCCCTTCATCGCTGGTCTCCCTCTCATCGATCACAGCCGCCGAATCCTCTCATGCGAGGAGCCCCACGACCGACTGCAGATCATCTGTCTTGTTGCAACTGCAACGTTATCGGTCCGGCAAGACAAAGTCAATTGCAAGTCGGACAGCCCCGCATCTTCTGGTAAACATCAATAGCATAAGCTAAAATGCGGTGTTTTTTAATTCGTTGGTATAAAATTGAATTCTCCCTCCCGCTCGCGATGCGGAATGAGGTGGAGACAGCGCCCCGGCAAGGGTCGCGCGCCATGCCGACGGGAAAATTTACCTTGCATTTGCAACGGCCCGCATTGTCGCAGACGACGCGGATCGCCATTTTCCCGCTTGAGGGAAGCCGCGTCGCCCCCTACAAGGTCGAGGCGAAATGCATGGTGGTCGACCCACAGGGACGTGCCCGTCAGGGGCGCGGAAAGATCGGTGACGAAGGCAAGGACAAGGCGGAAGACCGACCGGGCGACGGGAACGGATGCTCCCGATCCGGCCCCGCGGGTGCGGGAGAATACCAATCTCCCCGAGCACCTGCCCTATCAGCTCATCCATGTCTCCTCGCTTCTCTCGCTCGGTGTGTCGCGCCTCTTCCAGGCCCGGTTCGGACTCGGCATCCGCGAATGGCGGGTGCTCGCCATCCTCGGCTATTACGGCCCCTCCTCGGCGGCCGAGCTCGTCGGACAGGCGGCGTTCGACAAGGCCACCGTGAGCCGAGCGGTCAAGCGGCTCGAGCGGCAGGGCCATGTGCGCCGCGGACCGCATCCCCGTGACTCGCGCCGCCGGCTGATCTATCTCACCGAGAAGGGCGTGGCGCTGCACGATCGCGTGGCGCCGATCTCGCGCCTGCGGCGCCGCGTCATCGAATCCGCGCTGACCGCCGAGGAGCGCGAGATGCTCGGGGTGATTCTCGAAAAGCTGCGCTGCCAGCTCGAATGGCTCAATGCCGAGGAGCAGAAGGACCTCGCCGCCGCCGCCAGGGCGGAGCGCGGGGCGGCCGGCGGCAGGGAGCCCCGGAAGAGCCGTTCCGGGCCGACCTCCTGAACCAGTCGCCGGGCCGACGACGCGCAAGGCCGCGAGAGACCGCGTTCGCCCCGCCTCCGCCGAAGGGCGGACGGGCGCCCGGCGCGCCTCAGAAGGCGTCCGGTTGCACCTCGGGCGCGGCCTCGGCGAAGGCCGGCAGACGGCTCAGATGGGCGTCGATGCGCACCAGGTTGGGGAAGGGCGAAAGATCGGTCTTGAATCGGCGCGCGTTCCACATCTGCGGCACGAGGCAGATATCGGCGAGGCTCAGGCGGTTGCCGAAACAGTGATGCGCGCTGCCATGCCGCCGCACCAGCTCTTCGAGCCCCTCGAAACCACGGCTCACCCAATGGCGGTACCAGCGATCAATGGCCTCCTGATCGTGGCCGAGCGGGTCCTTGAGATATCGGAGCACCTGCAGATTGTTCAGCGGGTGGATGTCGCAGGCGACAATCAGCGCCATCGCGCGCACGCGGGCGCGATCGGCGGGTGCGGACGGCAGAAAGGGCGGCTCGGGATGGGTCTCGTCGAGATATTCGATGATGGCGAGCGACTGCGTCAGCACGGCGTCGCCGTCCTCGAGCGCGGGGACGAGGCCTTGCGGATTCTTCTCGCGATATCCCGCGTCCTTGTGCTCGGCCTTGGGCAGATGCACGAAAGCCGGCTCCCAGGCGAGCCCCTTGAGCTTGAGCGCGATGCGCACGCGAAAGGACGCCGAGCTGCGGAAATAGGTATAGAGCTTCATCCCCTGTCTCCCTGCCGGCGGACACGATCATAGCGCGCCAGAATACCGGCCGCGACCGCCATGTCCTCGATATTGTCGAACATCGGAACTCCGGCGTCTTCCATCGCCCGGAACCAAGTCGCCTTGTCGAGAAGCGTCCCCATCATCGAATGCAGGATCGGCAGGCCCGCGCCGCGCGCCCGTGCGGCGAGCGCCTCGATCACCGGCGCCGCATCGACCATGAAGGGAACGACATGGATCATCAGGATGACGTCGAAGGCCTGTCGGTGCCGGAGCGCCGCATCGAGCGTCGCGCCGAAGCGGTCCTCGCGGGCGTCGGCGAGCAGGTCGAGCGGATTGCGCACCGACGCCTCGCCGGGCAGGAAGGCCCGCAGCTCGTCCGCCATCGCCGGCGGCAGGTCGACGAGATCGAGCCCCACGAGCGTCGCCCGGTCGGTGGCGAGCACGCCGGGGCCGCCGGAGTTCGACAGGATGAGCGTCCGTCGACCCACCCCTTGCGGAAAGAATCCGAAGGCCTTCGCCGCGAGCTCGAGCTCGCGCAAGGTCGCGACGCGGACGATCCCCGCCTCGGCGCACAGGCGATCGATGGCCGCATCGCCATCGAGGCTGGCGCCGGTATGCGCCTTCGCCGCGGCAAGCCCCGGCGCGGTGCGCC
>CAZAEP010000216.1:0-4326 GCA_964484045.1 uncultured Sphingomonadales bacterium
AACGCCCCTTCGTCTTCGCGTGCGAGGGCACGCCGTGCCTTGCCATTCTCCATCGTCCCCCGGCCGCCCGGCGCACCGGCGTGCTGATCGTCGTCGGCGGGCCGCAATATCGCGTCGGCGCCCACCGCTCCTTCGTGCGCCTGGCGCGGGCCTTGGCGGCAGCGGGTTTCGCCGTCCTGCGCTTCGACTATCGCGGCCTCGGCGACAGCGCGGGAACGGACCCCGGATTCGAAGCGCTCGACCCCGACATCGCAGCCGCGATCGACGCCTTCCGCGCCGCCGCGCCCGAGGTCGAGCAGGTGGTCCTGTGGGGACTGTGCGACGGTGCCACGGCCGCCGCCTTTTATGCCGCGCGTGACCGCCGCGTCGCCGGCATGGTGCTTCTGAACCCATGGGTGCACGAAGACGCCGCCTATGACGAGGTCCTGCTCAAGCACTATTACACGCGCCGCGCCGTTTCGCGCGACTTCTGGCGCAGGCTGGTGCGCGGCAAGGTCCGGCTTCTGGATTTCCCGCGACTGCTTTTCACGGTCGTGAAGCGCCGTCTGGGAGCGGGGGCGCGCAGGGCGGGGAACTCCCTCGCCGCACGGCTGATCGACGCCTTGCACCGTTTCCCGGGGCCGCTTCTCCTCATCACCAGCGGTCATGACCTGACGGCGAAGGAATTTGCGGAAGAGGTGGAGAAGGACCGGCGCTGGCCGGAGCTCGTCGCGGCGCCGCGCCTCACGTCGGTGCATTTCGCCGCGGCCGATCACACCTTTTCCGAGCCCGGAACGCTCGAGGCCATGATCGCGGCGACGCGCGACTGGCTCGCGCGGCTCGATCATTCGTCATAGGAGATGACCAGACGGTCGCTCGTCGGCACGGCCTGGCAGGTGAGGATGAAGCCGGCCTCGACCTCGGCCGGCTCGAGGCCGTAATTGACCGCCATCTCGGCACTGCCCTCGAGCACCTTGGCGCGACAGGTCGTACACACCCCGCCCTTGCAGGAATAGGGCACATCGAGCCCGGCGCTCTCGAGCGCGGCGAGCACATTGCGCTTTGCCGGATCATAGTCGACCTCGTGCGCATTGCCGTCGAGGATGGCGCGGATGCGCCCCGCGGTGGCGTGCCGCTGCACGCGCTCGGCCGCGCGCGCCGAAAGCACCGTCGGCTGGCCCTCATTGGTAAAGCGTTCGGAGTGTATGCGCGCCGCCGACACGCCCTTCGCCGCGAGCGCCGCCGTCACCGCGTCGATCATGCCGCCGGGCCCGCAGACGAAGAACGCATCGACCGCCACGTCGCGCAGCAGGGTGTCGAGTATCAGGGTCGCCTTCGCGCCGTCGAGGCGGCCGCGGAAGAAGGGAATCTCGAGTTCCTGGCGGCTCAGGAAATGATAGAACGAGAACCGTTCCATGTACCGGTTCTTGAGATCGGAGAGCGCGTCGCGGAAGATCGTGCTCTCCGCCGTACGGTTGCCGTAGAACAGCGTAAAACGGCTGTCCGGCCGGGACCTGAGGGCCGTTTTCAGGATGGACATCACGGGCGTGATGCCGGCGCCCGCGGCGAAGGCGACGTGGTGCGCGGGCCCTTCTGTGGCGGCGGGCAGGCTGAAGTGCCCGAGCGGCGGCAGCACGTCGATGATCTCGCCGGCCGTCAGGCGCTCGGCGACATAGCCGGAGAAGCGGCCGCCCGGCACATGCCGCACGACGACGCTCAGATCCGCCTCGTCGACGGCGCTGCAGATCGAGTAGCAGCGCCGGAGTTCCTCGCCGTCGATCTCCTTGCGCAGGGTAAGATGCTGACCCTCGCGATAGCGATAGAGTTCGCGGAGCTCGGCCGGCACGGCAAGACGCAGCCGTTTCGCATCCGGCGTCTCGGAGATGATCTCGGCGACTTCAAGGGGGTGAAATCTGCGCATGGCGTCTATCGATCCTTGTCAGCGTGCGGGCGGGTCACAGGCATTTGAAGACTTCGAAGGGCTCGCGGCAGGTGCGGCAGCGCATGGCCGCCTTGCAGGGCGTCGAGCCGAACTCGCTGACCGTGTCGGTGTCGGTGGCGCCGCAGCGCGGGCAGGCCACCGGCCGATCCGGGGCCGACCGGCGGGGCCGCGGCGGCGCGATGCCGTAGCGCCGGAGCTTCTCGCGCGCTTCGGGCGTGATCCAGTCGGTGGTCCAGGGCGGCGTCAGACGATAGCGCACGCGGATCCCCCCGAGCCCGGCGGCGGCGAGCGCCTCTTCCACCGAACGGCGGATGACCTCGGTCGCCGGACAGCCGGTATAGGTGGGCGTGAGAATGACCTCCCGCGCCCCGTCCGCCGCCGTCTCGACACCCCGCACCATGCCGAGCTCGACGATGTCGAGCACCGGGATCTCGGGATCCGGCACCGAGCGCAGGACATCCCAGATGGCCGCGTCGTCGCTCACCATTCGAGCCCCGGATAGGTGCGCTGCAGGAACTGCAGCTCGGCGAGGAGATGGCCGAGATGCTCGGAATGGTGCCCCCGGCGTCCGCCCGTCGTCATGCGCGAGACGGCAGGAATTGCGAGCCCCGCTTCCCTGAAGAGCGCCTCCACCTCGGCGCGCCAGGGCGCCGCAAGCCGCCGCGCATCGACGGCGAGGTCTTCCGCGACGAGCGCTTCCTCGACGGCATCGGCCTCGAACATTTCGCCGGTGAACTTCCACAGCCGGTCGACGGCGGCCTGCAGGCGCGCGTGGCTCTCCTCGGTGCCGTCGCCGAGCCGCAGCATCCAGTCGCGCGCGAAGCGCAGATGATAGGCGATCTCGGGCGCGGTCTTGGCGGCGATCCCGGCCAGGCGCTCGTCCGCGCATGCGGCGAGCGCCGCGAAGTGCAGGCGATGAAAGACGCTGTAGAGATAGTGTCGCGCAATCGTCATCGCCCAGTCGCCATTGGGCTGCTCGACAAGGAGCAGATTGCGGAAGTCGAGCACGTCGCGGCCGAAGGCGAGGCTGTCGGCGCTCGACCCGTCGCCCTTGTGCGCGGCGGCGTATTCGAGAAGAAGCTGCGCTTCGCCGATCTGATCGAGCGCCAGGTTCGAGACCGCCATCTCGAGCTCGAGCGCCGGGGCGTGGCCGACCCATTCGGAGAGCCTCTGGCCCAGCACCAGCGCCGTGTCGCCGAGCCGCAGCGCATAATCGTATTGATAGCCGTGCAATCCATCGGACATGCGGGCCTCCTTGTCGGCGCGGATCAGATGTTCTCGACGCCCTCGGGGATCGAGTAGAAGGTCGGATGGCGGTAGATCTTGTCCTTCGCCGGCTCGAAGAGCGCCGCCGCCTCGTCGGGGTCCGATGCGATGATCGCCGCGGAGGGCACCACCCACAGGCTCACCCCTTCGGCGCGCCGGGTGTAGATGTCGCGCGCCGCCTCGATCGCGGTGTCGGCATCGACCGCATGGACCGAGCCCACATGCTTGTGTGCAAGGCCGTTTTTCGAGCGCACGAAGACCTCGTACAGCGTCCAGTCGCGCGTTTTCCCGCTCATCTCGTCCTCCATCATGCCGCGCGCCCGCGCCGCCCGTGCTTTTCCGCATAGGCGAGCGCCGCCTCGCGCACCCAGGCGCCCTCTTCATGCGCCCGGCGCCGCGTGTCGAGCCGGTCGTGCGCGCAGGGACCGTCGCCCTTGACCACGCTCCAGAACTCGTCCCAGTCGATGGGCCCGATCTCGTAATGGCCGGTCTTATCGTTCCATCTGAGGTCGGGGTCGGGGATCCGGAGCCCGATCGCCTCGGCCTGTGGCACGGTGGCGTCGATGAAGCGCTGCCGCAATTCGTCGTTCGAGAAGCGCTTGATCTTCCAGGCCATGCTCCGGGCCGAATGGGTCGATTCGGCGTCCGGCGGGCCGAACATCATCAGCGACGGCCACCACCAGCGATCGAGCGCATCCTGCGCCATGCGTCGCTGCTCGGGCGCGCCGCGCATGAGCGCCGCCATGATCTCGTAGCCCTGCCGCTGATGGAAGCTTTCCTCTTTGCAGATGCGCACCATGGCGCGGGCATAGGGGCCGTAGGAGCAGCGGCAGAGCGGAATCTGATTGGTGATCGCGGCCCCGTCGACAAGCCAGCCGATGGCGCCGATGTCGGCCCAGGTCAGCGTCGGGTAGTTGAAGATGGTCGAGTATTTGGCCTTGCCGGCGAGAAGCTGATCGACGAGCTCGGCGCGTTCGACGCCGAGCGTCTCGGCCGCGGAATAGAGGTAAATGCCGTGGCCGGCCTCGTCCTGCACCTTGGCGAGCAGAATGAGCTTGCGCCGGAGCGTCGGTGCGCGGGTGATCCAGTTGCCCTCGGGCAGCATGCCGACGATCTCGGAATGCGCGTGCTGGCTGATC
>CAZAEP010000217.1:0-4309 GCA_964484045.1 uncultured Sphingomonadales bacterium
AGAAGGGCGTCCGCGGCAGAGAATTCATGAACACCGTTGCTCATCTCCTTCTCCCTCCGTTGCCTCACGCGTCCTGCCGCCGCCGCACCGCCTCCTCGACCGCCGTCGCATAGCTCGCGAGCGCCTCGCTCAGTTCCACCGGATAGGGCTCCGGCGCGGGTTCGATGCGGCGAAGCGCCGGCGGCAAGGCGGCCAGTTCCTGCGCCGCATGGCGTCGGCAGTCGGCCAGGGAGCGTTCCGCCGCCGGGGTGCGTCTGCCATGCGCCATCACGAGCTGCAGAAGACCGCGGCCCGGGAGCCGTTCATCGGCACGGGCGATGACATCGCCCACCGCCTGCCCCCCCATCTCCCGGCGGAACACCTGTTTGCGCCCGGGCAGGATCGGCTTGCCGCTGGCCAGTTTGGTGCGTCCGCGTCCGGCATAGGCGCAGAGCTTGTAGACGATATCGAGTGCCGGGGCGTCGTCTGCAACCCCCATTGCGGTGCCGACTCCGAAGCCGTCGATCGGTGCGCCCGCGGCGACGAGCGCAGCGATACGGTATTCGTCGAGGCCGCTGCTGGCGAAAATCCTGACGTCGTGAAGGCCGGCCTCGTCGAGCGCCGCGCGCGCCTCTTTGGCGAGGGCTTCGAGATCGCCGGAATCGAGGCGAATGGCGCCGATCGCGATCGGTGTGTCCGGGTCCTTGGCGAGCGCGATCGCGGCGCGCACGCCTTCCATCGTGTCATAGGTGTCGACGAGCAACGTGGTGCCGGGGAAATTCTCGGCGAAGGCGCGGAAGGCGGCGACCTCGTTGTCATGGGCCTGCACGAAGCTGTGCGCCATGGTGCCGGCGACGGGCAGGCCGTGGCGCTGCCCGGCGAGAACGTTCGAGGTCGATTCGACGCCGGCGATATAAAAGGCGCGTGCGCCTTCCACCGCGGCCTCGATGCCCATCATCCGCCGGGCCGCGAAATCCACCACCGCACGGCCCTGCGCGGCGCCGACGATGCGCGCCGCTTTCGAGGCCAGGACCGTCGCCAGCGTGATCTGGTTCATCACCAGGGTCTCGATGATCTGGGCTTCCGCGATCGGGGCCACGATCTCCATGATCGGTTCGTTGGCGAAGACCGGCGTCCCTTCGGGTACGGCATAGACCTCGCCGTGGAAACGAAAGCTCCGCAGCCAGTCGAGGAATGCCGGATCGAACTGCCGGATGGAGGAGAGATAGGCGATATCGTCCTCGCTGAAGCGCAGATTCTCGAGCAGGTCCAGAACCCGTTCCTGCCCGCAGGCGAGAAGATAGTTTCGCTCACGCGGCAGGCGGCGCACGAACAGCGAAAAGACCGCCGGGTCCGCCATGCCTTCGACGATATAGCTCTGCGCCATCTTCAGTTCGTAGAGATCGGTGAAGAGGGCGTAAGGTGCGGGGACGGGGTCGCTGATCGGTCCTCTCCCTTGCGCTGCGCTGGTCTTTTTGTCCCGTGTCAGGCGGCGATCGCCCAGCGGGTGACGTCGACGATATCAAAAGCGAGGCTGACGACAATGGTGGCCATCAGGGCCTGCACCCATATGCCGTAGCCGCTCTTCTCCGCAAGCGCCGGTCGGCGGCGCCAGAGATGGATCACGAGCGGCGTCCACAAGACGACATGGACACCCCCCCACAACCCGGACCAGCCGAACAGATAGCCGACGAAAAGAGCGACGATCGTCGTCGCGATCGCGGTGGCGAGAACCCAGCGCGCGTCGATATGCGCACGCAGGAACCACAGCGACGAGAGGAAGACGAATTCCATCCATCGCATCCACAGATGCACCCATTGCGGCAGATCGGCGGTGAAGGCCTTTTGCGCAGCGAGCGCCGCATCAAGGCTCTCATAGGCGGGCACCATCATCCTTTCCCCGGTGTTGTCTCCCCGGCGGGAGCTTAAAGTCTGTTGCTCCCGTATGGAACCATTCTTCCGGCCATGCCTGTCCATGCATGGCCTCTTGTTCGCCCCGGCGAGCCGACTATGCTGGCGCTCCATGCGCGAGGGCGCACAGGACGTCTCCAGCAAGAGGAGCCTTTGTGTGACGATGAGCGAAGAAGAGGTCGTTTTCCGCAGCCACGGCGCCCTCGGGGTCATTCATCTCAACCGTCCCCGGGCGCTCAATGCGCTCACCCGCGAGATGTGCGTCGCCATCCGTAAACAGCTCGGGGTCTGGAAGAGGGAGGCGCAGGTCGCGGCGGTGCTGATCGAAGGCGCAGGCGATCGCGCCTTCTGTGCCGGAGGCGATGTCGTGAAGGTCGCGCGTGCGGCGCAGGAGGGGCGCGACGACTGGTGGCGATTCTTCCACGAGGAATACCGCATGAACAGCGCGATTGCGCATTTCCCGAAGCCCTATGTCGCCTTCATCGACGGCATCACCATGGGCGGCGGCGTCGGCGTGTCGGTGCACGGCGATTATCGTGTCGCCACCGAGAGGACGCTTTTTGCCATGCCCGAGACCGGCCTCGGGCTCATTCCCGATGTCGGCGGCACCCATGTCCTGCCGCGGCTGCCCGGGGCCACCGGCATCTATCTCGCGCTCACCGGATATCGTGCCCGCGCTGCCGACTGCTTCTATCTCGGGGTGGCGACGCACGTCGTTCCCTCCGGGGCGCTTGCAGCGCTGCGCGACCGGCTCGGCACGGAGGCGGGAACGGGCGGCGAAGCGGTGCGGGCGGCGCTCGATGCCGCCGCCGTCGATCCCGGTGATGCCCCGCTCGCGGTGCACCGCGATGCGATCGACCGGCATTTCTCGCATGACAGCATCGAGGCCATTCTCGATTCGCTCGCCGCCGACGCGAGCGAGTGGGCGGCGAAAACGCGCGAGGAGCTGATGGCGAAATCGCCCACCTCGCTCAGACTGAGCCTTGCGGCGCTGCGTCGCGGGGCTACGCTCGACCTCGACGAATGTTTGCGGATGGAGTACCGAATCGTCCATCGCATCATGACCATGGACAAGGATTTCTTCGAGGGCGTGCGGGCGCTGCTGATCGACAAGGACAAGGCGCCGAAATGGCGGCCGGCGCGCCTGGCCGATGTCGATGATGCGACGATCGAGGCGCATTTCGCCGGTCTCGGTGAGGCGGAACTGCGTCTGCCCTGAGCCCGCCCGCGCGAGGCGCGCGGCATGAGGAGTGAGGACAATGGCGAATATCGCATTCATCGGTCTTGGCCATATGGGGCTGCCGATGGCCCGCAATCTGCTCAAGGCCGGCCACGAGGTGACGGGTTTCGACGTCAGCGAAGCGCAGATGGCCGCCTTCGCCGAATCGGGCGGCAGGACGGCGGCCTCGCTCGAAAAGGCCGTCGCCGACGCCGACACGGTGGTCACCATGCTGCCCGCGGGCGCGCATGTGCGCAAAGTCTATCTCGGTGAAGACGGCATCATCGCCCATGTGCGTCCGGGCACGCTTCTGATCGACAGTTCGACGATCGATGTCGAAACGGCGCGCGAGGTGGCGGCCGAGGCTGCGAAGGCCGGGCTCCCGATGGTCGACGCCCCGGTCTCGGGCGGTGTCGCCGGCGCCGAGGCGGCGACGCTCACCTTCATGGTCGGCGGCCCCGACACGGCGTTCGAACAGGCGAAGCCGATCCTCGAGGCGATGGGCAGGAAGGTCATTCATGCCGGCGGCGCCGGCAACGGCGAGGCGGCGAAGATCTGCAACAACATGCTGCTCGCAATCTCGATGATCGGCGTCTCGGAGGCCTTTGCGCTCGCCCGCCGGCTGGGGCTCGATGACCGGAAATTCTTCGACATTGCCTCGCAATCCTCCGGTCAGTGCTGGTCCATGACGAGCTACTGCCCGGTTCCGGGCCCGGTGCCGACCTCGCCGGCCAATCGCGACTATGCGCCCGGTTTCGCCGCCGCCATGATGCTCAAGGATCTGCGGCTGGCCGGAGAAGCGGTCGCGGCGACGGGGGCGGCGGCCCCCTTGGGGATGCACGCCGAGAAACTGTATGCCGAGTTCGCGGACAGCGGCTTCGGCGATCTCGATTTCTCGGGCATCTTCCGTCGCCTCAATGGCGAGATTTGAAGCGAATTCCCGACGAATTCGACGCACAGGTTAAGAATTTCTTGGAGGTTTTTGACGCAATCTGGGCCAAACTCAGGCAGACGTGGAGAGCGCAGACATGGCCACCCGTCCCGCACGACCGGCGCTCATCGGTGATGAGACGCCGCAGGCGCAGATGAAGGCACTTTTTCTCGATTGCCTCTCATTGATCGAGCGGTTGCACCGCCGCCTGCTCGACGTCATCAAGGACCATCTCGAGCGCGCCGGACGCTCCGATCTCAACCCGGTGC
>CAZAEP010000218.1:0-4227 GCA_964484045.1 uncultured Sphingomonadales bacterium
GGCGCCGCTGCCGCTGCCGACCGTGCTCGACACCGGCGTCCGGATGGCCGCGGCCGTTTCCCGCCTCAGCCGCTGTGGCCCCCATCGAAGTCGGGCATCATGACGACCATGACCTGGGGCGTTCCGCAGGCGGAGACGAAGGGAAAGACACCGCGGATCCATTGGCCGGGACGCGGCCCGTGATCGAGCGAGGTGCGCGAAAAGAGCGGCTCGCGCCTGGCATGGACGGCGGCGAATTCGTCAAGGCGCCGCTGCAGCGATTCGCCGGAAAAAAGATCGGTCAGTTGCGTGCCGACCTCAAGCTCGCCCCCGTCGGAAAGGCTCGAGGCGCCGAAAAGGAGAACCACGTAATCGTCGACCCGCGCATTCGCATCTTCCCGCCCGACAGGGCGTGGTGCATATTCGAAGAGGCACAGCCACGGCAGTGCCGGCGGCACGCGCAGCGGATTGAATGCCTCCCGCGTCGGCAGCCCGCCGCCGGCCGCAAGGTCACGCCAATACCGGTCGAAAAGGCGCAGCGGATGGTCGACCGGCAATTGGTCGCGTTCGATGGGGAGAAAGATTTCCCGTCTGCCCGGCACGGTGGATCAAGCTCCCCTCCGGTGACGTGCACCGGTTTGTTTGCACGAGAATCTCTGAAGTCTGATGAATGAAGGTTGAACAAGAGCGCCGATCAAGTCCAGGCCAGGTGGCGTCACAACTGAGAAACTTCCAAGGTATGGCTTACTTTGGGAAAGATGTTCTTTCCCGGGATTGACCGAAGATCCTTTAAAGTATGTTTCTGCCAGGTTCATCTTATAAAACTGTGCGAATCAGTCTCCGTCAGAGGCTCAAGCGATAGTCTCTAGAAATCTTCTATACAAAAGGTCCGGACATTTTCCATGCATGTAGATACCGAATGCGTGCGGGTCATTAATAAAACACGGTCGTTTTGAGTCAATCAGCAAAATATGGTAAACGCTCATTCTGAATTACATATGTAAAAAACGATAGAATTCTTGCTTTATTGTGTGAAGATGAGCAATCTTGCACAGATTGGAAACGCCCAAGGGGGAACCGGGCGTTGAGCAGTGGTGGTAAGAAACATGATTGGTGCAGGTATGGCACCGGACGCGGTGTGGGAAGCGCTTGTTCGGGTCCCCCACGCGCGCCGGACGGTGGCACGGGGGGACATGCTCTCGACATCGGACAGCGATCGGGGGAGGTCCTGGCTGATCCTCTCGGGTTGGCTTTGTCAGCTCCGAATTCTGGGAGACGGACGTCGTCAGATCCTCGATCTGTTCACTGCCGGGGAATTCGTGCCTCTGGCGCTGTCGCCGATGAGGGAGAGCGGCGCGACGAGCCTCGCTCTTGCGCTCGCCCAACTCTGCGAATTCGATCGCGAGCAGCTTGCCGAAGCGGCGGAATGCAACCCGGATCTGCGCCGCTGGCTCCATGTGATGTGCATTCGGCAGCGGCGACGGCTCGAACGGCGTATCGTCGATCTCGGGGTGCGCAGCGGCAGCGAGCGGATGGCGCGGGCGCTTGCCGAACTGGCGGTGCGCCGGGAGCGGGGCTCCGTGCCGCGCGGAGCCTTCCCCTTGGGACTACCCTTGAGCCTGCGCCTGCTCGGCGAACAGCTCGGGCTGAGCACGGCGCATGTCTGCCGGATCTTCAAGGACTTCGAGGCGCGTGACGTCGCGTGTTACAATGGCGGCAACATTCTGATCATGGATTTCGAGCGTCTCGTGCAGGCAGGAAACCTGTCCGCGGAGGACATGGTGGAGTTTGCCGCGAGTGCCGCCAACCCGCCCCCCGCCGCCCTGTTCGAATGAAGCGCATCTTCTGACCCGGGGATCCCGTCGCCGCTTGTTCGCTCGACGGCGGCATCCTAGGGTCTGGCAGGCAGGCGAGAACAGGGAGGCGCACGTGGCCGACCCCGGCGACCATTGGCGCGGACGCGTCCGGCGCTATGCCCGCGTCGGCGGGGCGGCGGGAGCGCTCGGCATGCGACTGGCGTTCGATCGTGTGCGCGGCCACCGGACGGATCGCAACGAACTTGCACGACAGCTTCGCCGCCTGCTCGGCGGGCTCAAGGGGCCGGTGATGAAGGTGGCGCAGCTTCTCGCCACCGTCCCGGGCGTCCTGCCGCGTGAATTCGCGACCGAGCTGGCGCGGCTTCAGTCGGCGGCGCCGCCCATGGGATGGGCCTTCGTCCGCCGCCGCATGCGCAGCGAACTCGGGCCCGACTGGCAGGCCCGCTTTTCCCGTTTCGACCCCGGAGCGGCGGCCGCCGCTTCCCTGGGGCAGGTGCACCGGGCCTGGGACCCCGAGGGGCGGCCGCTGGCCGTGAAGCTGCAATATCCCGGCATGGCGAGCGCCGTTGCCGCGGATCTCAGGCAACTCGATCTCGTGCTGGCGCTCATCCGTCGACATGAGGGAAGCCTCGAGACCGGAGAGGTGCGCGCCGAGCTCGGCGACCGGCTCCGCGAAGAGCTTGATTACGAGCGCGAGGCGAAACATCTGGCGCTTTATGCCCATATGCTCGCGGACATGCCCGGCATTCGCGTCCCACGGGTCCATCCGGAGCTCTCGACGCCGCGCCTTCTGACGATGGAGTGGCTCGAAGGCCGTCCGATCATGGATTTTGCGACGGCGGACGACGCGACGCGGGCAGCGATCGCGACGCATCTCTTTCGTGCCTGGTACGCTCCGCTCTATCGCCATGGCGTGCTGCACGGCGACCCGCATCCCGGCAATTACACGGTCGACGCGGAGTGCCGCCTCAATCTCCTCGATTTCGGTTGCGTGCGCATTTTCTCGCCGCGCTTCGTGACGGGCGTCGTTGCGCTTTATCATGCGCTCCGCGAAAGCGATGAAGAGCGTGCGGTGGCGGCCTATGAAGCGTGGGGCTTTCGCGCGCTCAGCCGGGCGCAGATCGAGGCCCTCGATCTCTGGGCGCGCTTCCTGTACGAGCCGCTGCTCGACGATCGGCGGCGTCTGATCGGTGATCCCGAGACGCCGATGGAGCGCGGGGCGGAGGTGGTGGCCGAGGTGCGGCGGCGCCTGCGCGCCGCGGGGCCGGTGAGGCCGCCGCGCGAATTCGTGCTTCTGGATCGTTCCGCACTCGGCCTCGGCGGCGTGTTCCTGCGCCTTCGTGCCGAAGTGAACTGGCATCGTCTGTTCGAGGAGACGATCGCCGGTTTTACGCCCGAGGCACTCGCCGCACGTCAGGCGGACGCGCTTGTCGCCGCAGGGCTCGCGGCGGGCGATCAGGAGGCCGGCGGCCCGGCGGTCGGATAACGGGAGGAGGTCGGGGAATGCCCCGCGACGCCTTGTCCGGCAAGCTTTGTGCCGGGGTCATGCTTTGCTACACTCGGCGCCGTCAGGGTGGATGCGATTCGCCGCCGGAGAGGGGGAGGTCGATGCCGCATGCGATTTACGGGAGGAAGAGATGGCCGTAACGATCGAACATGTTCTCGCGGACAAGAGGCATCAGTACGGGCGCTTCACGCGCCTGCTCCTCGGCGTCGCCGCCGGCCACATCGTCGCGCTCGCGGTGCTGGCGGCAATATTGCTTTGAGTGCGCGCCTCTTTGCGCTAGGAAAATTCCCCGCCTGTGGGTGAAACGAGACATGAAAGACGCTGGGGAGATCGCATGAAGCTTGCAGTGCTGAAGGAAAGGACGCCCGACGAGCGGCGTGTCGCCGCGAGCCCGGAGACGGTAAAGAAATATTGTGCGCTCGGCTTCGAGGTCGCGGTCGAGGCCGGTGCCGGGGAGGGTGCCTCCTTTCCCGATGCGGCTTTCGCCGAGGCGGGAGCGCGGATCGTCGATGATGCCGCTGCGGTGCTCGCCGATGCCGACGTCATCCTGAGCGTCCGCGGCATCGCCTCCGATCGGCTCGGAGCGGTGAAAAGGGGCGCGCTGCTTCTCGGCCTGCTCAATCCCTATCAGAACGCGGCGCTGCTCGAGGCTTATGCCGGGGCCGGTCTTGCCGCGGTGGCGCTCGAGCTTATTCCGCGCATCACCCGGGCCCAGGCGATGGACGTGCTCTCGAGCCAGGCCAATCTCGCCGGCTACCGCGCGGTGATCGAGGCGAGCGCGCATTTCAGCCGCGCCTTCCCGATGATGATGACCGCCGCCGGCACCATCGCGCCGGCGCGGGTGATGGTCATGGGCGCGGGCGTTGCCGGGCTGCAGGCGATCGCCACCGCGCGGCGTCTCGGCGCCGTCGTCTCGGCCACCGA
>CAZAEP010000219.1:0-4148 GCA_964484045.1 uncultured Sphingomonadales bacterium
GTCATTGCCCTTGCCGGTGGCGCCGTGAGCGACCGCATCGGCGCCGGTGGCATGCGCGATCTCGATCTGACGCTTGGCGATGAGCGGCCGCGCGATCGCCGTGCCGAGAAGATAGAGCCCCTCGTAAAGGGCGTTCGCCCGCATCATGGGGAAGACATAGTCGCGCACGAATTCCTCGCGCAGGTCCTCGACGAAGATCTCCCTGACGCCGAGCAGCTCCGCTTTCCGCCGCGCCTCCTCGAGCTCGGCCCCCTGGCCGAGATCGGCGGTGAAGGTGACCACCTCGCAGCCATAGGTGGTCTCGAGCCATTTCAGGATGACGGAGGTGTCGAGCCCGCCCGAATAGGCGAGCACCACTTTCTTCGGGGCGTCCATATTGCGTGCCGGTCCTTCCTCTCACACTGTGCGAGCGCTTGCTCTAGAGGACCGCACCACCGGATGGCAAGAGGTTACCAGCTCCCGACATTCTCCATCGAGGCCCAGGGCTCCCTCGGCGGCAGCGGGGCGCCGCGCTGCAGGAGCTCGATCGAGATGCCGTCGGGCGAGCGGACAAATGCCATATGGCCGTCGCGCGGGGGGCGGTTGATCGTCACCCCGGCCTCCATGAGGCGCCGGCAGGTGGCGTAGATGTCGTCGACGCGATAGGCGAGATGACCGAAATTGCGCCCGCCGGTATAGCGTTCGGGATCCCAGTTGTAGGTGAGTTCGAGGAGCGGCGCCTGATCCTGCCTCGCCCGCTCGAGATCGCCGGGGGCGGCGAGAAAGACGAGCGTGAAACGGCCCTTCTCGACCTCGATGCGGCGGACCTCCTCGAGCCCGAGCTTCCCGCAATAGAAATCGAGCGCGGCCTCAAGGTCGCTCACCCGCACCATCGTGTGCAGATATTCCATGGCCATGAAACGGGTCTCCCTTCGTCGCGGCACCGGCGTCGCCCGCTTCCGGCGGCGGCGCGCAAGGAGCATAGCAGGGCGGGGCGGATGAGAACAGGCGACGCACGGGGTCGTCGCGACGGGAGACAGGCTCAGCCGGCGTCGTCCCGCACCGTGCGTTCGGGCGGGAAGCGGACGGTCACCGTGGTGCCGCGACCCGGGCTGCTTTCGATGGCGAGCGCGCCGCCATGCGCCTCGAGAAAGGCCCGGGCCAGCGTCAGCCCGAGTCCGGCGCCCTCGTAGCGGCGATTGAGATCGCTGTCGACCTGCGCGAAGGGCGCGAGGATCTTCGCGATGTCGTCGGCTTCCATGCCGATCCCCTCGTCGCTGACGACGACCCGGATGGCGCCGTCCTCGAGGCGTGCGCCGAGCGTGACGGTTCCGCCCTGCGGGGAGAACTTGACGGCGTTCGAGACCAGCGCGGCGAAGATCCTGCGCACCGCCCGCGGGTCGGCAAAGAGCTCGGGCAGCGTGTCGGGGACGTCGATGCGGATCTGCGGAGCGCCTTCGCAATCCGCGGCCGGCCCCTCCTTCTCGGCGACCTCCTGCAGCACGGCCCCGAGATCGACCTCGGTCTCGCGGAGCGGCACCGCGGCGGTCTCGAGCCGCGCGATATCGAGAATGTCGGTGATGAGGTCGAGGAGATGCCGCCCGCGATCGTGGATCAGTTCGGCATATTCGTGATACTGCGCGCTTCCCAGCGGCCCATGGATCTCCTGCAGCAGGAGCTCGGAGAAGCCGATCACCGCGTTCAAGGGCGTCTTCAATTCGTGTCCCGTATTGGCGAGAAAGGCGGACTTGGCGCGGTTCGCGGCCTGCGCCTCTTCGAGGGCCGCCTTGAGCGCCTGCTCGGCCTCCTGCTGGGCCGTGATGTCCTGAAGCAGCACCATCACCGTCAGCCGGTCGCCATCATGGATCTTCGACAGCGCGGCGCGCGCCGGGAACACGCTGCCGTCCTTGCGCCGGGCCGAGATGACGCCCCGCTCGCTCATCAGGCGGATGTCCTCCGCGCCCTCGAAGAAGCGTCGCATGTGGGCCCTGTGCGCCTTGCGCAGCGCCGGCGGCAGCAGGCGGTCGAGCTGCTGTCCGATGATCTCGTTCTTGGCGTATCCGAAGAGCTCTCCGGCGCTGCGATTGAACAGACGGATGCGCCCCTCCTCATCGACCAGGATGATCGCTTCGGGCGCCAGTTCGAGCAGTGTCGCAAGCCGCGATTCGGATTTTTCGAGCGCCCGCTCCTTTTCCTCGCGGCGGACGATTTCGGCCTCGAGTGCGGCCGTGCGTTCGGCGACCCGGGCCTCGAGCTCCGCTTCCTGGCGTTTGACGCGAATGATCAGCGAGATGACGTTGGCGGCACTGCGCAGGAAGGAGATTTCCCGTTCATTGCGGCGGTAACCGTGCGGCAGGTAGAGGACGACGACGCCGAGGACGCCGGCGTCGCCCGGGATCGGCACCACATAATGACCGTGCGGGGGCATGCCCTCGTAATGCGTCTCGTGGGCCGCGTCGACACAGGACTTGAACAGGACCCGTCCGCTCTCCGCCACCCGGCCGCACAGACAGTGCCCATAGGGGACCAGGGCGCACATCGAACGAATCTCGCGCCCGAGTCCGTTCTGGACGACGAGCTCCAGCCGCCGCTCATGGGGATCGGCGAGAAAGATGCCGCCCTTGGCCTCGATGCGCAGCCATTCGGTCCGCAGGATGAGGTCGAGGCAGGCGGACAGCGTGTCTTCGAGGGAAAGGGGGCGCGTGGCGAGCTCCAGCATCTCGCCGAGGATCTGCTCGGTTTCGAGCCATCCTTCGAGGGTGGCGCCGGAATGTCGCTTGCGTGTCGAGGAGACGGTCATGGGATGGAATCTGCTGCGCGCAGCGGTCGCTTTCGCTGAAAAGAGGTGGCCGTTCCGCCTATTGTTGATCGAAAAGGGTTAAGAACAGAGAAACGGTGCGGCAGGAACGCGCGAGATCGCCGGCGCCCCGGCCGCCCGGTCCGCGGCGCGCGGCCGGCTCGACCGGGTCCGTCCGCGCCCAGGCCGGTGTCAGGTCCGCGCGCGTGCCCGCTTTCTCTCGCTCGCCGATTTGAGCTGTCCGCAGGCGGCCATGATGTCGCGCCCGCGCGGCGTGCGCACCGGCGCCGAGATGCCGGCGGCGAAGACGATCTCGGAAAAGCGGGCGATGCGCGCGGCGTCGGAGCACTCATAGGCGCTGCCGGGCCAGGGATTGAAGGGAATGAGATTGACCTTGGCCGGGATCCGGTGCGCCCGGAGCAGGCGCACCAGTTCGCGCGCATCGGCGTCGCTGTCGTTCACCCCCTTGAGCATGACATATTCGAAGGTGATGCGCCGCGCATTGTGCGCGCCCGGATAGGCGGCGCAGGCTGCGAGCAGGTCCTCGATCGGATATTTGCGATTGAGCGGCACGATCTCGTCGCGGACGTCGTTCCTGACAGCGTGCAGCGAGACCGCGAGATTGACCCCGATCTCGGCGCCGCAGCGCGCCATCATCGGCACCACGCCGGCGGTGGACAGCGTGATCCGCCGCCGCGAGAGCTGGATGCCCTCGGCGTCCATGACGATCAGGAGCGCCTTCTTCACATTCTCGAAATTGTAGAGCGGCTCGCCCATGCCCATCATCACGATATTGGTCAGCCGCCGCCCTTCGGTGGGGGTGCGCCATTCATCGAGATCGTCGCGCGCCAGCATCATCTGGCCGACGATCTCGCCGGCGGTGAGATTGCGCACCAGCCGCATGGTGCCGGTATGGCAGAAGCGGCAATTGAGCGTGCAGCCGACCTGGCTCGAGACGCACAGCGTGCCGCGGTCGTCGTCGGGGATGAAGACCGATTCCGCCTCCGCGCCGTCGGCGAAGCGCAACAGATATTTGCGCGTGCCGTCGCGCGAATGCAGGGCCTCGCGGACGACGGGGCGCGAAATGCGGAAGCGCGCCTCGAGCCAGGCCCGCATGCTCTTGGCGATATCGGTCATGGCGGCGAAGTCGGTGACGCCGCGGTGATAGACCCAGTGCCAGATCTGGCGCATGCGCATGCGGGCCTCGCGCGCCTCGACGCCGGCGGCGACGAGCGCCGCGAGAAGGTCGTCGCGGTCGAGGCCGAGAATGTCGCGGCGCGGATCGGCCGCCTCGACGCCCTTGCGCGCGACGACCACCGGCGCCACCGGTCCCGGCGCTGCCATGGGGGCGCTGTGCGTCATGGGGTCATAC
>CAZAEP010000220.1:0-4103 GCA_964484045.1 uncultured Sphingomonadales bacterium
CCGAGCGGCACATGGCCGGGAATGGCCTGATCGCGGATCTGCGCCCAGCCGGCATGATGGTAGAAGTGCCGCGCCACCAGCGGGATGTCGATGTCGCGGGTCTCGCGGATCGGCTTGCCGTTGTCGAGGGTCTCCAGAACCGCGAGAAAGCGGCTCTGCTTCTGCACCAGACGCGCCAGCGCGTAGAGGTGTCTCGCGCGCTCGTGCCCGGAGAGCTTTGACCATTTGGGAAAGGCGCGCCGTGCCGCGGCGACGGCGCGATCGACGTCCGCCCTGCCGGCGACGGCGATCTCGGCGAGCACCTCGCCGGTCGCCGGATTGCGACTCTCGATGATGTGGCGCTCGCCCTCGGGCGGGGTCCACTCGCCATCGATGAAGAGGTCGAAGCGCTTGCCCCGGCCGGCGATCCAATCGCGCACATAGCCCGCTTCCTCGGGAGCCGGGCCGTAGGACATCTGGTCGAACAGTTCTGCGACGGAGGGCATAATCTCTCTCACCCCATGGGATGGCGGTTCAGGGCCGAATAGCGGCCGGTGACATGATGTTCGAGCTGGCGTTCGATATCGCCGAGCAGGCGCGAGGCGCCGAAGCGGAAGAGCGCGGGCGAAAGCCAGTCGTCGCCCATCTCCTCCTTCACCAGAATGAGATAGGCGAGCGCATCCTTGGCCTTCGAGATGCCGCCCGCGGGCTTGAAGCCCACCTTGTGGCCGGTGCGGTCGTAATAGTCGCGTACCGTGCGCAGCATGACGAGCGACACCGGCAGGGTGGCATTCACCTTCTCCATGCCGGTCGAGGTCTTGACGAAGTCGGCGCCGGCCATCATGGCGACGCTCGCCGCCTTCGCCACCTTGGAGATCGAGCCCAGCTCGCCGGTGGCGAGAATGGCCTTGAGATGCGCTTCGCCACAGGCCTCGCGGAAGGCCCTGACCTCGTCATAGAGCGCCTGCCAGTTGTCGGTCAGCACGTGCCGGCGCGAGATCACGATGTCGATCTCCCGCGCTCCGGCGGCGACCGACTCGCCGATCTCCGCGACGCGCAGCCGGAACGGCGAGAGACCGGCGGGAAAGCCGGTCGAGACCGCGGCGACGGGAATGCCGGAGCCTTCGAGAGCCGCGACCGCGGTCGGCACCATCTCGTGATAGACACAGACCGCGCCGACATGGAGCGGTCGCTTGCCGAAGCCGAGCGCTTCGAGAAGATCGGAGCGCACCGGATGCCGCGCCTTGGCGCACAGCCGGCGGACGCGACCGGGTGTGTCGTCACCCGAGAGCGTCGTGAGGTCGATGCAGGTCACGGCCTTGAGGAGCCATGCCGCCTGCCACGCCTTTTTCACCGTACGCCGCCTGGGCAGCGTGGCGACGCGTCGCTCGACCGCGGAGAGATTGACGCGAATGCTCTCCACCCAGCCCTGATCGAAGGGGATGCCCGGATTGCGGGCGGGCATGTTGTGGCCGGGTGCCGCGGGAAGCGATGCGTCCGCGGTGCCGTCTTCGACCATGGTCATTCTTGCTTTTGATCCCTGTGTCATTCTTCCTCACAAAAACGGATGGCCGGCTTCGAGCGGGGCAAGGCCGAGATGGCCGGCGAGCGTCTGCCCGATATCGGCGAAGCTGTCGCGGAGGCCGATCGGGGCGCCGTCCAGTCCCGGCCCGAAGGCAAGGACGGGAACATGCTCGCGGGTGTGGTCGGATCCCGGAAATGTGGGATCGCAGCCATGATCGGCGGTGATGAGGGCGATGTCGCCCGGCCTGAGCGCGGCTCTGAGCGCGCCCAGACGGCGATCGAAGGCCTCGAGCGCGGCGGCATAGCCGGCGACGTCGCGGCGATGGCCGTAAAGCGTATCGAAATCGACGAAATTGGCGAACAACAGGCTTCCCTCGCCGGCCTCGTCCATGGCCGCGAGCAGGGCATCCATCACCGCTTCGTTGCCGTGCGCCTTGATCGAGCGGGTGATGCCGGAGCCGGCGAAAATGTCGCTGATCTTGCCGATGGCGATGACCTCGCCACCCGCCTCCTCGAGCTTGTTGAGCAGGGTCGGGCGGTGCGGCGGCGTTGCCAGGTCCTTGCGATTGCCCGTGCGCACGAACTCGCCCCGCCGCTCGCCGACGAAGGGGCGCGCGATGACCCGGCCGATTCTGTAGTCGTCCACCAGCCGGCGCGCGATGCGGCACAATTCATAGAGGCGTTCGAGCCCGAAACGGGTCTCGTGCGCGGCGATCTGAAACACCGAGTCGGCGGAGGTGTAAACGATCGGCTTGCCGGTTCGGATATGCTCCTCGCCCAGTTCCTCGATGATCACCGTGCCCGAGGCGTGGCAGTTGCCGAGCACGCCGGGCAGATCCGCCTCGGCGATGAGCGCCTCGATGAGCGGCGCCGGAAAGGACGGTGCTTCCGGGGGGAAATAGCCCCAGTCGAATTCGACCGGCAGGCCCATCATCTCCCAGTGTCCGCTCGGCGTGTCCTTGCCGCGGCTGCGCTCGGCAGCGGCGCCCCAGAGGCCTTCCGCAGAGGCGGGAACATCGAGCGGCACGGTGTTGTCGAGGGTGCGTGCGGCATGGCCGAGGCCGAGTGAGAGAAGTTCGGGAATTGCAAGCGGCCCCTTGCGCAGTCCGGCACGATCGGCCTCGCCGCGCGCCGCGGCTTCGGCGATGTGCCCCAGTGTGTTCGCTCCGGCATCGCCGAAGGCGACCGCATCGGGCGCCGCTCCGATACCGAAGGAATCCATGACTGCGACAATGGCACGCACGCGTACAACCCTCCTACTGTCCGGTCCCGCCGCTTGCCCGGTCGCAGGGACGCCGGGGCGAGCGGGTGATTTTCTGAGTGTGCGGTCAAAAACCGCCTCTTGTCCATATCGAAGTTGTCTTGTTAACAATTATGCGGCATTTTGATACCAAAATCTTGGCGGAGACGATATGGCGCGATCACCATCAAGGCCGGAATCCCGGCGGGGCACCCGTCGCGGCGGCGTGCGGGAGGCGGCGACTCGCGAGCCCGCGGACCGCGTCTATGGCGAGATCGCCGAGGCGATTCTCGAGCAGCGGCTGAAACCCGGCACCAAGCTCGGCGAGCAGATGCTTAGCGACATCTTCGGCGTCAATCGTCCCATCGTGCGGCGTGCCCTGATGCGCCTCTCCTATGACAGGCTGGTCGAGATCCGTCCGCATCGCGGCGCCTATGTGGCGAGTCCGACGCCGGACGAGGCCCGGCAGGTATTCGAGGCGCGCCGCGTCGTCGAGGAGTGGGTCGTTCGCGCCTGCGTCGCGCGCAGCCGCGCACAGACGGTCAGACGTCTGGCGCGGCATGCCGATATCGAGGCCGAGGCCGCGGCGGCGGGCGACCGCGTGCGCTGGATCCGTCTTTCCGGGGAGTTCCATATCGAGCTCGCCCGGGCTGCGGGGAACGAGCGCCTGGTACGGTTTCTCGAGGATCTGGTGGCGCAGACCTCGCTCATCATCAGTCTTTACGGCAGGAGCAGCGAGAACATCTGCTGCAATGACGAGCATCGGCATCTCGTTGCCGCGATCACCGCGCGCGACGCCGATGCCGCGGTGGCCGAGATGCTGCGCCACCTGGATGCCTGCGAAGCGGCGCTGGAATTTCACGAGAAGCAGGAGGCGCAGGACCTGCGCGCCATCTTTGCTGTTGCACCGAGGCCGGCAAACGGGCGACAAAAGCGCGCCCGCGGCGTCTGACCCGAAGCGAATTCAAAAGAGCAGGAGCATGAGCGAGCACGACTATGATGCGGCGGTGGCGGCCGTTCGCGCGCGCCATCATGGCGCATTTCCGGAAACCGCCCTGATTCTCGGCAGCGGTCTTGGCCGTTTCGCCGAGGCGATGGAGATCGAGGCCGAGATCCCCTATGGCGAGATTCCCGGCTTCCCGGTCTCCACCGTTCCCGGCCATGCCGGCCGGCTCCTGATCGGACGGGCGGCCGGCCTGCCGCTCGCCGCCATGCAGGGGCGCATGCATCTTTACGAGGGCTATCCCGCGGCCCGGCTCGCGATCCCCGTTCGCACCCTGCGTCTCATGGGAGTCGAACGCCTGATCATCACCAATGCGGCGGGCAGCCTGCGCAAGGACTGCGGTCCCGGCAGCCTGAT
>CAZAEP010000221.1:0-3971 GCA_964484045.1 uncultured Sphingomonadales bacterium
AATATCACCGCTCTGTGGGGAGAAAGTTGGGCCTGCCGCGGCCAGTCGCTTGCAACCATCCGCTGCGCGCCGGGACGCATCTCCGATCTCGAAAGGCCGCCGCCACCGATGGCGGACCCCTACAAGCATCTCGACCTGACGGCCGATGCCTTCTTCGACGCCACGCTCTATCTTCCCCGATTCACCGCTTCGCCACCCGCATACGGGCGGTGATCGGTGTCCGGCGGGGCCTGCAGAGATCGCCGTCCCTCAGGCCGCCTGCCGCGCGTCGCCCCGGACCCAGGCCCAGGCCGCGTCGAGGGCATCGGCATCGAAGGTGCGCACCTCGCCCTTCATCAGAAAGGCCGAGAGCCGTGCCGCCACGCGAACCCATTCCGGCCCGCCGACGACGGCGAGCCTGTCGAAATCCGCGAGATGCCTGAAGCCGAAGACGGCATCGTCCCACATCGCACCGAGATCCCATCCTTCGAAACCGGTGTCCATGAAGAACAGGAGCTTGAGCTTGCCGTGCTTTTCGAAGCGGGATTCCAAGGTGGGAATGAGGACCTCCCGGTAGTCCTTGTCGGTGAGCCTGCCCGAGGCATGAATGCCGACCACGGGGCCTGCGCTTTCCGTCATGATCTCGATCATCGGATCGTCTCCCCTTGTCGCGAACCCACTTCCGAAATGGGCGGCCGCCGGCGCCTTTCAAGCGTGGCGGGGCGCGACAGATCGGAGCGGTCGCCGCGAGCTTCACGACCTCTCCTCTGCCGTGGTTGCGGGATGCCGCGCGGCGGTGCATGCTCCTCTGTCGAGGTCACACCGACGGAGGGGACGATGCCGCGTCTGCTGACGGTCTGCCTGTTCGTCGTGCTGACACTCGCCGCGGCGCAAGCCGGCGAGGCGCGGTTCCCTGTCATCCGGACCATCGCCACCGGCGCCGCGCCGCACGGCATGCGGGTCGAGGGCGACCGCCTCTATATCGCCGCCGCGGGAGCGGACGTGATCGAGATCGCGGACCTCGCAACGGGACGCATCGTCGCGCGCTGGCCGGTGGCGAAAACGCCGCTCGACCTCATTCGCGCCCATGACGGCTGGTATGTGACACGGTTCCGCGGCGCGGCGCTGATCGCACTCGACGACCGCGGCAGGGCAACCGGTGCCACCATCCCCGTCGGCACCTCGCCGAGCCTTTTTGCCCCGCGCAAGGTGGGCGACCTTGCCTATGTTGTGAGCGAATTCGCCGATCGGCTGACTGTCGTCGACACCCGCAGCGGCCGGATCGTGCACAGTTTCGCGACCGGCAAGCGCCCCTATCCCGCCGATGTCACCCATGACGGCGTGCTCGCCTTCGTACCCAATCGCGACGAGGGAACCGTGAGCGTCATCGACCTGCTCAATCAGCGTGAGCGGGCGCGCGTGCCGGTCTGCCGCGAGCCCGAGGGCGGGGCGCTCACCGCCGACGAGGTCTCCTATCTCGTCGCCTGTGCCGGCGAGGACCGCATCGTCGCCGTCAATACCGCCTCCTTCCGGATCACCGGCACGCTCGCCCAAGGCATCGGCCCGCGCCCGTTCTCGGTGGCGGTGAGCGCCGACGGGCGTTTCGCCTTCGCCAACAATGCCGGCGGCGATACGGTCACCGTCTTCGATCCGAAGCGTCTCGACGTCATCGAGCAGGTGAGCGTGGGCGAGAAACCCATCGTGCTGCGGGTCGCCGACGATCGCCTCTATGTCGCCAGCGAGGACGCGAACACGGTCTCGGTCGTCGCCATCCCGCCGGCACCGCCGCCCGCGGGCACGGCGAAGAACGAGGTCCTCGTGCTCGGCATGATCCACGGGAATTTCCGCACCAGCAGACGCTATTCGCTTCATGTGCTCGAACGCCTCATTCGCGCCGTCGATCCCGATTACGTCATCGCCGAGATCCCGCCCAATCGCCTCGATGCGGCGATGGCGGGGTTCAAGGCGACGGGTCGGGTCAGCGAGCCGCGCGTCAGCGTCTTTCCCGAATATACCGACGTGCTCTTCCCGCTCACCCGGAGCCTCGATTTCGAGATCATTCCGGCGGCGGCGTGGAGCGAGGCGATGAACGACTATCGCAACGCCATGCTCGCGCGCCTCAAGGCGGATCCGCGCCGCGCCGCCGATTGGGCCACCTATCGCGCCGGCTTCGCGCAGCTCTCGGCGGCGGTCGCAGGCCGTGCGGACGATCCGCGGTTCATCCACAGCGCGGCCTATGACGCGGCCACGCGAGAAGCGTTCGGCCCCTATGACCGGCTGTTCAACGACGACCTCGGACCGGGCGGCTGGAGCAATATCAATGCCGCGCATTATGCCCTCATCGCCCGGGCGCTCGACGCCCACAGAGGCGAGGGCAAGCGCTTCCTCATCACCTTCGGCTCGAGCCACAAATACTGGTTCCTGGAGCAGCTCGAGAAGCGCGACGACATCACGCTCCTCGAGGCCCGGCCGTTTCTCGACCGGGTGCTCGGAATGCCCCGCACGGAGCCCTGACCCGCAACCGGTTCCGGCCCGCGATTCCGGTGCTCGACTCAACGCCCGTCCTTGGCTATGCGTGGGGGCGCATCCGGGATCAGCAAGCGGGGGAAACCGTGGCCAAGCCGGTACTCGACAAGGACCTCAAGAAGCTCACGCGGCTCGAAAGCGGTATCGAGACCCTCTCGCGACGGCTCGTGCCGTTCGGGCTCGGGCTTCTCTTTCTCGTCTTCGTCGGCCTTCTCGCCGCCGGTATCGTCGGCATCGACGGCCGCTGGGCGATCGTCGTCGCGGCCACCGTGATCGGCGGCTACATGGCGCTCAATATCGGCGCCAACGATGTCGCCAACAACATGTCGCCGGCCGTCGGATCGCGGGTCTTCACGATCACGACGGCGGTCGCCGTCGCCGCCCTTTTCGAAGCCGCAGGCGCGATTCTCGCCGGCGGCGACGTGGTCACCACGATCTCCTCGCGGCTGATTACGCCGGAGGTGACCGCCGATGCGGGCGCCATCGTCACGCTCATGGTCGCGGCGCTGTTCGCCGGCGCGCTGTGGATCAATCTCGCGACATGGATCGGCGCACCGGTCTCGACCACCCATTCCGTGGTCGGCGGCGTGCTCGGCGCCGGCCTTGCCATTGCCGGTTTCGGGGCCGTCAACTGGGGCAAGGTGCTGGAGATCGTCGCGAGCTGGGTGATCTCCCCGGTACTGGGCGGTCTCTTCGCCGCCGGTCTCCTCTATTACATCAAGCGCACCGTCCTCAATGCGCCCGACAAACGGCTCGCCGCGCGGAAGCGGGTGCCACTTCTCCTCGCCCTGATGGGCGGCGCCTTCACCACCTATCTGCTGATGAAGGGGCTCAAGCACGTCTATCCGGTGCCCTTCTGGCTGACGCTCGTCGCCGGAGTCGCGGCCGGCGCTCTCGTTCATCTCTCCTCCCGTCCCTATATCGAACGCCGCCTGCGCGACCTGCCCGACCGCAAGGCATCGGTGGGCGAGCTCTTCACGCTGCCGGTCATCTTCGGCGCCGCGCTTCTGTCCTTCGCCCACGGGGCGAACGACGTCGCCAACGCCATCGGGCCGCTGGCGGCCATCCACGCGGCGATCGCGGACGCGACCGTCGGGCCCAGGGTGGGAGTGCCGATATGGGTGCTCGTCGTCGGGGCGCTCGGCATCTCCGCCGGGCTCGCACTCTACGGACCGCGCCTCATCCGCACCGTCGGCCACAAGATCACCAAGCTCAATCGCGTGCGCGCCTATTGCGTGACGCTGTCGGCGGCGGTGACCGTCATCGTCGCTTCGGCGCTCGGGCTGCCGGTGAGCTCGACCCACATCGCGCTCGGAGCGCTCTTCGGCGTCGGCTTCCTGCGCGAGATTCTGGCCAACAGCGATCGCTCGGGACGCCGCGCCGCCACACTCGAGAACGGGGGCAGGAAGGCCGCCAGAAAGCGGCAGAAACGCCGCCTCGTCCGCCGCTCGCATCTCATGACCATC
>CAZAEP010000222.1:0-3927 GCA_964484045.1 uncultured Sphingomonadales bacterium
GATGTCGGCGCGACCGCTTGCCGATCCGCACAAGCATCATGCCCGCGATTTCGCCGCCATGATCGATGACGTGGAGCGCTTTTTCGCCTTCGCGCGTGCGAGCGACATGCCCGCTCCCCACTATGCGCTTGCGCACTCGATGGGCGCGCATGTGGTGTTGCGCGTGCTCCATGATCGGCCGGGCGCGGTGGCGGCGGCGGTGCTCACCGCCCCGATGCTCGGGCTTTGCCTTGCGGGGTTCCCGCGCCCCTTCGTGCGTGCGCTCGCCCGCATCGCCGTTCTGCTCGGTTTCGGCACCCGCTATGCACCGGGCCAGAGCGACTGGCGGGGCGGGACGTCGCGCCAGCTCGTCCGCGAGTTTCTGACCTCGGATCGCGAGCGTTTTGCCGACGAGGACTGGATTCTGGCGCAGAAGCCCGAGCTCAAGCTCGGCGGCGTCACCTATGGCTGGCTCGACGCCGCCTTCCGTTCGATGCATCGGTTCGCCGAACCCGGCTATGTGGAAGCCATCACCACGCCGGTTCTGATGGTGCTCGGGGGGGACGACCGGGTGGTCGACAATGAAGCGGCGCGGACGATCGCCGCGCGCCTGCCGCGGGGTGCGTGCATCGTCATCGCGGGTGCCCGCCACGACATCCTGCACGAAAGCGACCGCTATCGCGATCAGTTCTGGGCCGCGTTCGACCGCTTCATCGCATCGCTCTCGTCGAACTGAGCGAGAAGGCGACCGGCGAGCCGCCACATGAGAACGGCGAGCGCCGCACCGGCATAGCCGTCGAGTGCGTAATGCCAGCCGAGATGCACCGAGCCGACGAGGATCGCCGCCGCATAGGTCCAGAAAAGCCATCCCAGGGGCCGCGCGATCCGCCGCGCGCTGAGCGCCATCAGGGTTGCCATCGTCACATGCATGCTCGGCATCGCGGATATGCCGGCGCCGAGACCGGTCGTGTCGCCGCTGTAGTAGCGCCACAGCATGTCCTGCGTGCCGAGCGCCCAGAGATGGGCGCTTCCGCTCGCGCTCAGCACGGCGTCCTGTGCCGCCAGCCGGTTCATCAGGGGGGCGAAGAGGTCGGGCCCCTCGACGATGCGACCGTAAAAGGCGGGACCGGCGGATGAGAATGCAAGGGCGGCGATCGAGCCGACGACGATCCAGCAAAGGACGAAGGCGAGCAGATATCGTGCCCGGTGATCGCGGCCGGTGAGCCAGAAAATGTGCAGAAAAAGAAAGATCCAGACGATGAAAAGCCACGCATTGTAGAGCGCGTTGACGATGAACGAAGTCCTGGCGGCGGGGAGCAGGGCGTGCGTGATGCGCCAGGGGGCGACGCCGAAATGCAGCGCGCGGTCGAGTTGCGCGAGCAGGGGATCGAACGCGAAGGGATGTATGTGCGCCAGCATGATCTTGAACGAAGTGAAGGCGGAGAAGAGGAGCGCAATGGCGATCATGAGGGCGAAAACGAGGGCCATTTCCGAGGGTGCGAGAAGAGTCGTGCGCAGGTTCTCCAGGATGCGGCGGATCGGGCGTCGCTCGCGGGCGACGAGGGCCATGTGGCCGAGATAGATGAGCAGCCATGCCGGTCCGCCGAGAATGGCGCTCGTCCCCATGATGTCGAGATAGAGATCGAGCTTGAAGAAGGGCCAGAGACCGCTTGCGGCGGCGAGGGCGCCGACCGCGACAACATAGACGAGCACGAGGACGAAGAACGGCAGAAGCGGACGCCAGTTGTCGAGACGGACAGGGCGCCAGGTGATATCGGCGATGCCCTGTCGAGCCGGTGCGTGCATGTCTCTCGTTTCCCGCCGGGTGTCATTGAACCGCGGCGATTCTGGCCGAGAGTGGTTAACGCCCGGTATCAGGTGACGGCGAGCAGTTCGAGAGCAGCGGCGTGCACACGGGTGTCTCCGGCGGCGACGACGCGGCCGCCATGCTGCGCGTCGCCGCCGCGCCAGTCGCTGATGATGCCGCCGGCGCCTTCGATGAGGGGAATGAGCGCCTGCACGTCATAGGTCTTGAGTCCGGCCTCGACCACGAGATCGAGACAGCCCGCCGCCAGCACCGCGTAGGCGTAGCAATCGAAGCCGTAGCGGACGAGACGCGTCTGCGACTCCACCGTCTCGTAGGCGGCACGCTCGGCCGGGGTGAACCAGGAGAGTCCGGTGGTCGAGAGGATGGCGTCGTCGAGTCCGGCGCAGGGGCGCACGCGGATCGGGCGATCATTGAGCGTGGCGCCACGGACCACGCCGGCCGAGATGCCGAGAAAGAGCTCGCCGATATAGGGCTGTGCGACCGCGCCGATGATCGGCCGCGTCCCGTCATTGAGGGCGATGAGCGTCCCCCAGCTCGGCAGCCCGGCGATGAAGGCGCGGGTTCCGTCGACGGGATCGAGGACCCAGGAAAGCCCGCATCGCGACGGCTTTTCGCCGAATTCCTCGCCGATGATTCCGTGCTCGGGATAGTGCGCCTCGATGAGCGCGCGCATCGCCCGCTCGGCCCCGCGATCGGCTTCGGTGACCGGATCGAAGCCGGCCTCGCGATTCTTGTTCTCGATCGCCATCGGCACGCGGAAACGGGGCAGCGTTTCCTCGGCCGCCGTCGCCGCCAAGCGGCGGGTGAAGGCCGCATACTCTTCCACCTGCCCGGGCGTGAGCGGCTCTTTTGTTCCATGCCTCGACGGGCTATGCATCATCCTGACCCTCATTCTCGGGGCTTCTCTTGCATATCAGCGGGTCCGATGCCAATCGCGGATTTACCGGGTGTGACCGACATTCTTGTCATCGGCGGCGGCATCGCCGGCGCGTCGGCGGCGGCCGAACTTGCGGCGGATGCCGCGGTGGTGCTGCTCGAGGCCGAGTCGCAACCCGGCTATCATACCACCGGCCGTTCGGCGGCCTTTTATGCCGAAAGCTATGGCGGGCCGGCGATCCAGCCCCTCACGACGGCCTCGAAATCCTTTTACGAATCGCCGCCCGCGGGCTTTGCCGAGCATCCGTTGCTGACGCCGCGCGGTTGCCTGCATCTCTTTTCCGAGGCCGAGCGCGACGAGGCGGAAAGACGGGCAGAACAGCTTGCCGCGCGACTCGGCGGGGTTCGTCTTGTCGCGCGCGCGGAACTGCTCGAACGCCTGCCGATGCTGCGGCCCGAGGTCGTCGCCGGGGCCATTGACGATCCCGAGTGCCGGGACCTCGACGTCGCCGCCATTCATGCAGGATATCTGCGTCGCTTCCGTCGCCGCGGCGGGGTCCTCGTCACCGCTGCACCGGTCGCATCCCTTGAACGCGAGGACGGAACATGGCGGGTGAGGACGCCGCGGGGCGAGATCACCGCCGGCTGCGTCGTCAACGCCGCCGGCGCCTGGGTCGATGAGGTCGCCGTGCGCGCCGGGCTTGCGCCATTCGGCTTCACACCGCTCAGGCGCACCATCGTCGTTTTCGCGCCCGAAGGCTGGACCGTGGAGCCGCGATGGCCGCTCGCGCTCGACATTCTCGAGCGCTTCTATTTCAAGCCCGAGAGCGGGCACATTCTCGCCTCGCCGGCGGACGAAACGCCGAGTCCGCCCTGCGACGTGCAGCCCGAGGAGGTCGACGTCGCGCGCACGCTCGACCGGATCGAGAAGGCGACATCGCTCAGGGTCCGGCGGATCGTCAATCGCTGGGCGGGTCTCCGGACCTTTGCGCCCGACCGTGTTCCCGTGGTCGGCCCCGATCCGCGCGCGCCGGGCTTCTTCTGGTGTGCGGGCCAGGGCGGCTACGGCATTCAGACCGCTCCGGCGATGGCGCGGCTGACGGCGGCGACCGTTCTCGGCCGGCCGATGCCCGATGAACTCGCCGCGCACGGCGTCGAAGCCGGGACCTACGCGCCGGCGCGCTTTTTCCGAACCGGAACCCGCTAGGATATCGCGTCCGCGGATTTGCGCGCATGGCGGCGAC
>CAZAEP010000223.1:0-3876 GCA_964484045.1 uncultured Sphingomonadales bacterium
GCCCATGTCAAGCGCCATGATGCGCTTGTCGCGGAGCGATTCGGGCACGTCGCCATTGGCGATGCGCAAGGCCAGTCCTTCGACGATGGCGGTCTTGCCGACACCGGGCTCGCCGATCAGCACGGGATTGTTCTTGGTCCGTCGCGAGAGCACCTGGATGGTGCGGCGGATCTCCTCGTCGCGGCCGATGACCGGGTCGAGCTTGCCCTCGCGCGCCATCCCGGTGAGGTCGCGGGCATAGCGTTTCAGGGCGTCATAGGCCTCCTCGGCATTCGGCGAATCCGCGGTGCGGCCCTTGCGGATCTCGTTGATCGCGGCGTTGAGCGCCTGTGCGGTGACGCCGGCGTCCTTGAGAATCCGCGCGGCCGCGGTCTTGCCCTCGATGGCGAGCGCCAGCAGAAGGCGCTCGGCGGTGACGTAACTGTCGCCGGCCTTCTTCGCCAGATCCTCGGCCGACTGGAAGACGCGGGCGAGCGCCGGGTCGAGATAGACCTGGCCGGCACCGGCGCCCTCCACCTGCGGCAGCTTCTGAAGCTCCGCCTCGGTCTCGGCCAAGGCCTGTTCGGGGCGTCCGCCCGCCGCGCGGATCAGATTGGCGGCCAGGCCCTCCTTGTCGTCGAGCAGGACCTTGAGCAGATGCTCGGGCGTGAATCTCTGGTGATTGGAGCGAAGGGCGAGGCCCTGTGCGGCCTGAATAAAACCCTTCGAGCGGTCGGTGTAGCGTTCGAAATCCATGGATGATCCTCCATCCCATGTCGCTGTGCGCCCCCGGGGATCGGGCAGCGGCACAAGTCCACCTCACTGGCGTACCGGGCGGGTCTTGACCGGCACGAAGGATCGCTTCGCCCCCCTCCCGGCGGCCAAGCCCGATATGGGAAGCCGCCCCGCGAAGGGCAAGGCGTGACAGGTTGCGGATGCGGAAAAATCCGCCATCACGCACGGCGCACCGCCGCGACGGGATCGCGGCGGCGGGACCGGAGCGGAGGGGGGGCGGCTACTCGCCGGCGAGCCCGGGCGAGGGGAGGTCGGCCGCGGCCTCGGTGCTGCGGGCCGGGCGGCGCCGGCGGCGCGGCCGGGGCGGTGCGCTGGCCGCCGTCTCGTCCTCGCTTTCCGGCGCGGACGATGGCGCCGCGGCCGGAAGAGCGGGCTGGGCGTCACCGGCCCGTGCCGGGGCCGATCCCGGCGCCGCGCCCGGCGTTTCCGTCGGTGCGGTTTCCGCCGCGGCCGCCCTCTGGCTGCGCGAGCGGCGCTGCGTCGGGGCGGCCATGCCGAACTCGTCGAGTTCGTCGCCGGCGGCCTCGGCCGCGACCGGTTCGGGAGGGCCGTAGCGCTCGTTCCAGACCCGCTGATAATGATCCGCATACTGGAGATAATTCTCCGCCAGAATGCGGTCGCCGGCTTGCAGGGCGTCGCGGGCAAGCGACTTGTATTTGTCGATCAACTGCTTCGGATTGCCCTTCACGCGGTGATCATTGCGATTGCCGCCGTTTCCGGGCTTGCCGCGTTTTTGTCCGCGGCTACGCGGTCGCCGCGCATTCTGTACTTTGTTCATATGGGAACTGCCAATATCTGCTGTTGCCAATCGTGGTGAAGCCATCCCCCGTCGCGCGCCCGATGGGCGCTGACCCGCGATGCGGCATAAGATCTTCTCTTGAGGGGACCTGGCCGAAGCGTACAAACGCCTCTCACCACGCCTTGTCGTCAAGACCCTAACCTGTCGCGCGCCATATTCCAAGCATTTTCCGGCGCCGGCCTCATGCCGGCCGACGGGCGGCGACGACGCGCGGCCTGTGCGCCAGATCGCGGACGGTCGCGATATCGACGAAGCCGGCGCTCGCAATGGCGGCGACGACGGCGTCTTCCTGGTCGGCACCGATCTCGAGGACGAGCCAGCCCCCGGGGCGAAGATGGCGTGCCGCGTCGCGCAGGATCCGCCGGTAGGCGTCGCGCCCGTCGGGGCCGCCGTCGAGCGCGAGACGCGGCTCGTGCCGGGCGACCTCGGGCATCAGATGCGCGATCTCCGCCGAGGGAATATAGGGCGGGTTGCTGAGGATGAGGTCGAAGGGCGGGGTCCCCGCCGGCAGCGCCGCGAACCAGTCGCCGGCATGAAAGCGGGCCCGGTCCGCCACGCCCAGCGATGCGGCATTGCGCCGAGCGACGGCGAGCGCCTTCTCCGAAATGTCGGTGCCGACGCCATGAGCCGCGGGGAGTGCGACAAGGAGACTCAGGAGCAGGCAGCCGCTGCCGGTGCCGAGATCGAGGAGGCGCACATGCGCAACATGGTCCGGCAGCCGCTCGAGCGCCGCCTCGACCAGGGTTTCGCTGTCGGGCCTGGGTACCAGCGTGTCGGGCGTGACCGCGAAGGGATGCGAGAAGAACTCCCGGACCCCGAGGATGTGCGCCATCGGCACATGCTGCAGCCGGCGGTCGAGGACGTCGCAAAAACGCGCATATGCCCGACGATCGAGGTCTTCGGCGGCGTGCAGGAGAAGTCGCTCCCGCGAAGAGCCGAGCGCGTGCGCCAGCAGCAGCTCGGCGTCGAGACGGGGCGAAGCGATGCCCGCGGCCGCGAGGCGCGCCCGTCCCGTCGCGAGCACCTCGGCGATGCGCATCGGGCGCGTCCTCATTCCCCCCGCTCGAGCGCCGCCAGTCGCGCCGCTTCGTCCTCGGCGAGCAGGGCCTCGATGATCTCGTCGAGCGCCTCGCCGGCGAGCACCTGATCGAGCTTGTGGAGGGTGAGACCGATACGGTGGTCGGTGACCCGACCTTGGGGGAAATTGTAGGTGCGGATGCGTTCGGAGCGGTCGCCCGAGCCGACCTGCAGCCGCCGCGCATCGGCGCGTTCGCGCGCCGCCTTTTCGCGTTCATGCTCGAAGAGACGGGCGCGCAGCACCTTGAGCGCCTTCTCGCGGTTCTTGTGCTGCGACTTCTCGTCCTGCTGCTGCACCACGATGCCGGTCGGCAGATGGGTGATGCGCACGGCGCTGTCGGTGGTGTTCACCGACTGGCCGCCGGGACCGCTGGCCCGGAACACGTCGATGCGCAGGTCCTTCTCGTCGATCTGGATGTCAACCTCTTCGGCTTCGGGGAGCACGGCGACGGTTGCCGCCGAGGTATGAATGCGCCCGCCCGATTCGGTTTCAGGAACGCGCTGCACCCGGTGGACGCCGGATTCGAACTTGAGGCGGGCGAAGACGCCGGGACCGCTGATCGAGGCAGTGGCCTCCTTGACCCCGCCGAGCGCGCTCTCGGAGACCCCCATCAGCTCGAATTTCCAGCCCTTCAGTTCGGCGTAGCGCTGATACATGCGCAACAGATCGCCGGCGAACAGCGCCGCCTCGTCACCGCCGGTACCGGCGCGGACCTCGAGAATGGCGCTTTTCTCGTCGGCCGTGTCCTTGGGCAGCAGCAACAGCTTGAGACGCTGCTCGAGATCCGGCATGCGGGCCCGGATGTCTTTCAGCTCGGCGCGCACGAGTTCGCGCATTTCGGCCTCGGCCTCGGGATCAGACAGGATTTCCTCGAGGCCTTCCGCCTCCTTGCGCAGATCCTCCAATTGGCGCAGGCCCTCGACGATCGGGGTCAACTCGGCATATTCCCTGGAGATCCGGGCGAAATCATCCGAGGCAAGGCCTTCCGGATTGGCCATCTGCGACTCCAGCGACTGGTGCCGGGCAACCAGCTGATCGATCTTGTCCTGGGGAATCACGTCATCAACTCCTGCCCCCGCACCGCCGGAACACGGGGCGTCGGGCAATTCCGCCGGTCAGTCCGCACCCGAAGGATCCAGGGCCCTGTCCAGATGCCCAGCCAGCGCCGGGATCGCCACCTCTTCCTGGGCGCCGCTGTCGAGGTCACGCAGCGTCACCACGCCCT
>CAZAEP010000224.1:0-3864 GCA_964484045.1 uncultured Sphingomonadales bacterium
GACCGCGCGGCAAGGACGCTGGAGACGCATGTACGCACCGGCCGGCCGCTCGGCGACGAGGCGTTCGTCGTCGATCTCGAGCGGCGTTTCGGTCGCCGCCTGCGGCCGCGGAAGCCGGGGCCGAAGCCGCCAGGGGCAAGAGAGCCGTCAAGAGGACGCGATGCCTGATTCAGGAAACCGGTCAGCTATCGCGTCTTTTTGACCTGTCTCGGCTTTTTCCCTGACCGGCCTTGGCTGTACGGAAGCGGTCGAGGCCGGCGGCGAGGTCGGCGATGAGGTCGTCCGGGTCCTCGAGCCCGATATGAAGCCGCAGCAGCGGCCCTTCGGCCCGCCAGCGGGTGGCGGTGCGCACCCGCGCCGGATCGGCGGGGAGGATGAGGCTCTCGTAGCCGCCCCAGGAAAAGCCGATGCCGAAATGCGCGAGATCATCGATCAAGGCCGCCACCGCCGCCTCGTCGCCGCCGTCGAGCACGATCGCGAAGAGGCCGCAGGAGCCGGTGAAGTCGCGGCGGAAGATCTCGTGTCCGGGGCAGCCCGGGAGAGCCGGGTGCAGCACGCGGGCGACCTCGGGATGCTGACCGAGCCATTCGGCGACGCGCAGGGCGTTCGCCGCGTGACGCTCGAGGCGGACGGCAAGCGTGCGCAGGCCCCTGAGCGCCAGCCAGGCGTCGTCGGGACTCGTCGTCAGGCCGAGTGCGGTCGCCATGCGCTTGAGCCGCGGCCAGGCGCGGGCGTTCGCGGTCGCGGTGCCGAGCATGACATCGGAGTGCCCGACGATATATTTCGTCGCGGCATGGATCGAGACGTCGGCACCATGCGCCAGCGCATCGAGATGAAGCGGCGTCGCCCAGGTGTTGTCGATGAGAACCAGCGCCCCGGCGGCATGCGCGGCCTCGGCGATCGCCGGCAGATCCTGAACCTCGAAGGTGAGCGATCCGGGCGACTCGACGAGCACGAGCTGCGTGCGCGCGTCGAGAAGGCCGGCGATGCCGGCGCCGATCAAGGGATCGTAATAGACCGTCTCGACGCCCATTGCCTTGAGCACCGAATCGCAGAAATGTCGCGTCGGCTCATAGGCGCTGTCGGTGACGAGAATACGGTCGCCGGCCTTCACGAAGGCGAGGATGCTCGCCGTGATCGCGGCCATGCCGGAGGGGTAGAGCCAGGTGCCGGCCCCGCCTTCGAGCGCGCACAGCGCCTCGCGCAGCGCCCAGTGCGTCGGCGTGCCGCGGCGGCCATAGAAGAGACCGGCATCGGGATCGGCGATGCCGGCCCGGAGATCGGCATGGCTCTCGAAAAGGCAGGTGGACGCGCGGTAAACCGGCGGATTGACGATTCCGTTCGTCCAGTCCTTGCGCCGCCCCCCTTCGACGATCTTCGTATCCCGTTTCATGTCATCCCTTGCCTGCGTTCCCGCCGAGCTCCCGGGGAAGCGAGGGGTCGGCACCCCATTCCGCCCAGGAGCCGTCATAGACCGCCCAGTCCCGATGGCCAAGCCTTGCGAGTGCGAGCGCGATCGAGCAGGCGCTGATGCCGGACCCGCAGGTGGCGATCACCGGTCGTGCCGGGTCGACCCCCGCGGTGGCGAAGCGAGCGGCAAGCGTCGCCGGGTCGTGCAGGCGCCCGTCGACGTCATAGAGAGCTTCATAGGGGAGATTGCGGCTCTGCGGGATGTGACCGCGGGCGAGCCCGGGGCGCGGTTCGGGCGCCGTGCCGGCGAAACGGTCACTGCTGCGGGCATCGACGATCTGCGAATCGCCACGGCCGACCGCCGCCAGCACGCGGGCCCGGTCGGCGACGAGACGCGGCTCGAACGCAGCCGTGAAATCGCGGCGCCGGACCGTCTCCGGACCGCTTCGCACGCTGCCGCCGATCGCCTGCCAGGCGGCGAGTCCGCCTTCGAGGACCGCCACCCACGGGTGGCCGAAGACATGGAACATCCACCACAGGCGGGCCGCCGAGGGAATGTCGCCGCGATCATAGACGACGATACGGTCCTCATTGCCGATGCCCATCGCGCCGACGGCGGCGGCGAAATCTTCGGCACGCGGCAGCATGTGCGGCAGATCGCTCGACCGGTCGGCGACGGCATCGATGTCGAAGAACGGTGCGCCCGGGATGTGGGCGACCGCGTAGTCCGCCGCTGCGTCGCCCTCACTGCCGGGCAGATACCAGGTGGCGTCCAGGAGACGCAGATCGGGCGCCTCGCATTCGGCTGCGAGCCATTCGGCGCTCACCAGCACAGGCGGAGCGGGCACGGCCACGGGACACGCTCTCCGGGCATCAGGTCAGGCCGCAGCCTAGAGCATGTTGCGGCGATATGGAATCGATTCCGTTGCGTCCCGGTGGCTTTCCGCGGCGCCGCCTTCTTGTCCGACGGCTCCACGGGTTCTGCCCGGTCATGATGAAAAAGGTCTCCGGCAGAGAATGCGGCCATATGGCCGCGACATGCTCCGGGTGGGACGGAAAGCGGAGGCGGATGCTGGCGCGCGGGGGCCCGCTCGGCCCCTCAATTGAGGGACAGGCGCGGGCTGTAGCCGCCGCTCGCTCGGGGGGCGAAAAAGTCCTCGAGCAGGGGGTTGTCGATGGCCTCGTCGAGATCGCAGCAGGGATCGAGATGGGGCTCGGCGACATAGGTGAGATGGCAGGTGCCGTCGACGAGAATGTGGTACCAGGGCTGATCCTTCGCGGCGCCCGTGCGATCGAGGCATTCGTACCGGCCGGGATCGCTGGAATAGACGGGGTCGACGTCGCAGACGAGACCGCGATAGCCGAGCACGCGATGCTGCACGATCTGACCGATCGCGAATTTCGCCTGCGGCAGCCGTGCCATGCGGAGCCTCCTTCTGTCCACCCGCGGCGCTTCTTCGCCGGGCCTCCCCGTTGCACCCTGCCAGCATGCCAAGTCGACATGAATGAAAGCTGAACATGTTTCATCGGGATGCGGGGGGGGGATACGCGGGCTTTGACATTCGCATTCCGAACGCCCATAAGCCCGCGCATGAGCGAGAAGCCCGACGAAGACCTCCATCTCCATGCGCTCGGCAGCCGGACCGGGATTCCGGAAAGCCCCGAGGTGGCGGAGCTCGAGACGGTGCCCAATCCCCGGCCCGGCGCCGATTATGTGGTGCGCTTCACCTGTCCCGAATTCACCAGCCTGTGCCCGGTCACGGGTCAGCCGGATTTCGCGCATCTGGTGATCGACTATGTGCCCGCCGCACGCATCGTCGAGAGCAAGTCCCTGAAGCTCTATCTCGCCAGCTTTCGCAATCACCGCGCCTTTCACGAGGACTGTACGGTCGGCATCGCCGAGCGGCTGATCGCGGTTCTGGCGCCCAGATGGCTGCGGCTCGGCGGCTACTGGTATCCGCGCGGCGGCATACCCATCGACGTCTTCTTCCAGACCGGCGCACCGCCCGAGGGTCTGTGGATTCCCGATCCCGGCGTCGCGCCCTATCGCGGTCGCGGCTGAGCGGTCACGGCAGGCCGACGAGCTTGTGCGTCTGCAGGCTGAGCCGCCAGCGCGGATGCGCAAGGCAGTAGCGCACGGCGGCGTCCGTGTTGGCCGCGATCTCGGGCCCGTCCATCGGCTGCAGGAAGAAGTGGCGGAAGTCGAGCGCCGTGAAATCGTCCGGATCTGCCCCTTCCTGCGGGTAGACGAGCTTCAATTCATCGCCCGATCTTTGCACCAGCGGTGCCCCCGCCTTGGGGCTGACGCAGATCCAGTCGATGCCGGCGGGCGCGACCAGCGTGCCGTTGCTCTCGATCGCCACCTCGAAGCCACGGGCGTGAAAGGCGGCGATGAGCGCCGCATCGATCTGCAGGAGTGGCTCGCCGCCGGTGCACACGACGAGCGGCCGACCC
>CAZAEP010000225.1:0-3826 GCA_964484045.1 uncultured Sphingomonadales bacterium
GCGGCACTTCTCCTGGTCGATGAGAACGATGTCGTCCTCCTCGCGCTTGTAGATGGCGCCCGAGGGACAGGCGGCGACGCAGGTCGGGTTGAGGCAGTGCTCGCACAGCCGCGGCAGATACATCATGAAGGTGCGCTCGAAGGCGCCGAAGATCTCCTTCTCGACGTCCGCAAAATTGCTGTCCCGCGAGCGCTTTGCGAACTCGCCGCCGAGGATTTCCTCCCAGTTGGGGCCCCATTCGATCCTTTCCATGCGCGCGCCGGTGATCGCCGAGCGCGGCCGCGCCGTCGGCATCGCCCCGGCGCGCGGGCTCTTTTGCAGATGGTCGTAATCGAAGGTGAAGGGCTCGTAGAAATCGTCGATCTCCGGCAGATGCGGATTGCCGAAGATCTTCGCGAGACTCGCGAGCTTGCCGCCCTGGCGCGGGCGCAGCCGGCCGTTCTTCCCGCGTCGCCAGCCGCCCTGCCAGCGGTCCTGGTTTTCCCAGTCCCTGGGATAGCCGATGCCGGGCTTGGTCTCGACATTGTTGAACCAGGCGTATTCGACACCTTCGCGGCTGGTCCAGACATTCTTGCACGTCACCGAGCAGGTGTGGCAGCCGATGCACTTGTCGAGATTGAGCACCATGCCGATCTGCGCACGGATTTTCATGGTCGTCTCCTTGCTGCCGGGTCAGACACGATCCGCCGCGGATGCGACGTCCTCGTCGAGCCAGTCGACGGCGCCGAGCCTGCGCACGATCACGAACTCGTCGCGGTTGGAACCGACCGTGCCGTAATAGTTGAAGCCCCAGGCCTGCTGGGCATAGCCGCCGATCATGTGCGTCGGTTTCAGGACCGTGCGCGTGACCGAATTGTGGATGCCGCCGCGCTGCCCGGTGATGCGGCTGCCCGGCATGTTGATGATCTTTTCCTGTGCGTGGTACATGAACAGCGTCCCCGGCTTGATGCGCTGCGAGACCACGGCGCGGGCCACCAGTGCGCCATTGACGTTGAAGACCTCGACCCAGTCATTGTCGGCGATCCCGACCGTCTTTGCGTCCGCCTCCGACATCCACACGATCGGCCCGCCGCGCGAGAGCGTGAGCATCAGGAGATTGTCGGAATAGGTGGAGTGGATGCCCCATTTCTGATGCGGCGTGATGAAGTTCAGGACGACATGGGGTGCGCCGTCCGCCCGCTCCAGCATGGGCGCAACGGCGCGGGTGTCGATCGGCGGCCGGTAGCCGACGAAGGCCTCGCCGAAGGCCCGCATCCACACATGATCCTGGTAGAGCTGCTGACGACCGGTGAGCGTGCGCCAGGGGATGAGCTCGTGGACGTTGGTGTAGGACGCGGTGTAGCAGACCTCCTCGGAATCGATGCCCGACCAGATCGGCGAGGTGATGATCTTCCTGGGCTGCGCCTGAAGGTCGCGGAAGCGCAGCTTCTCCTCCTCGCGCGGCAGGGCGAGATGGCCGTGATCGCGCCCGGTCGCCTTCGAGAGCGCCCGCCAGGACCTGACGGCGACCGCGCCATTGGTCTCGGGCGCGAGCGCGAGAATGGTCTCCGCGGCATCGATGTCGCTCTCGATGCGGGCTCCGCCGGTCCGCTCCGAGACGCCGTTCAGCGCCTTGAGAAAGGCCACTTCCTCACCGGTCTGCCAGGCGATGCCCTTGCCGCCGTTGCCGAGCTTCTCGAGCAGCGGTCCGAGCGAGGTGAAGCGCGCATGGACCCCCGGATAGTCGCGCTCGACGACGGTGATCTGCGGCATCGTCCTGCCCGGCACGGGGTCGCAATCGCCCGTCTTCCAATCCTTCACCCCGTCCGCCTGACCGAGCTCGCCCGGGGTGTCGTGAAGCAGCGGCGTGAGCACCACGTCCTCCTCGACGCCGAGCACGCCCGGCGCGAGCTCGGAGAACTTGCGCGCCAGCCCCTTGAAGATCTCCCAGTCCGAGCGCGATTCGAAGACCGGATCGACGGCCGCCGAGAGCGGATGGATGAAGGGATGCATGTCCGAGGTGTTGAGGTCGTGCTTCTCGTACCAGCTCGCGGTGGGAAGCACGATGTCGGAATAGACGCAGGTCGTGGACATGCGGAAATCGAGGGTGACGAGAAGGTCGAGCTTGCCCTCCGGCGCTTCCTCGCGCCAGGCGACTTCCTGCGGACGCACGGCCCCCTCGGCGCCCGGATCCCTGCCCTGCACGCCGTGGCTGGTGCCGAGCAGGTGCCTGAGGAAATACTCGTGCCCCTTGCCCGACGAGCCGAGGAGGTTGGAGCGCCAGACGAAGAGGTTGCGTGGCCAGTTGTCGGGATGGTCGGGGTCCTCGCAGGCCATCCGGAGCTCGCCGCTCTTCAGCTTCTCGACGACATAGTCCCTGACCTCGCGTCCGGCGGCGCGCGCCGCTTTGGCCACCTCGAGCGGATTGCTCTGAAGCTGCGGCGTGCTTGGCAGCCAGCCCATGCGCTCGGCGCGCACGTTGAAGTCGATGAGCGCGCCCTGCATGGCGTCGCGATCGGCCAGCGGCGAGAGGATCTCGTCCACTTGCAGGGTCTCGTAGCGCCACTGGTCGGTGTGCGCATACCAGAAGCTGGTCGAATTCTGCTGCCGCGGCGGCCGCGCCCAGTCGAGGGCGAAGGCGAGCGGCAGCCAGCCGGTCTGGGGGCGCAGCTTTTCCTGGCCGACATAATGCGCCCAGCCGCCGCCCGATTTTCCGATGCAGCCGGTGAGCACCAGGAGATGGATGATGCCCCGATAGGCCATGTCCATATGGTACCAGTGATTGAGACCGGCCCCCAGGATCACCATCGAGCGCCCTTCGGTGCGCTCGGCGTTGCGCGCGAATTCGCGGGCCGTGGCGATGATGTGCTTCGCCGGCACGCCGGTGATCTTCTCCGCCCAGGCCGGCGTACAGGGAACGTTCTCGTCATAGCTCCGGGCCACGTGATCGCCGCCGAAGCCGCGGTCGAGGCCGTAATTGGCGACGAGAAGGTCGAAGACGGTGGCGACGCGGACGCGCCGGCCGTTCTTGAGCGTCAGCTCCCTGACCGGTACCCGCCGCTCGAGGATCGCGGGATGATCGGTGCCGGGAAAGGCGGGGTGGGTCCCGTGTCCGAAATAGGGATAGGCGACACATGCCACCGCGTCATGGGCACCGTCCGCGGCAAGCGTCAGCTTCAGCCGCACATCGCGCCCCGCGCCGTCCTTTTCCTCCAGATTCCACTTGCCCTCCTCACCCCAGCGGAAGCCGATGGCGCCACGCGGGGCAACGGGATCGCCGCTTTTCTCGTCGATGGCCACCGTCTTCCAGTCGGGATTGTTGCGCTCCCCGAGATCGCCGTCGAGATCGGCGGCGCGCAGCAATTTGCCCGGCACCAGCCGGCCGTCGCGCTCCTCGAGCGCGACCAGCATCGGCAGGTCGGTGTAGCGCCGGGCATAGTCCGTGAAATAGGGCGCCTCGCGCGCGAGATGGAACTCGCGCAGGATGACATGGCCCATGGCGAGCGCCAGCGCGGCGTCGGTGCCCTGACGCGGCGAGAGCCACAGATCGGCGAATTTGGCGGCCTCCGAATAGTCGGGCGAGACGACCACCGTCTTCATGCCCCTGTAGCGCGCCTCGGTATAGAAATGCGCGTCCGGCGTGCGCGTCTGGGGCACGTTCGAGCCCCACAGCATGATGAAGCCGGCATTGTACCAGTCGGCGCTCTCGGGCACGTCGGTCTGTTCGCCCCAGGTCATGGGCGAGGCCGGCGGCAGGTCGCAGTACCAGTCGTAGAAGGACATCGCGACGCCGCCGAGGAGCGAGAGATAGCGCGTGCCGGCGGCGTAGGAGACCATCGACATCGCC
>CAZAEP010000226.1:0-3819 GCA_964484045.1 uncultured Sphingomonadales bacterium
TTTCCGCCGCTCGTCGGCTATGCCGCGGTGAGCGGCGATGTGACGCTCGACTCGCTCATCCTCTTCGCCATCATCTTCGTCTGGACGCCGCCGCACTTCTGGGCGCTGTCGCTCTTCTGCTCGCGCGACTACGCGAGGGCGGGGGTGCCGATGCTGCCGGTGGTCGCCGGCGCGGCGGCGACCCGGCGACAGATCGTCGCCTACAGTCTCGTCCTCGCTCCCCTCGGCGTGGCGCCCTATGCGACGGGTTTTGGCGGACCGGCCTACGGCCTCGTCGCCGCCACTCTGGGCGCTGTCTTTCTCGTCAAGGCGTGGCGGGTCTGGCGCGAGCGCGAAGGGGCGGAGCGGCGGCTTTTCGCCTTCTCCATCCTCTATCTCTTCCTCCTCTTCGCGACGCTCGGCGCCGAGCGCCTCATCGGAGGCGGCTGAGATGGCGATGTCGGAGTTCGACAGGAAACGGCGTTCGCGCAACATTGCGCTGGCGCTCCTTCTGTTCGCCTTCGCCGTCCTGCTGTTCGTGATTTCCATCGTCAAGTTCGAGGGGCTCCCGGGATGACGCCGCAGCGGAAGAAGAATCTGAAAGCGCTTCTGATCGCCGGCATCGCGCTTGGCGCCTCGGCTTCGCTCGCCATCTTCGCGGTGCCGCTCTATCGCATCTTCTGTCAGGTCACCGGCTATGGCGGCACGACGCAGGAGGCCGCGAGCGACAGCCGGGAGGTTCTCGACCGGGTGATGCGCGTGCGCTTCGACGGCAGCGTGGACCCGCATCTGCCCTGGCGGTTCCGTCCCCTGCAGCAGGTACAGACCGTCAAGGTCGGCGAGACGGGCACCGCCTATTACGAGGCGACCAATCTGTCCGATCGCGCGATCACCGGCGCCGCCGTCTATAATGTGACGCCGCACAAGGCGGGGCTCTATTTCGCGAAGATCCAGTGTTTCTGCTTCACCGAGCAGACCCTGAAACCTGGCGAAACGGTGAAGATGGGCGTCACCTATTTCGTCGATCCGGCGATCGCGGAGGATTCGAATCTTGACGGGGTGAGCGAGATCACCTTGTCCTACACCTTCTATTTCCGCAAATATGCCGACGCGCCGAAAGCGACGGCGGCGAACGCGACGGTCGGCGAATGAGAGAGACCGGGCGTTCCCCGGCGGGAACCCCACAAGGGGCACAGCAGTGAAGAGAGAGTGAGACCATGGCGAGCACTGTCAAACACCAGTACCATCTCGTAAACCCGAGCCCGTGGCCGATCGTCGGCTCGATCTCGCTCCTGCTCCTGACGCTCGGCGGGGTCGGCGTGATGCACGACGTCGCCTATGCCGGCTATGTTGCGGGGCTCGGCTTCATCGGCGTCCTCTACACCATGTACGAATGGTGGTCGGACGTGGTGAAGGAGGCGCAGCAGGGCGATCACACGCCGGTGGTGCAGATCGGCCTGCGCTACGGCATGATCCTCTTCATCGCCTCGGAGGTGATGTTCTTCGTCGCCTGGTTCTGGGCCTATTTCAATGCCGCCCTGTTTCCGCCGCAGGCGATCGGCGGCGTCTGGCCGCCGGAGGGGATCGTCACCTTCGATCCCTGGCACATTCCCTATATCAACACGCTGGTGCTGCTCCTGTCGGGCACGACGGTGACCTGGGCGCATCATTCGCTGCTCAAGAACGACCGCGAGGGGCTGAAGCAGGGACTGTGGGCGACGGTCGGCCTCGGCGCGCTGTTCACCACGCTGCAGGCCTATGAGTACAGCTCCGCGCCCTTCGGGCTGTCGAGCGGCATCTACGGCTCGACCTTCTTCCTCGCCACCGGCTTTCATGGCCTGCACGTGATCATCGGCACGATCTTCCTCTCGGTGTGCCTGCTCCGCGCCTACAAGGGCCATTTCACGCCGACCCAGCATTTCGGTCTCGAGGCCGCCGCCTGGTACTGGCACTTCGTCGACGTCGTGTGGCTGTTCCTCTTCAGCTGCATCTATGTCTGGGGGGCGGGATCGGTGGTCCATTGAGCACCGGGTCCGAAAGGGACGCGACGGGCGCGGCCTTCCCGCCGGTCTCCCCCTGGTGGGCGGGGCTCAGGGGGCGCTGTCCGCGCTGCGGCGAGGGCGCCCTGTTCGAGGGCTTCCTCACCGTTCGCGCGCGGTGTCCGGTGTGCGGGCTCGATCTGTCGAAGGCGGACTCGGGCGACGGGCCGGCGATCTTCATCATGCTGGCGCTGGGCTTTCTCGTCACCGGCGCGGCGCTGTGGGTCGAGGTCGTCTTCTCCCCGCCCTACTGGGTGCATGCGGTCCTGTGGACTCCCGTGATCGTGTTCGGCTCGATCGGACTTCTCCGTCCCTTCAAGGCGACGCTGATCGCGCTGCAGTACCACCACGGGGCGCAAGAGGGCCGGCTCGAAGGCCATGACGAAAAAGATGGAGAGGATTAGGTTCCGCCCCGGCGTCGGCGCGACCATCCTGACGCTGCTCGGCCTCGCCGGGCTGATCGCGCTGGGCAATTGGCAGCTCGAGCGTCTGGCCTGGAAACGGGCGCTCCTCGCCGAGATCGCCGAACGCACGACCGCGGAGCCGGTGCCCCTGCCGGCGCGGATCATGGATCCCGAGGCCTGGCGCTATCGCCGGGTGCGCGTGACGGGCCGCTTCGATCACGCCCACGAGATGCTGCTCGCCGCCGGCCGCGGCTGGCAGGTGATCACGCCGCTGCTGCGCGACGGCGCGCCGGCGGTGCTCGTCGTGCGCGGCTTCGTGCCGGGGGACAGGCGGGCGCCCGAGAGCCGCATGGCCGGTCAGGTGGGGGGCGTGCAGACGCTCACCGGGATCGTCCGCCCGGCACCGGCGCACAAGGGCTGGTTCACGCCCGGGAACGACCCCGCCGCCGGGCGCTGGTACTGGCGCGACCGCGATGCCATGGCGCGGGCGGCGGGGCTCGCCGCGGTCGCTCCCGTTTTCGTCGAGGCCGACGAGAGCGCGCCCGGCGGTTGGCCGCAGGGCGGGGTGACGCGGCTCGACATTCCCAACCGGCACTTGCAATATGCGCTGACATGGTATGCGCTTGCCGTCATTCTGGCGGTGATCTACGTCCTCGCCGGGATGAAGCGGGCAAGACCATGAAGAGATGAAGCGAGAGAACGCCGTGCCGCACCCGCGCCGATCGTCGTCAGTTCCGAAGGGGCATTGTGTGACCGAGGTCGAGCTCTCCACGCTGCCGAACGGCATCCGCGTCGTCAGCGACCGCATGCCGCATCTCGCCTCGGTCTCCGTCGGGGTCTGGGTCGACGCCGGCGCGCGGCACGAGCGCGAGGACGAGAACGGCATCTCGCACATGCTCGAGCACATGCTGTTCAAGGGCACGGCGCGGCGCAGCGCGCGGGCGATCGCCGAAGAGATCGAGAATGTGGGCGGGCACATGAACGCCTACACCTCGCGCGATCACACGAGCTTCTACGCCAAGGTCCTCCGGGAGCACGTGCCGCTGGCGGTCGATATCCTCGCCGATATCCTGCAGCATTCGCTTCTCGATGCGGACGAGGTTGCGCGCGAACGCGAGGTGGTCATCCAGGAGATCGGTCAGGCCATCGACACGCCGGACGACATCGTCTTCGACCATCTGCAGGCCGCCGCCTTTCCCGACCAGCCCCTGGGGCGACCGATACTCGGCGCCGAAGACCGCGTCGCCGGCTTCACGCGCGACATGCTCGCCGCCTATGTGGCGGCGCACTATCGCGGACCGGCTCTCGTCGTCGCCGCCGCCGGCAATATCGAGCACCGCGCCCTGGTGGACCTCGTCGGCGAGGCCTTCGACACGGTGTCCGTCGCACGGCCGCCG
>CAZAEP010000227.1:0-3803 GCA_964484045.1 uncultured Sphingomonadales bacterium
CTCCGAGCGCGGCAAGATCGTCCCCAGCCGCATCACCGCCGTCTCGGCGAAGAAGCAGCGTGAGCTCGCACGCGCGATCAAGCGCGCGCGCAATCTCGCGCTCCTGCCCTTCGTCGTGAAATAGGGGGGCGGGCCATGGAACTCATCCTTCTCGAACGCGTCCCGCATCTCGGCCAGATGGGCGACATCGTCAATGTCAAGCCCGGCTATGCGCGCAACTATCTGTTGCCGCAGAAGAAGGCCCTGCGCGCCACCGAGGCCAACAGGAAGCTCTTCGAGGCCCAGCGCAAGGAGATCGAAGCGCAAAATCTCAAGCGCCGCCAGGAAGCCGAAGCCGTGGCCTCGAAGATGGAAGGCCTGCGTCTCGTGCTTGTGCGACAGGCCGGCGAATCGGGGCAGCTCTATGGCTCGGCGAGCGCCCGCGACATCGCCGAGAGCCTCAAGGAGGCGGGGTATACGGTCGGCCGCTCGCAGGTCGAGCTGACCCGACCGATCAAGGAGATCGGCATCCACGAGGTGAAGGTCCGGCTGCATCCCGAGGTCGCTCTGACCATCAGCGTCAATGTCGCCCGTTCCGAGGCCGAGGCCGAGCAGCAATGGACGCTCGGCGGCGCCATTCCGAGCGAGCCCGGCGGCATGGAAGAGGCCGCCGAAGCGGCCGCGGCGTCCGAGGAGGCCATCGACGCCGACAAGCTCGTCGCCGATCTTCTCGAAGAAAGCGCTCGCGCCGAAGCCGCACAGAGCGCACAGAGCGAAGACCGCACCGACCCCGCCTCGGGAGACAAGGGCGCAGACGGGGCGGACAAGGACTGAGCGCCGCGTGCGTCTGCCGACGCACGGACACAAGCCGCATGGGGCGATCCTTCGGGGTCGCCCTTTTTTCGCTCGCCACAGCCTCCATCGAGCCCCACTATCGGCCGCGTTCGCAATTCGCCTTGCGCATATCTGAAACGAGTCCATAATCGCACCGTCCTTCTTGAGAGAAGGAGGAAGCCATGAGCCTCGACGCGATGCTCGACCGGATCGTTCGCGAGGGCGACCTCGTGCTCCGCGACTGGCGCGGGCGCGAGCGGCGCTACGGCAACGGCGAGGGGACGCGGATCGCCATCCGCATCCGGGACCGGGCGACGCTCCGTCGCCTCTTCCTCAATCCGGAACTGGCGCTTGGCGAAGCCTATATGGACGGCGGGCTCGTCGTCGAGGAGGGCGACATCCGCGATCTGCTCGATCTCGTGATGCGCAATCTCGGTCCCGGGCGGGTACCCGATCACTGGTTGCAGCATCTGCTCGCCGGAACACGCCACCTGCTGCGAACGATCGCGAGCTGGAATCCGGTGCCGCGGGCGCGACGCAACGTGGCGCACCATTACGATCTGTCCGACGAGCTCTACGAGCTCTTTCTCGACGCCGACCGACAGTACTCCTGCGCCTATTTCAAGACCGAGGGCGACAGCCTCGAGCGCGCGCAGGAGCAGAAGAAGCGCCATATCGCGGCCAAGCTCCTGATCGAGCCGGGCATGCGCGTGCTCGACATCGGCTGCGGCTGGGGCGGCATGGCGCTTTATCTCGCGAGACGCTGCGGCGCCCGCGTCGTCGGCATCACGCTTTCGGAACACCAGGCCGAGATCGCCCGCCGGCGGGCCGTCGAGTCGGGACTTTCGGACCGGGTCGAGATCCGCCTCGAGGACTATCGCGGCATAGAAGGCGAATTCGACCGCATCGTCTCGGTGGGCATGTTCGAGCATGTCGGCCTCAAGGATTACGGCCGTTTCTTCCGCGCCGTGCGGGACAGGCTGAGCGACCGGGGAGTCGCCCTCGTTCACAGCATCGTCCGCATGACCGGTCCCGCGCCGACCAATCCGTGGCTCGCCAAGTACATCTTTCCCGGCGGCTACATTCCGGCGTCGAGCGAAGTCGTGCCCGCTGTCGAAGACGCCGGTCTTCTGCTCACCGATCTCGAGATCTGGCGCCTGCATTACGCCGAAACGCTCAGGCACTGGCGGGCCCGCTTCCGCGCCGCATGGGAGCGCGCGGCGGCGCTTTACGACGAGCGCTTCTGCCGCATGTGGGATTTCTATCTCGCCGCTTCGGAAACCTCCTTCCGCCGCGGCGGCATGGCGGTGGGACAGTTCCAGATCGCCTGCGAACAGACCGCGGTGCCGCTGCGCCGCGACTATATCGAGGCCTTCAAGCGCACCCACCCGGTGGAAGCGAACTAGACAGGACGCCCGGGAACATCGTTCGTCCCAGGCTCGTCGAAGGGTGAACCGCGGTGCGGCTCAGCAACAGCTCCCGATTTCCTTCTTCGGCTCGCCGCCCGGGGCGGTGCAGTCGAAGGGGCCGTAATGCACCGAGCGATCGCCCGCGACACGAAAGTGCGGAGCGTAGCGCGTATCTTCGAGCATCATCGCCGTATTGCCGCACACGGGCATCGGAAGGCCGGTCCGGAACAGGTGGTGATCGTCGAGCGCAAACGCGTGCGGGAATTCCGGAATTGTTCCGTGATACCAAGCCACTTGCCCGTAATTCTCGCAAATGTCTTCAAGCGGCAGCTTGAATGCCCGGACGGTCATCGAATAAAAGTCGATCATCCCCGCCTTCGCGATCACCTCCTCGTCCTCGAGCGTCACCGGGGAGCGCGAGAGGATACGGTAATCGAGGCAACCGACCTTGCGCATCAGGCGCCGGAAATCCTCCGTATAGAGCGCCCCGCCGAGGCACTCGCCGACGAGCACGCGATCGCGCGCAAGCTCCTGCGGAATGCGCCGGCCGGCGAAGATGTCGGCAAAGAGAAGCTCGCCGCCGGGCTTGAGAACCCGGAAAATCTCGGAGAACACCCGTTCCTTGTCGGACGAGAGATTGATGACGCAGTTCGAGACCACGACATCGAAGCTGTCGTCTTCGAGACCGAGCCCGGCAAGGTCCTCGATATACCCCTTGAGAAAGCGCACATTGGGGACCTCGTAGCCGAAACGGTCCATATGCCAGGCGACATGGTGGTTGGCAACGTGGAGCTGTTCGTCGGTCATGTCGACGCCGACGACCTCTCCCTTTGGCCCGACGAGCTGCGAAAGCAGGAACGAATCCCGCCCGCTGCCGCAGCCAAGATCGAGCACGCGCGCACCGTCGAGCACGGGCGGGATCGGCGAGCCGCAGCCATAGAAGCGCTCGCGAACCACGGGGTGGACGTTCTCGAGCAGCCGCACGAGGTGCGGCGGCATGGCCTCCACCGGACAGCAGGCGCTGGTCTTGAGATCCGCGCTCGTCTTGAGCTCCTTGCCGTAATACTCCTTGACGGCGTCCTCGTTGACAAAACTCATCAACAATCCTCGGCTGTGAATTCCATGGCCTTCGTTGATGTAACGGCACCGCAGGGCCCGGGCAAGATCGCGTACGGCGTGCGCCGATCACCTTTTCTTGACCATGCCGCCCCATCCGGCGACCGTTTTGAGGCCGGACGCCTCCGATGCTAGGATGTCGACGAGCCGTTGCTCGCTGTTTCCGGAGTTGCCGATGGAGAATCCCTGGGTCGCGCTCGGCGCCGCTCTTTCAGTCGTCCTTCTCGTCGCGTTCAACTGGTGGCTGGGCGGCTGGCACCGGGCGCGGATCGTGGATGCGGATGCGGCGAAGAAGCGGTATCTGAAGGATTACTGGAACGATATCGTCCGCGAGACCGCCATCGATCGCGAGGGCCGCGCCGCCCTGCTCGACATTGTCGGAGAGGAGCCGACCGTCGGGCTCGTGGTCGCTCATGGCGATGCCTTCGTCACCCGACGACTGCCCCCCGGAAGCGTGACGTCGAC
>CAZAEP010000228.1:0-3706 GCA_964484045.1 uncultured Sphingomonadales bacterium
TGATCGTATAAGCGAGCTCTTCCTTGATCTCGAGCCATTCCCCCCAGTCGGTGGTGCGGGTGAAGCAGTAGAGCAGGATATCGATCGAGCTGTCGCTGAAGGCGTCGATGCGGACGAAGGTCGCGACCTCGGGCGGATGCGCGAACACGTCGCTCTCGAGAATGTAGCGTTCGATGGCATCGCGGATGGTGCGAAGCTGATCGAGCGTGGTCCGATATTCGACGCCGATGATCCACTTGATTCGCCGATGCGTCATGCGGCTGAAATTGGTCACCGCATTGTCCGAGAGCATGGCGTTCGGAACATAGACGGGCGCCTTGTCGAAGCGCCGGATCATCGTGGTGCGAAAGCCGATCTGCTCGACCGTGCCCTCGACCACGCCATCGACGAAAATCCAGTCTCCGGGGTGGAATCGGCGCTCGCCGATGACGAAGAGGCCGGAAATGAGGTTCTTGAAAAGATCCTGGGCGCCCAATGCTACGGCGACGCCGAAAAGGCCGAGGCTGGCGATGATCGGGGCCACCGCGATGCCCCACATCTGCAGGATGGTGGCGGCGCCGAGCGCGACGAAGGCGATCCTCGTCGCCTTGATCAGCCAGTCGACCATGGCCTCGGTGAGCAGCCCCGGCGCCCGCTTGAGAAGCTCCCCGGCGGGCATCACCGCCTTGTAGAAGGCCCAGAAGATCGTGAAGGCGACCAGCGAGCGGTTGAGATTGTCGAAAAAGGTCTCCGTTTGCGGGCTGACCTCGAGAATCCGGGTGGCGAAGAAGATGCCCATCACGATCGGGATGAATCGGATGGGATCGGCGAGCGCGGCGACGATGCTGTCGTCGATCTCGGTCTTCGTCCGTGCCGCGGCACGTCGGATCGCGCCGAGAACGAAGCGCGTGAAGAGGTTGCGGAAGACATAGAAGAGGCCGAAGACGACGAGCGCGAGGATCGTGTCCGCGATCGGAATGCCGTAGATGCCTTCGCTCCAGACCTCGCGAACCAGTTCGATGAAGTCCCGGATGGATGTCAGGTCCATGATGTCAGCCGTCGTTCTTTTCCCGCTCGTTCAAGCCGCGGTGGACCTTCTCGTCATGGCCGCTGCGGGCCGAGCGGAAGAGCAGATACATCAAGCCGCAGCCAAGCCCCAGCGTGAAGACGATGCCCAGCGTGAGCGCGAGCGTGCCGTGAAAGCCGAGCACCACGCCATCGAGACCGGCAAGCGCGCGTACCGTCACGATGGCCGTCAGGACGAGAAGGGCGCCGAGGACGACGAAGAGGATCCCGCGCATCATGCCCTGTCCCCCGTCCGGGCCGCCAGGCGCTTGAGGAAGGCGCGAATGCGTTTGGCATTGGCCCCGACATCGCTGATTCCGATCCGCGACACCGAGCGCACATCGACACGTGCGCCACCATCGTCCGTTGCACGCACGCGCACCACGATATCGTCCTTGAATCCGAACCAGGCCGTGGTGTCGGTGGCCTCCACACGTCCCGCGGCGGGGTCGACGGCGGCGATCTCCCAGCCCATCGCACGCGCCGCATCCGCGGCGGCTCGCGTCACCGCGGCGACGTCTGCGGGGACGACCAACGGCCGGAGATCGGCATAGGCTTCGCGGTGATAGCTGCGCCAACGCTCCTCGGGCGTCAATTTGGCGAGATCCGCGCGCCCGCGGTCGGGCACCGGCCGTGTGTCGGTCCCGCCGGCCGCGAGCGCCACGAACTGCGGCGGGTCGTCGAGGTCCGTCGTCACGTCGTGGATCGGAACATAGGAGCGGGCATCCGTATAGAGAAGATAGAGGCCGCCCGCGACAAGTCCCGAGAGCACGAAGGCGACCCCGTACCGGCGCACCAGCCCGCGGCCGCAGCCGGCGAAAGCGACGATAAGGGCGAGCAGCGCGAGAACCGCGGTGGCGGCCGCGACGCGGAATCCCCATCCCAGCGCAGCGAACGCCGTCCCGAGGTCGATCACGCCGACTCGGAATGCCGGTCCCGGAAGAATCGCCAGCACGAGCGCCACGACGGTGGCGGAGAGCAGGAGCGCGGAAATCCCGTACAGAAACCGCGGATTCGTTTGCGAAGCCATGGTGTCCCTCCCTTCCATTGGGTGGTTGCGCTTGTCGCCGCCGCCACCGATAGAGCATACTTAACGCAGCCAGCACAAATTGGCGAGGCGCCGTCGGGCGTCTTTCGAAATCGGCGGCCCGGCGCCTCCCGCGATGAAGGAGGGATGAAAGATGACGGTCGCACACATTCTCCGCGAGAAGGGTGGCGATGTCGTCACCATCGGTCCCGAGGCCAGTGTCGGCGAGGCGGTGCGCCTGCTTGCCGAGCACGGGATCGGTGCAGTGCTCGTCTGCGGCGGTGACGGTGGCATCGTCGGTGTCCTCTCCGAACGTGATATCGTGCGTGCCCTCGTCGATGCCGAGGTGCCGCTTCTCGAGCGGCCGGTTTCCGATCTGATGACGCGCGACGTGGTGACGGTCCGTCCCGGCGACGGGATCGCTTCGGTGATGGCCGTCATGACCGGGCACCGCATTCGCCATCTGCCGGTGCTCGACGAGCGCGGCACCTTGATCGGTCTGATCTCGATCGGTGACGTGGTGAAGCAGCGGATCGCCGAGGCCGAGCGCGAGGCGGAAGCGCTCAAGGACTACATTCGCATGGCCTGAGCGGCGCGGCGGCGCCGTCAGCCGTGCGCGCGCGCGGGTGGGCGCTCATTCTTCTCCCGCCCCCTGAGCCAGGCATAAAAGTCGCTGGTGATGCGCCTGAGCACCGGACCCCAGGGCTCGTTCATCTGGCGGTCGTAGATGCGCAGGCTCGGGAGTTGCGGTACGCCTTCGGTTCCGAGCCGGATATAGTGCTTCTTCGGCAGCACGGTCCACACCGGCGTGCCGACGGCGCCGCCGATATCGGCGGACGAGGTGGGGGCGCTGATCAGAAGATCGAGCGCCGCCGTCATCGCGAAGACACTCTCCATGTCGTTCTTGAGGTCGACATCGGGCCAGCGATGGATCGTGATTCCGAGCGCCTGCTCGACCTCGCGGATTTCCTCCTCCGCCTCGCCGTAGAAGAGGTTGACGAAGGCGACATCGGGCGCCCGCAGGAGGTCGGCGAGTTCGGCGAGGGAGAAGTAATTGTGGGTACGCTGTTTGAAGGCCAGCTGCGAGCGCCAGCTCAGACCGACGACGGCGGCGGCGCCGAGGGCCGCGAATCGTTCCTTCCATAGCGCCACGCGCTCGGGATCGGGGACGAGAAAGCCCTCCGGCCGCGCCTTTTCGCGATAGGCCTCGATACTCTTGCGGAAATGATAATGGAGCGAAAACTGACCGCTGTGGACGTCATAGGGGGGTCTTTCGGTGGCTGCCGGCGGCCAGGCCTCGGGCAGAATCTCGGCCTGCGGAAAGCTGCGCCTGAAGATGCTTTCGAGCCGTGGCTCGCACTCGATGACCGTCTTGCCGGCGACGGCGACGAGATCGTGATAGAGCCCGGCATTGCGGACCTCGTCGCCGATCCCGTGCTCGCGCCAGACGAGGATGGTCCGCCCGGAGATGTCTTCACCGCCCCAATAGCGCTCCGTTCGCGGAAGAAGGGCCACGCGCTTGCCGCAGCCGAAGCCGGCCTCGTAAAGCTTCCAGCCATCCTCGAGGCGGCCGGAGCTGAGATAGAGATTGGCCATCTCCCACATCACACGCGGTTCGTTCGGTTTCAGTTGATA
>CAZAEP010000229.1:0-3692 GCA_964484045.1 uncultured Sphingomonadales bacterium
TCTCGAGATCGCACAGGCGGGCCACCAGGTCCCCATCCTCGAGCGCGCGATTGCCGTGATCGATACGCTCGACATGCAGGATGTCGAGCGCTTCCGTCACATAATCGGGCGGCCCTTCCTCGCCGGCATGCGCCACGAGGTGCAGGCCCCGCTCGCGCGCGGCCGCGAAGACACGGGCGAATTTCGACGGCGGATGACCGACCTCGGATGAATCGAGCCCGACGCCGAGAAGGCGCTCGCAATAGGGCTCGGCGTCCTTGAGCGTCGCGAAGGCCGCCTCCTCGTCAAGATGGCGCAGGAAGCACATGATGAGCCCGCCGCTGATGCCGAAGCGCCGCGCGCCCTCGTCGAGCGCGGCGAGAAAGCCGTCGGCCACGACCGAAAACGGAATGCCGCGATCGGTGTGCGTCTGTGGATCGAAAAAGACCTCGACATGGCGCACGCCGTCCGCCGCCGCGCGCTCGAGATAGGCGAGCGCCAGATCGTGGAAGTCCTCCTCGGTGCGGAGCACGTTCGCGCCTTCATAATAGATGTCGAGAAAGTCCTGCAGATTGGAAAAGTCATAGGCCGCGCGCAGCTCCTCGACGCTCCGGAAGGGGATCGACAGCTTGTTCCGCTTCGCCAGGGCGAACATATGTTCGGGTTCGAGGCTGCCTTCGAGATGAAGATGCAGCTCCGCCTTGGGCAGACCGCGGATGAAGGCGTCGAGATCGTTGTCTGTCTGCATTTCTCTCCTCCAGAGCCGTCCGGAGGCCCGCACGCGGACCTCCGGATCGAGACGGCCGGGTGGCCTGTGCCGTCACCCGCCTCAGAAGCGGGCCTTGACCTCGAAGCCCCAGAGCGGCGGCTCATTGACGAAGCCGGTGAGATTGTTGAAGTCGATCCCGCCCTTGAGCTTCGTCTGATCGGTCACATTGCGACCGAAGACGGCGAAGTCGTATTTGCCGTCGGCGACGAGATAGCCGAGCCGCAAACCGCCGATGAGTTCGCTGCCGCTGTGGAACTCCAGCGACTCGTAGAGGAAGAAGTTGCGGTCGCTGTTGTACGCCCAGTCGGTGTAGAGGTAGATCTCGCTGTCCGAGGACACCGGCTGGCTCAGTCGCGCCGTCCAGTTGGCGATCCAGCGCGGCGCCTGCGGCAGGCGGTTGCCGTCGAGTTGCGCCAGTCCGCCCACGAGCGGATCGGTGACCGTACAGGCGGCGCAGACCTGCGTCCGGAGATCGGGATCGTTGAGCTTGGTGAAGTTGTAGCTCACGCCCGCAGTCAGCAGGATGTGGCTGTTCACCGCCCACTCGCCGTCGAACTCGAAGCCCGAGCCGTTGGTGTCCCTGGCGTTGATGAGACGGTTGAAATTGGCGTTGCCGCCGACGGCTGTGAGCTGCTGATTGTCCATGTCATAAACATAGGCCGACAGGCTGACGCGAGCCCGGCGATCGAGAAGCTCGGCCTTGAGACCGCCCTCGAAGGAGAGAATGGTCTCGGTATTGGCCACCGTCACCTCGTCGCCGAAGAGCACACGCCCCTGGATGGACGGCGCCCGGAAGCCCTTGGCAACGCGAGTATAGAGCGTGACGTCGTCGCTCATGTCGTAGCGCAGGCTGGCATCCCAGCTCACGACATTGTCGCTCGGATGCGCCTCGGTCGGCGGCAGCGGCCCGACGCCGAGGAACGCGAGCGGCGAGAGATCGCGCTGGGCCACGAAATCCTTGTCGTCGCTCGAATAGCGCACGCCGCCGGAGAGCACGAGATCGGGCGCGAGATCGACATCGACGGTGCCGAACAGCGCCCAGGAGGTCGCCTGCTGGCGCTGCTTGGCGAAGCCGTCGATACTGCCGCCGCCGAGCGTGTTGAAGCTGAAGCTCTCGATCCTGAGGTCCTCGTTGAAGAAGAAGAACCCGGCCTGGAAGTCGACCCGTCCGAGCTCGTTGCTGGCGACCCGCACTTCCTGCGTCCACTGATCGAGATCGGGAACCGAGTCCGCGGTCTCCGAGGTGAAGGGAATGAAGCCCGGCCCCGACGGCGGCGCGAAGACGGCACCGAAGCCGCCATCGATGTCGCCGCGGCTGAAGACGTTGCCGTGCTCGAAGGAGGTCACCGAGGTCAGCGTCACCGGGCCGGCGTCATAGTCCATCTTGAGCGTCACGCCGCGCTGATCGAGATCCTGCTCGTTCATGCCGTCCTGCTGGACAACCTTGCGGCTGAAGCCGTCGACGAGATCGTTGGTGCCCGGCTTGATGATGTTGGCACGGAACACGCGCGCCGTGCCGTTGAGCGAACGGGCATGAATGTTGAGAAGCGCGCTGAAGCGGTCGGTGGGCGTGAAGAGGAGCTGGAAACGCCCGGCGAAATCGTCGAATTCGCCGAGCCGCTTGTTCTCCGCCTTGAGGCCGGGCGCGGTATTGTCGATGAAATTGCCGCGGTGCTGATGCTGGATCGAGAACCGCGCCGCCAGAACATTGTCGACGATCGGACCGCCGACCGCGCCTTCGAACTCGATGGTGTCGAAGCGGCCGTAGGTAAAGCGGCCATAGGCCTCGAAGTCCTGTGTCGGTTTCTTCGATTCGAGCTTGACGATGCCGGCCGGCGTATTGCGCCCGAAAAGCGTGCCCTGCGGGCCGCGCAGCACCTCGATGCGATCGAGATCGAAGGCGGGCATGCCCTTGAGGATGGGGTTCTCCATCACGACTTCGTCATAGATCAGCGACACCGGCTGCGAGGCGTTGAGATCGAAATCGGTGTTGCCGAGACCGCGGATATAGAAACGCGGAAAGGTGCGGCCGAAGGAGGACTCGATATTCAGACTCGGCACCCGCGCGGCAAGGAAGCGGATGTCGGAGCCGGCCGAATTGATCACCGCGAGCTTTTCGCCGGACAGCGTGCCCACCGAGGACGGCACGTCGCGCACATTCTGCTCGCGCTTCTGCGCCGTGACGATGATCTCTTCGAGCACGAGGCCCTGGCTGTCATCGGCATCGTCGGTCTGCGTCTGCGCGAGCACCGACGTGGCGGCGCCACCGGCGAGCAGGAGCGCAAGGGTGCTGCCGCCACCCAACGCAAGACGGCGCATGTTCAAAAGGGATCGTCTCATCGGATGTCCTCCCGTTCCATATTCTCTGGGGGTCGTATGCGGCCGGAATGCAACGGCCCCGCGTCGCACACAGCCCGCATTGTTGAAATAACACAGGCCGATTGTTAACAAAAAAGACGCAAGCCCTCCATCATTTTGTCATCAATGTTGCGGATTTGCCGCATCGGGCTCGCCGCACCCATCCTTCGGCGACAGGCAGCCGCCATCGGCTCTTCCCTGGGTTGCCGACTCGGCGGGCGCAAGCCGCGCCTCGAGAGCACGGCGCGTCGCGGAGTCGAGAAAGGCGGCGGCGATCGACCGCCGCGTGAAGCCCAGCATGTCGGCCGGATCGAAGCCGTGCGCCGTCCGCACCTGCTCATATTCCCGCGCGACATCGGTGTCAAAAAACGGCGGGTCGTCGGCGCTCAATGTCACCTTCAGCCCGGCCTCCATGAGGCGCCTGAGCGGATGGGCGGCGATCGAGGGATAGAGCCCGAGCGCAAGATTCGAGCCCGGGCAGACCTCGAGCGTGATGCCGCGATCGACAAGCTCCGCCACGAGATCCGCATCCTCGACGGCGCGAACGCCGTGGCCGATGCGGCTGACGGGCAGGCTCTCGATGGTC
>CAZAEP010000230.1:0-3684 GCA_964484045.1 uncultured Sphingomonadales bacterium
GGTTCCACACTTAGAGCGAAGCCTCGTCTCGCCTCTGTGTTGCGGTGGAGCCCCTTCACCGGAAATCCCGGCTTTTGGGGATGAGATCGTGCACTTGACGCGGGTGGCGGGCCGGGGCGCGGGGCGGCAGGTGCGCTCTTCCTCTGAGCGCCGGATGGGCCTTGAGCGCCTCGAGCACTGCTTGCGGGAGCCGCCCGCCGCGTCCCCGCGGGTGCCCCGCCTCGCCCGCGATCGGATCGGCACCGCCGCGGCCGAGCTCGTCCGCCGCTTGGTTCGGGCCGAGGGCGGCGAGGGCTTCGGCGGCGTCCGAGAGCAGCAGGAGGTGTGCCGAGGCGTCGTCCATGCGATGAGCGACGAGATGGACGATATCGCCCTCGCGCTCGATGCGGCCACGCACGACGAGCAGCCGTGCGCCCATCACCGCGCGACGAAAGCGCTCCATGGTCTTCTTCCACACCACCACATTGCCGACGCCGGTCTCGTCTTCCAGCGTCAGGAAGACGACGCCCTTCGCGGTGCCCGGGCGCTGGCGCACGAGAACGAGCCCGGCGACGGCGATCCGCGCCCCGTTCTCGACCGTCCGGAGCGCCGCAAGGGGCGCCAGACCGGCGTCGGTGAAGAGCGGGCGCAGGAAGCTGAGTGGATGCGCCTTCAGCGACAGCCTCAGGCTCAGATAGTCATCGACCACATGCTCGGCGAGGCGCATGGGGGGCAGTGCCACCGCCGGCTCGTCACCGGCCGCGCGCGCGTCCGCTGCGGCAAAGAGCGGCAGCGCTGGTGCCTTGGGCAAGGCCTTGGCCTGCCACAGGGCCTGGCGGCGGTCGAGCCCCAATGAGCGAAAGGCGTCGGCCGCGGCCAAGCGCTCGATGGTCTCCACCCGCACCCCGGCGCGGACGTGGAGGTCGGCGAGGCTCCGATAGGGTGCCTCACGGGTGGTGACGACCTTCTCGGCCTCGGCCTTCGCGAGCCCCTTCACCTGGCGCAGGCCGAGGCGCAAAGCGGGGCCGTTCGTGCCCGTCTCCAACGTACAGTCCCAATCGGAATGATTGACGTCGACGGGGCGCACCTCGACCCCGTGCGCGCGGGCATCGCGGACGATCTGCGCCGGGGCGTAAAAGCCCATCGGCTGGGAGTTCAATAACGCGCAGGCAAAGGCCGCCGGATGGTGGCATTTGAGCCAGGCCGAGACATAGACGAGCAGCGCGAAGCTGGCGGCATGGGATTCGGGAAAGCCGTATTCGCCGAAGCCCTCGATCTGCTTGAAGCAGCGCCGCGCGAAGTTCTCGTCATAGCCGCGTGCCGTCATGCCGCCGACGAACTTGTCGCGGAAGGCGCCGATGCGGCCGGTGTGCCGGAAGGTCGCCATGGCGCGACGAAGCTGATTGGCCTCCTCGCCGGAAAAGCCCGCCGCCGTCATGGCGATCTTCATCGCCTGCTCCTGGAAGAGCGGCACGCCGAGCGTCCGTTCCAGGATGCTTTTCAGCTCGTCCGGGCTCCCGTGGGCCGGATCGGGGGCCGGAAATTCCACCGGCTCGAGCCCCTGACGGCGCTTGAGATAGGGATGCACCATGTCGCCCTGGATGGGCCCGGGCCGCACGATGGCGACCTCGATCACGAGATCGTAGAAGCATCGCGGTCGGAGCCGCGGCAGCATGTTCATCTGGGCGCGGCTTTCGACCTGGAAGACGCCGATGGAATCGCCCTTGCACAGCATGTCATAGGTGGCGGCATCGTCCATGGGGTGGAAGTCGCCGAGCGCCACGCGCCGGCCCTCGTGCCGCTCGATGAGGTCGAAACATTTGCGGATGCAGGTGAGCATGCCCAGCGCGAGAATGTCGATCTTGAGGATCCCCAATGCGTCGAGATCGTCCTTGTCCCATTCGATGAAGCTGCGATCTTCCATCGCCGCATTGCCGATGGGCACCAGTTCCTCGAGCGGGTCTTGGGTCAGCACGAAGCCGCCGACATGCTGGCTGAGATGACGCGGGAAGCCGATGAGTTCGGCGGCGAGATCGAGCGTCCGCCTGAGGTGCGCGTCGGTGGGATCGAGCCCCGCCTCGCGGACCCGTTCATCCGGAATCCCGTCGGCCGACCAGCCCCAGACGGTGCCGGCGAGCGCCGTCGTCACGTCGTCGCTGAGCCCCATCGCTTTCCCCACCTCGCGGACGGCGGAGCGGGCGCGGTAGCTCACGACGGTGGCGGCGATGCCGGCGCGCTCGCGGCCATAGCGGGCATAGATGTACTGGATCACCTCTTCGCGCCGCTCATGCTCGAAATCGACGTCGATATCGGGCGGCTCGGCGCGCTCGGCGGAAATGAAGCGCTCGAACAAGAGCTCGCTTGTCGCCGGATTGACGGCGGTGATGAAGAGGCAATAACAGACCGCGGAATTGGCCGCAGACCCCCGCCCCTGGCAGAGAATGCCCCGGCTCCGCGCCCAGTGGACGATGTCGTAAACGGTCAAGAAATAGGGCGCGTAATCGAGTTCGGCGATGAGCGCGAGCTCGCGCTCGATCATCGCCTGCACCTTCCCGGGGACACCTTGCGGATAGCGCCGTGCCGCGCCGTCCTCGGTGAGCGCGCGTAAGTGCGCATCCGGCGTCATGCCGTCGGGCACCGGCTCGCGTGGATAGTTGTAGGCGAGTTCGTCGAGCGAGAAGCGGCACATTTGCGCGATCTCGATCGTGCGCGCGAGCGCCTCCTCATGGCCCGTGAACAGCCGCGCCATCTCAGCCGGGCTTTTCAGATGCCGCTCGGCGTTCTTCTGAAGGCGAAAGCCGGCCGCATCGATCGTGCATGTCTCGCGGATGCAGGTGAGCACATCGGCGAGCGGTCGTCGCGCAGGGTGATGAAAGAGCACGTCGCCGGTGGCCACGAGCGGGGTTCCGGCGGCGCGGGCGATCTCGGCCAGCGCCGCAATCCGCGCCCGATCATCGCCGCGATAGCGGTGCGATGCGGCGAGATAAAAGGGGCCGGAGAGATTGTCGCGGAGCGTTGTGGCCTCAGACGTCAAGGCCTCGGGCGTGAAGGTCTCATGGGGCAGGAGTATGAGGACGAGGCCGTCCGCATGAGCGTAGAGGTCATCAAGAGTAAGCTCGCACGCGCCCTTTGCCGCCCGCCGCTTGCCCAGCGTCAAAAGCCGCGTGAGCCGACCGTAAGATGCACGATCGGTGGGATAGGCGAGGAGACTTGGTCCGTCCACGAAGTCGAGCCGGCAGCCAATGAGGAAGCGTATTCCGGCCGCCTTCGCCGCCTGATGCGCGCGCACGACCCCGGCCAGCGTATTGCGGTCGGTGAGCGCGATGGCCTCACACCCCAGCGCCTTCGCCCGCACGACAAGCTCGTCCGGATGCGAGCCGCCGCGCAGGAAGGAAAAATTCGAGGTCACCTGCAATTCGGCATAGCCGGTCATGGCGCCCTCCATCCGGCGTCACGACAACTGGTCGCAGAGTCTTGAAGAGATTCTACTTTTAGCGGTAGAGTCCTCCCTATCCGGGAGGCGAAAATGAGCCTTAAAGACAGATTTACCGCGCGCCTTCTCGCCGCGTCTCGAGAATGGCAGGAACTTGGGAACCGGCCCGCTACACGCTTTGAGAATATGATCCGCGAACACGGCGGAGTGGAAACAGCCAGACGCCTCATAAATTCGTCCAAGCTGCATGAGAGCATGAGGCGTGCAAAGGC
>CAZAEP010000231.1:0-3620 GCA_964484045.1 uncultured Sphingomonadales bacterium
GAAACAGCGTGGTCTTGCCGGCGCCGTTGGGGCCGATGACGCCGACGATGCCGCCGGGCGGCAGCGAGAAGCTCAGGTCCTCGAACAGGAGCCGCTCGCCATAGGCCTTGGTCAGTCCGCGGGCCTCGATCACCGTCGCGCCGAGCCGCTCGGGCGGCGGGATCCTGATCTGCGCCGGGCCCCTGAGCCGCTCCTCGCTCTTCTTCAGAAGCTCGTCATACGCCTTGATGCGCGCTTTCGATTTCGCCTGTCGCGCCTTGGGGCTGGCGCGGATCCAGTCGAGCTCGCGGGCGAGCGCCTTCCGTCGCGCCTCCTCCCGCTTCTCCTCTACCGCAAGCCGCCGCTGCTTCATCTCGAGCCAAGCCGAGTAATTGCCCTCGAAGGGGATGCCGCGGCCGCGATCGAGCTCCAGCACCCAGCCCACCACATTGTCGAGAAAATAGCGGTCGTGGGTGACCAGCACGACGGTGCCCTTGTAGCTCTGCAGATGATTCTCGAGCCAGGCCACCGACTCGGCGTCGAGATGGTTGGTCGGCTCGTCGAGCAGAAGAAGGTCGGGGGCCTCGAGCAGCAGCCGGCAGAGCGCGACGCGGCGCTTCTCGCCGCCCGAGAGCGTCGTCACATCGGCATCGCCGGGCGGGCAGCGCAGCGCGTCCATGGCGATCTCGACGCGGTTGTCGAGGTCCCAGGCATCCGCGGCCTCGATCTTCTCCTGCAGCGCCGCCTGCTCGGCCATCAACGCCTCATAATCGGCATCCGGCTCGGCGAACTGTGCCGAGACGGCTTCATACCGGTCAAGAAGCGCCTTCGTTTCGGCGACCCCGTCCATGACATTGCCGCGCACGTCCTTCGACGGGTCGAGCTCGGGCTCCTGCGGCAGATAACCCGCGCGCACGCCCTTGCCGGCCCAGGCCTCGCCGGTGAATTCGGTGTCGAGGCCGGCCATGATGCGCATCAGCGTCGACTTGCCGGCGCCGTTCACACCGATGATGGCGATCTTCGCCCCGGGGAGAAAGTCGAGGCTGATATCCTTGAGCACATGCCGGCCGCCCGGATAGTGCTTGTTGAGACCGCGCATGTGAAAGACGTACTGAACCATGGGAATGCGAGTCCGCTCCTGGCTTGGAAACTCGGCCGCTGCATAGCCGCTCATGACGGGCGGCGCAATCGCGCGCTGCTTGGCGCGGGACGATCGGCGCGTTAGGGTGACCGCAAAACCGGGTCCGCATCGGGAGATCACCTCATGAAAAGAGCATTTGCGCTCACCGCCTTGCTTCTTCTTGGCCGGCCCGCCTTGGCGCAGGAACTGCCGGACGCGGCGGTGGCGGAGCTGCCGCCGGCGCTTGCTGCCACCGCGCGCGAGCTCCGGGACGCCGGGCTTGAAGACACGCGCGCCTACCGGCTCATCGGGGCGCTCACCACCGAGGTCGGCCCGCGGCTCGCCGGCAGCGATGCCGAGGCGCGGGCGCGCGCATGGGCGGTGAGGACGATGCGGAAGCTCGGTTTCGCGAACGTCCATGTCGAGCCCTTCACGCTGCCCGGCTGGCGTCGCGGCATCGAGCGCGCGGCGGTGGTGGGCGATGCGGCGCAGCCGCTCGCGGTGACCGCGCTCGGCGGCTCGGTGGCGACGCCCGCGGGCGGACTCGAGGGAGAGGTCGTGCGCTTCGGCGACGTCTACGAGATCGAGGCGCTGCCCGCGAACGCTCTTCGGGGCAGGATCGCCTTCATCGATCTCCGGAACTACCGGGCCCAGAACGGCGACGGCTATCGCAACACCGTCCATATCCGCGGCAACGGGCCGTCCGCGGCGGCGGAGAAGGGGGCCGTGGCGCTGCTCATCCGCTCGGTGGGCACCGACAGCCACCGCCTGCCCCACACCGGACAGACCCGCTATCGCGACGGGGTACCGAAGATTCCGGCGGCGGCGCTGTCGGCCCCCGATGCCGATCAACTCGACCGCCTGCTCGAACGCGGGCCCGTGCGGGTCCGTCTCGAGCTCACGCCGACCCTCTTCGACGCCGCCCCGTCGGGCAATGTCGTGGGCGAGATTCCGGGCCGCGGGCGCAGCGACGAGATCGTCATCGCCGGCGGCCATCTCGATAGCTGGGATCTCGGCACCGGGGCCATCGACGATGCCGCCGGCGTCGGCATCACGCTCGCCGCCGCGAAACTCGTCGCCGAGAAGGCGGGGCCGCCGGCGCGCACCATCCGCGTCGTGCTCTGGGGCTCGGAGGAACCCGGGCTCTACGGCGCCCGCGCCTATGCCGCGGCCCACAAGGCGGAGCTCGCGAAACATGTGATCGGCGCCGAGTCGGACTTCGGCGCCGGGCGCATCTGGCGCTTCGAAACCCGTGTCGGCGCCGAGGACCTTCCCTGGACGAACGCGATCCATCGTCTCCTGCGCCCGCTCGGCATCGGCCGCGGCGCCAATGAGGCGCATGGCGGCCCCGACGTCTCGCCGCTCGCCCGCGCCGGCATGCCGGTGGTCGAGCTGGCGCAGGACGGCAGCGCCTATTTCGACCTCCATCACACCGCCGACGACACCTTCGACAAGGTGGCGCCGGACGCGGTGCAGCAGAATGTCGCCGCCTGGGCCGTCTTCCTCTGGCTGGCGGCCGAGATGGATGTCGATTTCCGTCCCGCAGGCGCGGGCGCGGCGCCGCATGCCCCTTGAGGGCGGCGAGGCCTTGCGCTACACCGCACCCCGGCATGGCGCTCGAGGTCAAGATATGCGGGGTGAGAACGCCCGCCGCGGTGGAAGCGGCGGCGGCCGGCGGTGCGCGCTTCGTCGGCCTCGTCTTCTATGCGCGCTCGCCGCGCCGGGTCGATCTCGCCACCGCCCGCGGCCTTGCCGATCTCGCCCGCGCGCGCGGGCTCGTGCCGGTCGGCGTCCATGTCGATGCCGATGACGCGCTCCTCGCCGCCACCGCCCCCATCGTCGACTGGCTGCAGCTTCACGGCGCCGAATCGCCCGCACGGGCGGCGGCGATCCGGGCGCGCTTCGACAAGCCGCTGATCAAGGCGATCGCGGTGGCCGGCAAGGCCGATCTCGCCGCCGCCGCGGCCTATGACGGCATCGTCGAGCGCATCCTCTTCGACACCAGGCCGCCGCCCGGGGCGACGCGACCCGGCGGTCACGGCGTGGCGTTCGACTGGTCGCTGCTCGCCGATCTCGCGCTCGAAATCCCCTGGATGCTCTCGGGCGGGCTCGACGCGGCGTGCCTCGCCGAGGCGGTCGCCACGAGCGGCGCCTGGGCGGTGGACGTCTCGTCGGGTGTGGAGACCGCTCCGGGGGAGAAGAATCTGGACCTGATCCGCGCCTTTCTCGAGGCCGCGCGCGCGATCGAGCGGGGAGAGTGAACACCGTGGGGACACCACTCAACAGCTATCGCACCGGGCCCGATGCGGCCGGGCATTTCGGCCGCTTCGGCGGGCGCTATGTGGCGGAGACCCTGATGCCGCTCGTGCTCGCGGTCGAGCGCGCCTATGAGGAGGCCAGGGCCGATCCCGCCTTCGCCGCGGAGATGGACGACCTGCTGGCGCATTATGTCGGCCGTCCGAGCCCGCTCTATCACGCCGAGCGCCTGAGCGCGCATCTCGGCGGGGCGAAGATCTATTTC
>CAZAEP010000232.1:0-3606 GCA_964484045.1 uncultured Sphingomonadales bacterium
GATGCCGCCATGCGCGGCCGGGCGGGCGAGGCGGCGCGCAATCTCCTCGCGCTCCGGGCCGTCGGCGCCGTCCGCATCGCGCCCGACGGGCGCCGTGTCTCGGTGCCGGTGAGCGCGCTGCGCCCCGGGGACCGCGTCTTCGTCGCTGCCGGCATGCGGCTGCCCGCCGACGGCATCGTGCTGGACGGGGCGAGCGATGTCGATCGGAGCCTGATCACCGGCGAGTCGGTCCCCGAGCGGGCCGCGGAGGGCGACCGGGTCTTCGCCGGCACGCTCAATCTGACGGGGCCCCTCGTGGTCGCGGTAACGGCGCCCGACGAGCACTCGCTTCTCGCCCAGATCGCCCGCCTCGTCGAGGCCGCCGAGCAGTCCCGTGCCGGCCATGTGCGTCTCGCCGACCGCCTGGCACGGATCTATGCGCCGGCGGTTCACGTCCTTGCGGCCGGCACCTTCCTCGGCTGGCTCGCCCTCGGCGCCGGCTGGCACGGCGCGCTGATGACGGCGGTCGCGGTGCTGATCATCACCTGCCCCTGCGCGCTCGGGCTCGCCGTGCCGGTGGCGCAGGTGGTTGCCGCCGGGGCGCTTCTCAGGCGCGGCATCCTGCTCAAGTCGGGCGACGCGCTCGAACGTCTGGCGGCGGTCGATACGGTGGTCTTCGACAAGACCGGGACGCTGACCACGGCGACGCTCGAGCTCGACGACGCCGGGGGGATCAGCGCCGCCGACCGTGCGCTTGCCGTGGCCCTCGCCGCGGCGTCGCGACACCCGCTGGCCGCGGCGCTCGTGCGCGCCGGTGCGGGCACCGACCCGCCGGGCGTCACCGATCTTCGCGAGGTGCCGGGCTGCGGTGTCGAGGGGCGTCATGACGGGGTGCGGGTCCGCCTCGGCCGCCGCGACTGGGTCGGCGCCGCGGGGACGGCGGCGGGCGACGACGACGGCCCGGAGCTCTGGCTCGCGCGCGCGGACGCACCGCCGGTCCGCTTCGTCTTCGCCGACCGCCTGCGTGCGGACGCGGCGGAGGTGGTCGCCCGATTGCAGGAGAGCGGGCTTCGCGTGCACCTCCTCTCGGGCGATCACAGGGCGGCGGTGGCGAAGACCGCGCGCGCGCTCGGCATCGCGGACTACAGGGCCGAATGCCGGCCGGACGGGAAGATTGCAGCGCTCGAGGAACTGCGGGCGGCGGGCGCACGCGTCCTGATGGTCGGCGACGGACTCAATGACGCCCCGGCGCTCAGCGCGGCGCATGTCTCGATGTCGCCCGCCTCGGCGGCCGATATCGCACAGACCGCGGCCGACATCGTCTTTCAGGGCGAGCGGCTCATGCCCGTCCTCATCGCGCACGCCATGGCGCGGCGGACCGCGCGGCGGGTGCGGGAGAACTTCGCGCTGGCGCTCGCCTACAACGCGGTGGCGGTGCCGATCGCGGTCGCGGGTCTGGTGACCCCGCTGATTGCCGCCGTCGCCATGTCGGCGTCCTCGCTGACGGTGACGCTGAACGCATTGCGCCTGCGTCCGGGGAGGGCGGGATGAGCATTCTGCTCTTCCTCATCCCGCTTGCGCTCTTCATGGGGGCGCTCGGGCTTGCCGCCTTTCTCTGGGCTCTCAGAAGCGGCCAGTTCGAGGATCTCGACGGCGCCGCCGCGCGCATCCTGCTCGACGACGACGAGCCCGACGCGAAGCCGGGCGCGCCCGTGGCGCCGCCGCCCGATCAGAAGCGGTAGCCGAAGCCGACACCGACGATCCAGGGGTCGATGGTCACCTGCGCGTCAATGGCGCCGCCATTGAGCTTCACTCTCGTGTCGAGAAACAGCCTTTTCACGTCGACATTGAACATCCAGCGCCCCGAGAGCCGGTAGTCGACGCCGGCCTGCAGCGCCCAGCCGAGCGTGTCCCTGGCGTTGATATCGGTGACCACGCCGCCGGCGGCATCCTCGTCGATGAAGAAGGTGGCGTTGATGCCGGCGCCGACATAGGGCTTGAGATCGTCCGAGAGCGGCAGGTGATACTGCACCGTCAGGGTCGGCGGCAGGAGCAGCAGGTCGCCGACATCGACATTTCCGATCGAGGTGCCGACGGCGCGCACGTCGTGCGGCGAGACCGCGGCGATGAGCTCGAAGGCGACATGGTCGGTGACGAAATAGCTGAAATCGAGCTCCGGCATGATCGCGCTGTCGATGGCGACGTCGCCGCCGATGGGGGTGATGGTCGCGCTCTCGTCGGGGATGACGGCGATGCCGCGCGCACGGACGAAGAGGTCGCCGGCCGCGGCCATGGGCTCGGCGGCGACGGCGGGGGCGGCGAGGGCGATCGCCGCCGTGGCGAGAAGCGCCTTGGTCTTGAGCGACATGAAGGGGTCCTTTCCTGTTCCGAGAAAAGAGGATGCGTCCCTCATAGTGGCGCTGCGCGGGCCGGCATTGATCGGAGTCAAAGCCGTGCCCGCCGAGGGGCCGGACGCCGCCCTCCCGGAAGGCTCGTGCGCGCGGGAGCGACCGTTTGTCGCTGCCCGGCCGCGCTCCTTCTTGTCGAAAACGCTTGCATATACCAGATAGGGGTATTAGGTACGTGAGGCGATGCCGGTGCCGACGGCGATTCGCGTCGGCATTCCGGTGCGGAGCGACGGAAGGAGGGGACAATGACACATGCCGAGGCTGCACGGGAGGTGACCGCCGGGAGGATCGGCGTTTCATATGATGCGGGCGACCGCGACGACCGGCGGGCGCTGATCGAGCACTGCCTGATTGCCAATCGCGCGTCCTATATCGGCTATCTCAGGCGGCGACTGAACAATCCGGCCGATGTCGAGGACCTCTATCAGGACTTCTGCCTGCGCGCGCTCGCCAAGGCGGAACAGCTCCGCGACGCGCAGGCGGCGCATGCTTGGCTCAAGCGTCTGCTCTTTTCCACGCTGCAGGATCACTACCGGGCGAGGCACCTGACGCGGCGCGGCCTCGACGTCCTTGCGGAAACCCAGGCCGTCGCGGCGCAGGGCGCGCCCGAAGACGCGTCCTCGGCGCCTGAGCCGCGACTGTGCGCCTGCGTCTACGAGCATCTGCCGCGGCTCAAGCCCGACTATCGCACCGTCCTCTGGGAGGTCGATTTCCGCGGCAATCCGCGCGAGAAGGTGGCCGCGGCGCTCAAGCTGAGCGCCGGCGCAATGCGGGTGCGGCTGCATCGCGCCCGGCGTGCGCTCAAGGAGACGCTGCGCACGGGCTGCCCCAGATGTCTCGATGGCGGCGCCGAGGGCTGCCACTTCGGAGACAGCTCCTGTAACGCCTGAGAGGGCTCCGCGTCCTTGTCTTGTGGAGCCGTCCCGCCGGCCGGTGTTCCCCTCCCTGGCAAGGACATGCTGAGCCGGATGTCCGACGCGCGGGGCGGCTTCCCCACGCAGATCAAGGGAGGAGGGGACATGAATTGGCGCGAATACTTGAATGTCGCGACACGATATTTCTTGTCCGAAGCATCGAGAGAAATAAACAAGAGCAATACCTTATTTGGATTTTTTTGATTCAGGTCAATGCGCGCGGCCCGTCTCCTTTTACAGTCCCCGCTGTGGGAAACGTCATATGCCCGCCGCCGTGCGGGCCATGTTAGGGAGAGGAGCAAATG
>CAZAEP010000233.1:0-3582 GCA_964484045.1 uncultured Sphingomonadales bacterium
CTGGGTCTACCAATATGCCCTCGTCGATCGCACCGGCAGGCACGATCTCTCGCAACTGCGCAGCATTCAGGACTGGTTCCTGAAATACGAGTTGCAGACCGTCGCGGGCGTGTCCGAGGTCGCCAGCATCGGCGGCATGGTCAAGCAGTATCAGGTGGTGGTCGATCCCGACCGCCTGCGCGCCTACGGCCTGCCGCTCACGCGCATCCGCGAGGCCATCCGGCGCGGCAACCAGGAAACCGGCGGCCGCGTCATCGAGATGGCGGAATCGGAATACATGATCCGCGCCACCGGCTATGTCGACGATCTCGACGACCTGCGCTCGATTCCGGTGAAGGTGACGCCCGAGGGCACGCCCGTGCTGCTCAAGGATGTCGCCGAGATTCGCTTCGGCCCGGATCTGCGACGCGGCGTCGGCGAGCTCAATGGCGAGGGCGAAGCCGTGGGCGGCGTCATCATCATGCGCTTCGGCGAGAACGCGCTCGCCACCATCAACCGGGTCAAGGAAAAGCTCGCGACGCTCAAGAAGAGCCTTCCGGAAGGTGTCGAACTCGTCGAGACCTACGACCGGTCCGGCCTCATCAAGCGCGCGGTGGCAACGCTCAAGGACCGCCTGATCGAGGAGTTCATCGTCGTCACCCTCGTCTGCGCGGCCTTTCTCTTCCATCTCCGCTCGTCGCTCGTCGTCGTCCTGAGTCTGCCTCTGGGAATCCTGAGCGCCTTCATCGTCATGAACGCACAGGGCATCAACGCCAATATCATGTCGCTCGGCGGCATCGCCATCGCCGTCGGGGCCATGGTCGACGCCACCATCGTGATGATCGAAAACTTCCACAAGCATCTCGAGCGCGAGCCGGTGACCCCGGCATCGCGATGGCGCATCGTCGCCGACACCGCGGTCGAGGTCGGGCCCTCGCTCTTCTTCTCGCTGCTCATCATCACGCTCGGCTTCCTGCCGATCTTCGCGCTCGAGGCGCAGGAGGGACGGCTCTTTCACCCCCTCGCCTTCACCGGCACCTATGCGATGGCCGCGGCCGCCGGCCTGTCGGTGACGCTGGTGCCGGTCCTGATGGGCTATTTCATCCGTGGGCGCATCCTGCCCGAGCACAGGAACCCCCTCAATCGGGCCCTCATCGCCGGCTACCGGCCCTTCATCAATGCGGTGCTCAATTATCCGAAGACGATGGTGGCGCTCTCGCTCATCGCCATGCTGAGCATGGCCTGGCCGTTGAGCAGGATCGGCAGCGAGTTCATGCCGGACATCGACGAAGGCGATCTCCTCTACATGCCGAGCGCCTTCCCGGCCATCTCGGCGGGCAAGGTGGCCCAGGTCATCCAGCAGATCGACAAGCTGATCAAGACGGTGCCGGAGGTGAAGTCGGTCTACAGCAAGGCCGGGCGCGCCGAAAGCGCCACCGATCCGGCGCCGCTGACGATGATCGAGACCACGATTCAGTTGAGACCCAAGGACGAATGGCGGCCCGGCCTGACGACCGAGAAACTCAAGCGCGAGCTCGACGACCTGGTCCAGATCCCGAGTCTCACCAACGCCTGGATCATGCCGATTCGCAATCGTATCGACATGCTCGCCACCGGCATCAAGACCCCGGTCGGAATCAAGGTCGCAGGCCCCGACCTCGATGTCATCGCCAGGATCGGCGAGGATATCGAGCGCATCATCCGCACGGTGCCGGGCACGGCTTCGGTCTATGCGGAACGGGTGACCGGCGGCCGCTATGTCGATATCGACGTCGACCGCCGTGCCGCCGCCCGCTTCGGGCTCAATATCGCCGACGTGCACGACATCGTGCGCTCGGCGATCGGCGGCATGAATGTAAGCGAGAGCGTCGAGGGACTCGAGCGCTATCCGATCAATCTGCGCTATCCACGCCATGTCCGGTCCTCGCTCGAGGACATCCGCAATCTGCCGATCGTCACCCCCATGGGGGCCGAGATTCCGCTCTCGGCGGTCGCCGATATCGGCATCGCCGACGGGCCGGGCGTCATCCGCAGCGAGAATGCGCGGCTCAATGGCTGGATCTATGTCGACATCTCCGGCCGCGATCTCGGCTCCTATGTCGCCGATGCGCAGCAGGCAGTGGCGGAAAAGCTCGAGCTGCCGCCGGGCTATTCGCTCGCATGGTCGGGGCAGTACGAGTACATGCAGCGGGCGAAGGCACGCCTGACCATGGTCGTGCCCTTCATCCTGATGATGATCTTCCTGCTGCTTTTCATCAATTTCCGCAATCTGGTGTCGGTCCTGATCATCATGGGCTCGCTGCCGCTCGCGCTCGTCGGCGGCATCTGGCTCCTCTATCTTCTCGGCTACAACATGTCGGTGGCGATCGGCGTCGGCTTCATCGCGCTGGCCGGCGTCGCGGTCGAGATCGGGGTCCTGATGCTGCTCTATATCGATCAGTCGCTCCGGCGCCACCGCGCCGAGGCGGCGAAGGAAGGGCGGCGCTTCGGCGGCGAGGAACTCCGCGCGGCGGTCGTCGACGGAGCGCTTTTGCGGGTCCGACCGATCATGATGACGTCGATGGTCATCATCGCCGGCCTGTTGCCGATCATGCTCGGCAGCGGCACCGGCTCGGAGGTGATGCGCCGCATCGCCGCGCCGATGGTCGGCGGCATGGTCAGCGCCACCATTCTGACCCTCCTCGTCCTTCCCGCCCTTTACCTTTTGTGGCGGAAGCGTCAGTTTCGTGATGGCCCCACCGGGGTGACGGCGGAAATGGAGCAGGAGGGGGCGCCGTGAAGGCCCACAAATATGTGTCGCAGCTTCACAAGTTCCTGGGTCTCGTCATCGGTGTCCAGATTCTGCTCTGGGTCTCCGGCGGCTTCGTCATGAGCTTTTTCGATATCGAGCGCGTGCGCGGCGAGCATCTGATGGCCGCGCACGCGCCGCGGCCGCTGCCGGCGGCGGCGGTTCCGGCCGCCGTCCGCGCGGCGATCGGCGATCGCGGCGTGCTGTCGCTATCGATGGAAGTCCGCCTCGACCGGCCGCTCGCCGAGATTGTCTTCGCCGACGGCGGCGGCCGCGCACTCGTCGACCTCGAGAGCGCCGCGGTTCTCTCCCCGCTCGATGCCGGCTGGGCCGAGCGGATCGCGCGCGCCGACTACGCCGGGAAAGCCGACATCGCAGCCGTGGAGCTGATCCGCGAGAATTCGCCGCAGGAATATCGCGGTCCGCTGCCCGTGTGGCGCGTGGCGCTCGCCGACGACGAGGAGACGACGCTCTACATCTCGCCGGAGACCGGCCGCGTGCTGGCTCGCCGCAACCGCATCTGGCGGCTCTACGACGTCTTCTGGATGCTGCACATCATGGACTATGACGCGCGCGTGAACTTCAACCATCCGCTGCTTGTCGGCGCGGCGCTGCTCGCCGTCCTGATGGCCGCGAGCGGGCTTGTTCTGATGGTCTGGCGGATCGGACGTCGCGATTTCGCATGGCTCGGCGTGACACGCGCAAAACGGCAATAACGCACGGCGCGCCTCCTGCGCCGGCGTTTTGCTGTCCACGACTCCGTATTGTGATGCGCGCCGTTCGACGCGGCCCGTCGGCGCGGCTCAGACCCGGTC
>CAZAEP010000234.1:0-3495 GCA_964484045.1 uncultured Sphingomonadales bacterium
CAGACCCGGAATATGTCTTTTTTCCCCGTGCCTTAAATCAGCCGCAGCAGAAATCCGGAGCACCCCTCGTTTCAAAATGCCTGCATTTTCTCTATTTGCCGATTCTCGTCCCCCTCGCTGAAATGCCCGTGTCAACACTTTTCACTATTTGCTTTCTCTCTCATCGGTCGCATTTTTCACCGAATCGTCATGCGGCGAAGCCGGCTTCCCGAGCGCCGTCAGCGCCGCTTCCGCATAGGCCCGAAGAGCCGGGTCGGAGCTCGTGCGGAGCACCTTCCCGAACCAGGTCGCGGCCCGCGCCGGATCGAGCGGCGCCCCTTCCCCCGCGGCATAGGCGCGGCCCAGACGCAGCATCGCCCGCACCGATCCGCCTTTCGCCGCCGCCTCCAGACGCGCGAACGGGTCTTCGCCTTCCGGGAGAACCCCCTCCGCGGCGAGCGCGGCGAGACGCTCCGCCGCCGCGGCATGACCATGATCGGCGGCGCGCGCATACCACCTGGCCGCTTGTGTCAGGCGATCGTCATCCGCCACCGCGGCGCGGCCGCTTTCATAGAGCCAGCCCAGGCGAAAGGCGGCCTCCGCCTCCCCCGCCTCGGCGTGGGCGCGAAAGATCGCTTCGGCCTTTGCATAGTCCTGCAGCGCATAGGCGGCGATGCCGTCGCCGAGCGTCTGCGCCGCCGCGCCCGATGCGGCGAACAGGAAGGCGAGTGCGAGCCCGGCCTTGCCTTTCCTGCCCCGATCGTCTGTCATGCCTCGACCCTTTCGCGGATGCGTCCGAGTTTCCGTCCATGGGGGTAAAGAAAGATTGAACGGGCAAGGTAAACAGAGGGGGCGATGCGATGTGGCGATCCTGGACGGCGATGACCCTGTGGAAGCGGATCGCGATCGCCTTCGTGCTTGCGGTCGCGATCGGCACCGGCATGAAGGCGCTCGGCCATGGCGAGGCGGCAACCGCGCTGCAGCCGCTCGGGCTGTTGTTCATCAACGCCATCAAGATGCTGATGGTGCCGATCGTCTTCGTCACCATCGTCTCCGGGGTCACCGCGCTCCATGACAGCGGCAGGCTCGGTCGCATGGGCGCGAAGACGATCGGGCTCTATCTTCTCACCACCGCCTTCGCGGTCACGCTCGGACTGGTCATCGCCGGGCTCATCGAGCCCGGGACCGGCATCACCCTGCCCGAGACCGGCGACGACGGCCCCGCCAGGGCGGCACTGACGGTGCGCGATCTCCTCGTCGGCCTCATCCCCGCGAACCCGGTCAAGGCGATGGCCGAGGGCAATGTGCTGCAGATCATCGTCTTCGCGCTCCTCTTCGGCCTTGCGATCAATCTCGCGCGCGAGGCCGGGCGCCCGGTGCGGGAGTTCTTCGACTCCGCGACACAGGTCATGTTCAAGCTCGTGCACCTCATCATGGAGACCGCGCCCTTCGGCATCTTCGCGCTCATCCTGTGGGTCATCGGCAGCCTCTCGGCGGCCGAGCTCTTCAGGCTCGTATGGATCGTCGTCGCGCTTTATCTCGCCTGCATCCTGCAGATGGTCCTCGTCTATGGCGGCTTCATCACGGTCCTCGCGCGGCTGAGCCCGGTGCGCTTCTTCCAGGGCATCATCGATGCCCAGGCGGTCGCCTTCTCGACCTCGACCAGCGCCGGCACGCTGCCCGTCACCATGGCCAATGTGGAGGACAATCTCGGCGTCTCGAAGAAGGTTTCGGGCTTCGTGCTGCCGCTCGGCGCGACCATGAACATGGACGGCACCGCCATCTATATGGGCATCGCCGCCATGTTCACCGCGCAGGCGCTGGGCATCGATCTCAGTGTCAGCCAGTATGCGGCCATCATCCTCACCGGGACGCTGGCCTCGATCGGGGCGGCGAGCATTCCCTCGGCCGGACTCATCATCATGCCGGTGGTGCTGAACTCGGTGGGGCTGCCGCTCGGCGCCATCGCGCTCTTCTTTCCCATCGATCGCATCATGGACATGATGCGCACGATGACCAACATCACCGGCGATTCCATGGTCGCGGTGCTTGTCGCCAAATCCGAAGGCGAGCTCGACGAGGCCACCTTCACCGCCCCGCCGGTGGAGTGAGAGCGACCCCGACCGGCCTGATTGCCGCCGACCTCGATGCCGTCGACAGCGTCACCGCATCGCGCCCCATCGCGCTGACGCCCAGCGAACGGGGGACGTCCGCGAAAAAGCGCCCGTCCGGCACCAGGCCCCTGCCGGGGCCGAACGCTGCCCTCAGCCATAGTCCTTCATGAGCCGCGCCTTCTGGCGCTCCCAGTCGCGGCGCTTGATGGCCTCGCGCTTGTCGTGCGCCTTCCTGCCGCGCGCAAGCCCCAAGAGCAGCTTCACCCGGCCGCGCTCGTTGAAATAGAGCTTCAACGGCACCAGCGTCATGCCCTGACGCTGCACGGCGCCGGCAAGGCGCGCGATCTCACGCTTGTGCAGGAGCAGCTTCCTCGGCCGCCGCGGCTCGTGATTGTGGATATTGCCGTGCGAGAACTCGGCGATATGGCTGTTGACGAGCCAGATCTCGCCGTTCTTCTCCTCGGCATAGGATTCGGCGATATTGGCGCCGCCCGAACGCAGGGATTTCACCTCGGTGCCGGTGAGCGCGATGCCGGCCTCGATCGTGTCCTCGATCGTGTAATTGTACCGGGCCTTGCGGTTTTCCGCGATCAGCCGCCCCGGTGCGCGCTCCTTCGCCATGACCCCGCCCTACCCCGCCGTCAGACCGACCGCGGCGAGCGCATCCGCGACCCGCTTGCGGTCTGCGTCGGACAGCGGCGCCAGGGGCGGGCGCACCTCGTCCCTCGCGAGTCCCAGGAGCGAGGCCGCGTATTTCACGGGCACCGGATTGGTGTCGCAGAACAGCGCCAGATGAAGCGGCACGAGGCGGTCGTGGATCGCGCGGGCGGTCTCGTAATCGCCCTCGAGCGCGGCCTCCTGCATTGCCGCCGTCAGTTTCGGCGCCACATTGGCGGTGACCGAGATGCAGCCCACCCCGCCCATGGCATCGAAAGCGAGGGCGGTGATGTCCTCGCCCGAGAGCTGGAGGAAACCGGACCCCGCGGCGCGACGCTGCCGGGCGACGCGGGAGAGATCGCCGGTCGCGTCCTTGACGCCGACGATGCGCGGCAGCTCGGCAAGCCGCGCCATGGTCTCGACCGACATGTCGAGGCCCGTGCGCCCCGGGATGTTGTAGATGACGACGGGCAGGCCGCAGGCGTCGTGCACCGCCGCGAAATGACGATAGAGTCCCTCCTGGCTCGGCTTGTTGTAGTACGGGACGACGACGAGCACGGCATCGGCGCCGGCCTCTTCCGCGTGTCGCACGCGCGCGATGGTGTCGGCCGTCGCATTGGTGCCGCAGCCGGCGATCACCGGCACCCGGCCCGCCGCCACCTTCACCGTGCGCTCGATGACCGCGGCGTGCTCGTTCGCGCTCAGACCGGGCGATTCCCCGGTCGTGCCGCAGGGGACGAGGCCA
>CAZAEP010000235.1:0-3494 GCA_964484045.1 uncultured Sphingomonadales bacterium
CATTTCGTGAATCAGGGTGACGAGAATGCGGCAGCCGCTGGCGCCGATGGGGTGGCCGAGGGCGATGGCCCCGCCGTTCACGTTCACCTTCTCCTCGTTCCAGCCGAGCTCATGATTGACGGCGCAGGCCTGTGCCGCGAAGGCCTCGTTGGCCTCGACGAGATCGAGATCGTCGACCGTCCAACCGGCCTTCTCGAGCGCCGCACGCGAGGCCGGGATGGGCCCCGTACCCATCAGCGCGGGATCGACGCCGGCCACCGCCCAGCTTGCGATGCGGGCCAGCGGCACGATGCCGCGCCGGTTCGCCTCCTTTGCGGTCATCACCACGACCGCCGCGGCGCCGTCATTGATGCCGCTGGCATTCGCCGCGGTCACCGTGCCGTCCCTGGCGAAAGCGGGGCGGAGCTTCGCGACCGCCTCGAGGGTGGTGCCGTGGCGCGGATGCTCGTCGCTGTCGACGACCATCTCGCCCTTGCGTGTCTTCACCGTGACGGGAACGATCTCGTCCTTGAACCGACCCGCCTTCTGCGCCGCTTCCGCCTTCCGCTGGCTGCGCACGGCGAAGGCGTCCTGGACCTCGCGCGCGATCTGCCAGCGCTCGGCGACATTTTCCGCCGTGATTCCCATGTGATAGCCATTGAAGGCGTCCCACAGACCATCGCGGATCATGGTGTCGATGAAGCCGAGGTCGCCCATCTTGTGCCCGGCGCGCAGATGCGCCGCGTGCGGCGCAAGCGTCATGTTCTCCTGCCCGCCGGCGACGACGATCGCGGCGTCGCCGCCGCGCACCGCCTGCTCGGCCAGCGCCACCGCGCGCAGGCCCGAGCCGCAGACCTGATTGACCAGGAAGGCCGGGACTTCCTTCGGGATGCCGGCGCCGATCGCCGCCTGGCGCGCCGGGTTCATGCCCTGCGCCGCGGTCAGAACCTGTCCCATGACGACCTCGGACACCTCGCCCGCCGCGAGACCGGCGCGCTCGAGCACGGCGGCGATCACCCGGGCGCCGAGTTCGTGCGCAGGCACGGTGGCAAAGCCGCCGTTGAAGGCTCCGATTGCGGTCCGCGCGGCGGCGGCGATGACGATATCACTCATACGAATCTCTCCTTGGGGCGGCGTCGCGCCACCCGCACAGAACACGGTTCCTATCATGTCCAGCATAACGGTTGCAGCGCACGATCACAGCGATTCCTCGAGCCATTGCGCAAGCGGCGTCCATAATTCTTCGCAGGCCCGCCGCCCGACGATCATGCCGACATGGCCGCTCGCCGGGCGGACGATCGACGTCGCCGCGAGCCCGCCGCACACACCGAGGGCTCCGGCGGGCGGCACGATGCGGTCGGCGCGCGGCACGGCGGCGAAGAGAGGTGGCGACAGGTCCGCGGGATCGATGCGCCGCCCGCCGACCCGCCACAGGCCCTGACCCGGCAGGTTGAGCAGATACCAGTCGCGCAGGACGGCGGCGGCCATCGGTCCGGCGAGCGGCGGGCCGCCGGTCACCCAGTCTTCGAGCGCGACGAAGAATTCCGCCTCTGCGCCGGTGGGATCGAGACGCGCGAAACGGGCATATTTCCGCAGTCCCGCCTCGGGATCGAGCGCCATGAAGAAGCTTTGCACGAGCGCCATCGGGACCGTTTCGGCCTCCTCCATCAGGGGCAGCAGGGGCATCGCCGCGAGCGCCAGCAGGCGGTGTCGTTCGGCGCCGGCATGAAAGTTCCACGGGGCGGCGAGCAGGGCCAGGCGGGCGACGCTGCCGGCTGCGGCGAGACCCGCGGCGACGGCCAGCGTGCCGCCCATGCAGTAGCCGACGACCGTGACGGGCGCGCCGCTCTCCGCCGCGAGAGCCGCGATGAGGCGCACGAGGCGCATCGCATAGGCTTCGATGTCGAAGCCGCGCTCATCCGCACCCGGGGTGCCCCAGTCGAGGAGGACGGGGTGCGAACCCGCCGCCCGCACATGCGCAAGCAGGCTGTGCCCGGGCATGAGGTCGAGGATGTGGGCGGGATTGACGAGGGAGGGCACGAAGAGCACGGGCGTGCCGTCGCCGCCGTAATCGAGCAGGCGACTGCTTCCCTCGGCGGCACGCACGGGATGCGCATCCGGCGGGCGGCGATAGGGGTGGCGATGATAGGCCTCGAGGCCGGCGAGCGCCGTCTCGAGCATGTCCGGTCCCGCCCGGGCACTCGCCTGCATCATGTGAGCGAGATGCAGGTGGAGCGGTTCTGGCCAGTTGCGCCGCCGCGATGCGGCTGCGGGCGCGCTGTGCGGCGAGGGACGATCCCCGGTCATGCGCATTTGACCCCTCTCGCTCTTCGGTGTCTCATTGCGACCGATAATACCGCCCCTTAAAACCCTTGCCATCGGAGGCGGTCGCGCGCCAAAGTCGCTGCGGCCCGGTGCGTCGGGCCGGCGATCGAGGTCAGCGATCGAGGAAAGTGCGTCATGGTGCATGCCCCCGGACAGGGTGACGAGAAGCAGAACGAGCCGATCGTCATCAAGAAATACGCCAATCGGCGACTCTACAATACGGAAACGTCGAGCTATGTGACACTCGATCATCTCGCCGAGCTCGTGCGCAAGGGCCGCGACTTCGTGGTCAAGGACGCGAAGACCGGCGAGGACATCACCCGTTCCGTGCTCACCCAGATCATCTTCGAGCAGGAAAACAAGGGCGCGACCATGCTGCCGATCTCCTTTCTCCGGCAGCTCATCGGATTTTACGGCGACCGCCTCGAGACCATGCTTCCCGGCTATCTCGAAGCGGCCATGGACGCCTTCACGCGCAATCAGGAACAGATCCGCAAGGCCGTCGAGTCGAGCCTCGATCCCGCGCAGGCGCTGCAGTATTTCGATGCCGCGGCGCGGCAGAACCTTGCCATGTTCCAGCGCGCCATGGAGATGTTCAACCCCTTCGGCGCGCGGCCCGCGGGGGCGGCGGAATCCCCGGCGTCGTCGGCACCCGCCGGGGACAAGATCGATGCGCTCGAACGCCAGCTCGCCGAGATGCAGAAACAGCTCGAGGAACTGCGCCGCAAATAGCCGCGCCGCACGAACGGTCCCCGGCCATGCGTCGTGCCGTCCGGACCTCCGCCGGCTCTCATTCTTCGTCACCCGCCGGCCTTCATTCTTCGTCACCCGCCGGCGTGACCGGCGGGTCCACCGGGCGACCGGGGCGCCCGGCGCGACCATGGATTCGCCGACCAAGTCGGCGAATGACGGTCTTTTGGAGGACGACGAACGACGGACCTTTTCGAAAGCCGGCGAATGACGGCGTTCCTGAAAGTGCTTTTTTCTCGACCGGCCTTCATTCTTCGTCACCCGCCGGCGTGACCGGCGGGTCCACCGGGCGGCCGGGCGCCCGGCACGACCATGGATTCGCCGGCCAAGCCGGCGAACGACGGGCCTTTTCGAAAGTTGGCGAACGACGGGCCTTTTCGAAAGTCGGCGAATGACGGTCTTTTGGAGGACGGCGAACGACGGGCCTTTTCGAAAGTCGG
>CAZAEP010000236.1:0-3479 GCA_964484045.1 uncultured Sphingomonadales bacterium
AGGCGGCCCCCGGTACGGTCGGTCTTCGCGACGCAGACCGTCTCTTGCGCCTCGGCGTCTGCTGCAGATGCCGCCGCCGAGAGCAGACCCGCCACGCCCGCGAACACGAGCACGAGACGTCCTTTTCCCATGAGCCCCCCTTTCCCCGAGCCCCCCGTTCATCGCCACGGGAGGTCACACTCCCGCCCCCGCGCGGCCCGTCCGGCCCCCCTGTCGGGCGCGGCGACGTGCAACCATGGGCGATATCGGCCCCGGAACGGAGGGATCCTAGGCTGTAGCGGGATTGCACGTCAAGCGGGAACGTCCGGTCGGGTTACACGCCCGATATCTGTAAATTCGGATATCCGCTCGTCCGTGTCCGGAGGCATCGCAATCAGGCGGTCTCGCCGGCCAGATGCCGCACCAGGCCGCACAGCAGTCTCCGCAGGGACGGGCTCCCGATGCGGCGGAAGGCGCGGACCAGCTCGAGCCCCTCGCGTTTGACCGTCGGCGGGAGCAGCTCGTGATCGGGATGATCGAAGAAGTCGTCGATCGGAACGCCGAGGATCATCGCCATGCGATAGAGGCGGCTTGCCGAGATGCGGTCGGTGCCGCGTTCGTATTTCTGGAGCTGCTGGAACGAGATACCCAGCCTGCGGGCGAAGGTTTCCTGGCTCATTCCGGAGAGCAGGCGCTGGGCGCGAACATGCGCTCCCACGCGGATGTCGACTGGATCGGGTTTCATGGTCTCACTGCATTCCCTGGCGCTGCCGGCGCCTTCTGCACCGGCGTCACGCGATCGGACGTTCCACGAACGCCGGTCTGTTCACCTCACGCCACGGCGCAGGACGCCGTGCCGCCGACCAGATCAATGCCGTGCACCCGGATATGCATTATCCGCACGGATCGCCCCGCCCACGGGCCTGCCGGGCCGGCGATGGCGGCGATCGGTGGCGGCACACGGGACATGATCCCGTGCGCCGGCGTGGAGTCCTCTGTGCGGAAATCGGTCGAGACTGGTCACAAGACGCACCGAAACACTCCGGTCATTTGCGACCCCCGCAGGAGGTATACGCCAGCGGGTATGAAAGTTCGGTAAATGCGGCCCGCCGCGCCGCCCGTCACCCCGGCGGCGGGAGGCTTCAGATCGGCTCGATGCGCAGCATGAGCGGCGGGTCGAGCACCGCCTCGATGGCGGTGAAGCTCTCGATCACCCCGCGCATCGCGCCTTCGCTTGTCTCGTGGGTGGTGAGGATGAGATGCACCGAGCCGTCGTCTTCGCGGGCGCGCTGGATCAGCCGCTCGACCGAGACGCCGCTGTCGCGCAGGGCGATGGCGATCTCGGCCATGACGCCGATGCGATCGACGACGCGCAGGCGGACATAAAAGCGTCCGCGCCGCTCGGCCGCCGGAACCGCGTCCAGCGGCGTCAGTCGCGAGGCCGGCATGGAGAAGGTCGAGCCCTTGTTGCCGCGGGCGATCTCGATCAGATCGGCGACCACGGCCGACGCCGTGGGTCCGGCGCCGGCACCCAGCCCTTCGATCACCGTGGGGCCGGCGAAATCGCCATGAACCTCGATCGCGTTCGCCGCCCCGCGCACCCTGGCCAGCGCCTCGGTCTCCTCGACAAGACAGGCGTGCACGCGCTGATCGAGGCGTCCGTCGGCGAGCCGCGCGATGCCGAGCAGCTTGATGCGATAGCCGAGCTCCCGCGCATAGGCGATATCGACATCGGTGACATGGCGGACGCCCTCGACGGTGAGCGCCGTCATGTCGGGCGGCACCCCGAAGGCGAGGCTCGCCAGAATCGCCGTCTTGTGCGCGGTGTCGACGCCGTCGATATCGAAGCTCGGATCGGCCTCGGCATAGCCTTTCCGCTGCGCCTCGGCGAGAGCCTCGGCAAAGGGCGCGCCGGTCTCCTCCATGCGGCTGAGGATGAAATTTGCGGTGCCGTTCAGGATGCCGTGCAGGCGGTCGATGCGATTGGCGGCGAGCCCTTCCTTGACCGTCTTCACGATCGGAATGCCGCCCGCCACCGCCGCCTCGAAGCGCAGGGCGGCGCCGCTCTGCTCGGCGAGGATGGCCAATTCGGCCCCGTGATGCGCGATCAGCGCCTTGTTCGCGGTGACGAAGGAGAGGCCGCGCGCGAGAGACGCCCGGGCGAGCGCGAGCGCCGGGCCGTCGGCGCCGCCGATCAGTTCGACCACGATGTCGACGGCGCCGGGGTCGGCGAGGTCGAGCGGATTGTCGCGCCAGGGAAAGGCGCCGACATCGACCGCCCGCCGGCGCCGCCGGTCGCGCGCCGAGACCGCGGCGACGGCGAAGGGACGTCCGGCGCGCCGGGCGAGAAGCGCCGCGTTCGTCGCGAGAAGTTCGAGCACGCCGCAACCGACGGTGCCGAGCCCGGCGACGCCGATGCGCAGCGGTCGCGTCCCGCCGGAGGTCGGTTCCACCGCCGCGGCGGGGGCCTCAAGGGGCGATGCGGTCCTCTTCATGGCGCGACTCCCAAATCTCGCTCAGCCGCTCGGCGACGGCGTGCGCGATGGCCATGGTCGTCGCCGCGCCGCCGAGATCGTGGCTGCGTACGCCCTCGGCAAGCACCGCGTCAACCGCCTTGCGAACGCGCGCCGCCTCGCGCGGCCGGTCGAAACCGAGCTCGAGCATCAGGGCCACGCTTTCGATCATGCCAACGGGATTGGCGATGCCCTGACCCGCGATGTCGGGCGCCGAACCGTGCACCGGCTCGTAGAGCCCGCGCGACCCGTCACCGAGCGAGGCCGAGCCGATGAGCCCGATCGATCCGGCGAGCACGCTCGCCTCGTCGGTGAGGATGTCGCCGAAGAGATTGTCGGTGACGATGACGTCGAAATCGCGTGGCCGCGTCATCAGATACATCGCCGCCGCATCGACGAGCAGAATCTCGAAATCGAGATCGCCATAGTCGGCGGCGACGATCTCGCGCGTCACCGCGCGCCACAGCCGGCTCGTCTCCAGCACATTGGCCTTGTCGATGAGCGTCAGCCTGCCGCGCCGCCGGCGGGCGAGGGCGGCGGCGCGATGCACGACGCGTGCGATCTCGGCCCTCGTATAGCGGCAGACGTCTTCGGCGGTATCGCCGTCGCGGCGCTTGGCGCCGAAATAGAGCCCGCCGGTGAGCTCGCGCACGAACAGCATGTCGGTGCCACGCGCGATCCCGGGTTTGAGCGGCGTCGCCGCGACGGTCGATGGCCGCACCCGGATCGGTCGCAGATTGGCGTAGAGCCCGAGCCCCGCGCGCAGGGCGAGAAGCCCCGCCTCGGGGCGGCGGTCGCCGGGCAGGTCGTTCCATTGCGGCCCGCCGACGGCGCCGAGCAGCACCGCATCGGCCGTGCGGGCGGCGGCGAGCGTGGCGTCGGGCAGCGGTGCGCCATGACGGTCGATCGCGGCGCCGCCGATCGCCGCTTCCTCATAGCGGAAGGTCAGCCCGGCGAGCGCGGCGGTGCGATCGAGAACGACGCGCG
>CAZAEP010000237.1:0-1576 GCA_964484045.1 uncultured Sphingomonadales bacterium
CGACGCCGGGGCGGATGCCGTGAAGGTCGGGATCGGGCCGGGCTCGATCTGCACCACGCGGGTGGTCGCCGGCGTCGGCGTGCCGCAGCTCTCCGCCATCATGGACGTGGTCGAGGAGGCCGCAAAGCACGACATCCCGGTGGTTGCCGACGGCGGCATCCGCACCTCGGGCGATATCGCCAAGGCGATCGCCGCCGGTGCCTCGGCCTGCATGCTCGGCTCGCTGCTCGCCGGAACGACGGAGGCGCCGGGCGAGGTCTTTCTCTATCAGGGACGCTCGTACAAGGCCTATCGCGGCATGGGATCGGTCGCCGCCATGGCCCGCGGTTCGGCCGACCGCTATTTTCAGGAAGATATCAAGGATGACCTCAAGCTCGTTCCGGAAGGCATTGAAGGACAAGTTCCTTTTAAAGGGCCGGTCAAGCAGGTCCTGCATCAGATGGTGGGCGGCCTCAGGGCCGGTATGGGCTATGTCGGGGCACGCGATATCGCCACGCTGCACAAGAAGGCGCGCTTTGTGCGGATCACCAATTCAGGACTGCGCGAGAGCCATGTCCATGATGTTGCGATCACCCGGGAGTCGCCCAATTATCCGGGAAAATAGACCGTTCGGCGGGCCCCGTCCGGCGGGCTCTCCCCCATGACCCCGGCGGCGCGGTTGGCGGCCGCAATCGAGCTTCTGGGTTCCATCGAGGACACTTTCGGTCGTGGCGGCCCTGCCGCCGATGTGCTCGTCGAGCGCTATTTCAAGCAGCGCCGCTATGCCGGCTCGCACGACCGGCGCTGGATTATCGGGCAGGTCTATGCGGTTCTGCGCACCCGCGGCATGCTTGTCTGGCGGCTTCGGACGGTGGGACTTGCGCCAACGGCGCGGTGGGAGGTCCTGCTTCACCTGGCGGGGGAGGGGGCGCTTGAGGCGCCCTGGTTCGAAGGCCCCTATGCCGTGCCGGCGCCGGCACCGGAAGAACGTGCGGCACTGGTGCGGGCGGCGGCACTTGAGACGCGACCCGACTGGGCGCGGCACAATGTGCCCGAATGGCTCGAGTCGCGTCTTGCCGCGCGATTCGGTGCCGGACTCGACGAGGAGATGGCGGCGCTCTCCGGGCGGGCGCCGACCGACCTGCGCGTCAATTGCGCCGGGATCAGCCGTGCGGCAGCGCTCGCGGCGCTGGCGGAGGCCGGTGTCGCGGCCCGGCCGACGCCCTGGAGCCCGATCGGAATCAGGCTTGAGGAGTCCCGGAATATCAAGGGACTGCCACTTGTACGTAAGGGAATGCTCGAGGTGCAGGACGAGGCCTCGCAGATCGCCTGCCTGATCGCCGGGGCCGAACCGGGGGAGCAGGTGGCGGACCTGTGTGCCGGTGGGGGCGGCAAGACGCTGGCGCTGAGCGACATGATGGCCGGGCGGGGGCAGATCTTCGCCATGGACCACGACAGGAGGCGGCTCGGAGCCCTGAAAGCCCGGGCGGCACGTGCCGGGATGCGCAATCTTCAGATCCACCGTCTCAGCCGCGGCGAGGAGAAGCGGGCGCACCAGCTCACGCGTTTTGCGGCCGCCTTCGACCTCGTGGTCGTC
>CAZAEP010000237.1:1586-3431 GCA_964484045.1 uncultured Sphingomonadales bacterium
CCCGCCTGGCCCGGGCCGGGGCGGACATCGTGCAGACCGGCCTGCCTGACGGGCCGGTGGACCTCGTGGTCGTCGATGCCCCCTGTTCGGGCAGCGGCACCTGGCGTCGCAATCCCGAGCTCCGCTGGCGTGCAGACGCGAGGAAGCTCGAGGATCATGCCGCCGCCCAGAGAACGCTTCTGGACGAAGGCATGGCGTTGACGAAGCCCGGCGGCCGGCTGGCCTATATGACCTGTTCGCTGCTTGGCGAAGAGAATGACGCGGTGATTGCGTCCGCGCTCGAGGCGCATGACGACTGGCATCTCGCCGATGTACGGCCGTATCTCGAGCGTGCCGGGCTCGGGCATCTGCCGCCATCCGCCGCCGGACCGGAGGCGATGCTGCAGCTCACCCCGGCCCGGCACGGCTGTGACGGATTCTTCATCACAATTCTGCGCAGAGCGGCTTAATTCTTGTCAAAGGGCGGCCGCGGTGCCCATATAATCGCCACACGTTTTGGGATTGTGGCTTGAGAACCCGGAAAAAGGACCTTGTTCGTGCGACATGCATCCCGTCACGCCGTCGTCGTTCTGGCATCGTTGATTGCGTTTGGCACCGGCCCCGGGACGCCGCATGCGAGCCTTGCTGCGGTTTCGGGGCGTGCGGCGTATCAGGCGGCGGCGCGCAGCCTGCTTGATGAAGGGCGTGCCTCGCTCGCGGCGGGCGATGCGAAGAAGGCCCTCCGCGCATTCGAGACCGCGCTCGTCGCCGATCCGGGCAGCGTCGCCGCGATGGTCGCCATCGGCAAGGCGCACGAGGCCATGGGACAACGGGCGCTCGGGCTCAGCTATTATCGTCGGGCACTGACCATCGATCCGGCGAACCGTCAGGCGCTCGCCGCCGAGGCGCTCGCCTTTCTTGCGGCGGACCGTCTCGAGGAGGCGGAGAAGAATGTCGCCCGTCTCGAACGCTTGTGCGCCGCCAAGGGGTGCCCCGAGCTGGCGCGCGTGCGCGCGGCGATCGAAGCCTACAAGGCGAAGTCGATGGCCGCGGCCACGCCGGGCAAGGAAGGGACGCTTTAGCGCCGGCGTCCGCCGGGGCGCGGGCGCTTGTGGACAGTCCGCGAGCCGGCCGCTAAAAGCGGCGCATGTCGGAAAGAATCCTCATCATCGACTTCGGAAGCCAGCTCACGCAGCTCATCGCCCGGCGGGTGCGTGAGGCCGGTGTCTATTGCGAGATCGTGCCCTTTCATCACGCCGCCGACGCCCTCGCGGCGCAGGAACCGATCGGCATTGTCCTTTCGGGCGGCCCGGCGTCGGTGACGTGGGACGACGCCCCGGCACCGCCGCCGGCGGTGTTCGAGATCGGCGTTCCCGTACTCGGCATCTGCTACGGTCAGCAGGCCATGGTGGCGGCTCTCGGCGGCATCGTGGAAACCGCGGAGCATCAGGAGTTCGGCCGCGCCTATCTCGATATCGTCGCGGACTGCCGGCTCTTTCACGGCGTCTGGCGGGTCGGCGGGCGCGAGCAGGTATGGATGAGCCACGGCGACCGAGTGATCCGCCTGCCCGCGGGCTTCAGCGTGGTCGGCACCTCCGAAGGCGCGCCCTGCGCCGCCATCGCCGACGATGAACGACGCTTTTATGGCCTGCAGTTCCATCCCGAGGTCGTGCACACCCCGCACGGAGCGCAGCTCATCCGCAATTTCGCCCGCCATGTCTGCGGCGCCAGAGGCGCGTGGACGATGACCGCCTTTCGTGACAGCAAGATCGCGGAGATCCGCGCGCAGGTGGGGGCCGGGCGGGTGATTTGCGGCCTCTCGGGCGGTGTCGACAGCTCGGTGGTCGCGGTGCTTCTGCACGAGGC
>CAZAEP010000238.1:0-3430 GCA_964484045.1 uncultured Sphingomonadales bacterium
ACGGCCACGTCCCGACTTGGGACTTTCTTAAGACTTGTCCCACTATGATACAGCACCGCGGGGGCGTCCGGCCCCGCAAGGGTGATACAGTCAGGCGGCAGATCACGATGGCGGGCCCGATTCTTCTGGTTGACGACGAGCCGACCCAGTTGCGCCTCCTCGGAGCGATGATCGAGCGCGCCGGGTATCGCGTGGAAACGGCAGCGGACGGATCGGCGGCGGTGGCCCGCCTTGCGGATCACACCGCGCCCCCCGTCGCCTGCGTGATTCTCGACCTGCAGATGCCGGGCATGAGCGGCATCGAGGTTCTCAAGTCGATCCGGCCCCGGAACCCCCATCTTCCGGTCATCGTCCTCACCGCCCATGCGAGCGTCGCGCGTGTCGTCGAAGCGATGCGCGCCGGCGCCAGCGACTTCATCGTCAAGCCCGCGAGCGCCGAGCGCATCCGGACCGCCATCCGGAGCGCCCTCGCCCATGTCGAGATGACCGGTGAGCTGGCGCCGGTCAAGGCGGCCACCGCCACCGAGACACGTTTTGAGGACCTGCTGGGATCGAGCCCCGCGATGAACGAGGCGGTGCGCCTCGCCAGGCGCGCGGCGGCAACCTCGATCCCGGTTCTCATCGAGGGCGAGTCGGGAGTCGGCAAGGAGATGTTCGCGCGCGCCATTCATCGCGCCAGCTCGCGTGCATCGGGCCCCTTCGTCGCGGTCAATTGCGGCGCTATCCCGGACAACCTTGGCGAGAGCATTCTCTTCGGTCACGAGAAGGGGGCCTTCACCGGCGCGTGCGAACGCCATAGCGGCAAATTCCAGGAAGCGTCCGGCGGCACCCTGTTTCTCGACGAGGTCGGCGAACTGCCGCTCGACGTGCAGGTCAAGCTCCTGCGCGCGCTTCAGGAAGGCGAGGTCGACCCGGTGGGCGCCCGCCGTCCGGTGGCGATCGACATCCGGCTCATCTCGGCGACCAATCGCGACATGGCGGCCCGGGTCGCCGAGGGCAGCGTTCGCGAGGATCTCTATTACCGCCTCAATGTCTTTCCCTTGCGCATTCCGCCGCTGCGCGAGCGGCGCGAGGACATCCCGCTGCTGGCGCGACACTTCATCGAGACCATCGCCCGCGCCGAGGGTCTGGCGGAAAAACAGCTCTCCGGCGAAGCCGTGAATCTGCTCCTTGGCTATGACTGGCCGGGCAATATCCGCCAGCTTCAGAACGCCATCTTTCGCGCCGTGGTGATGTGCGAGGGGCCGCTGCTCGAGGTGGCGGATTTTCCGCAGATCCTCTCGGCGCCGGGACACCGGGTGGCAAGCGGATCGCCGCCGGACGGCGGTCCCGTCGGCGACGAGATGCAGCCCTTCATCTCCCTCATCGACGAAGCGGGCGATCTGCGCTCGCTGGCGGCCATCGAGGCGGAGGTCATTCGCCGGGCGATCCACCGCTGCCATGGCCGTCTATCGGAGGTCGCACGACGACTTGGCATCGGCCGCTCGACGCTCTATCGCAGGATCGAGGACCTCGATCTGGCGGACGAAGCCCGCCGCGCCCGGCGCTGACGCCACAGGAGCGGCACGGAACGCCCACAATCCCGCCACCTTGGCAATCGAGTGTCGCCGGGCAGCGATGGAGGGTTTTGTGATCGGCGTTTTCGACTCCGGATCGGGCGGGCTGACCATCCTGTCGGAGCTCATCGCCACGCTTCCGGAGCGTGATTTTCTCTATTTCGGCGACCATGCGCGGGCGCCCTATGGCACGCGGCCGGCGGAAGAGGTCTATGCCTGTACCGAGGAAGCGGTGGCTTTCCTCCTCGAACGGGGATGCCGGCTGGTCCTGATCGCCTGCAACACGGCAGCCGCCGTGGCGCTCCGGCGCCTGCAGCAGGGCTGGCTCCGCGACCACGCGCCTGCGGCCCGGGTGCTGGGCGTCCATGTCCCCCTCGTCGAGGCGATCACCGGCCGCCGCTGGGGCGACGTCTCGCAGCATCACGGCGGGGGCCGCGAGCGCAGGGTGGCCGTCTTCGCCACCCCGCGAACCGTGGCGTCCCACGCCTTCCGCACGGAGATCGGCCTGCGCGCACCGGAGACCACCGTCGTCGAGATCGCCTGCCCCGGCCTCGCCGAGGCGATCGAAGCGGGCGGCGACGAGACGACATTGCAGCCGCTCGTTACGGAATATGTACGCACGCTCGCAAACCACCCGAACGCCGCGGCGGGCTTCGATTTCGCGGCACTGGCGTGCACGCACTATCCCTTTGCCGCCGGAGCCTTTCGTCACGCCCTGCCGTCGGCCACGGCCTTGCTGATGCAGCCCGCTCTGGTGGCCCGCGCGCTCGCCGACTATCTCCGGCGGCACCCCGCGCAGGATGATCCCGGCAATGGGCGCGTGCGGCTGCTCACCAGCGGCGATCCGGACCATCTCGATGGGCTCCTGGGGCGCCTCGCACCCGATCTGCGCCGTTTCGAGCGGATCTCCGGCGCCTAATCGGCCGCCCCGCCGCCCTCGATGGCGTGCAGATAGAGATCGAGCAGGGCCTCCTGCTCCTCGCGTTCCTGGCGCTCCATTCTGCGGATCCGGACCACCTGCCGCATGACCTTGGGCTCGAAGCCCGCCGCTTTTGCCTCCGCATAGACCTCACGGATATCTTCGGCGATGCCGCGTTTCTCCTCTTCCAGGCGCTCGATTCGCTCGATGAAGCTGCGCAGGATGTCGCCGGCAACGCCGCCGCGAGTGGTGGCCATGAACGCGTCCTCCAGACTATAGGCATTGATCGCTGAGCGATGGGCCGCGGACTGTAATCGAGCGCGGCGGGTGATGCAATCGGGACCGTCAGGCGGCGCAGTGCCGCAGTGCCCGTTTCACGGCCGCGATCTGATCGTCAATCGAGACCTCCATCACCGAGGTGATCTCAAGTCCGCGGTCCTCGAAAACATTCTCCGTCGGATGCGATTCCTGCCATGCCGCGATCGTCTTGTCGCGCAGACGGAGAAGCTGCTCGATCTGCGGCCGGAACAGCCGCAGCATCTCGGTGATCCAGATATTCGTCGGCCAGGACGGCCAGGCGAGATCGATGACGAAGCGATCGAGCATGCGGATCACGTCCTCGGCCCGATACCAGGCCTCTCCGGTCACCCAGCGATTGGTGGTGAACATGCGGATCGGAAGGCCGGCCCGGTCCATCGAGATGGCGACGAGGTGACTGAGCGCATCGTTCCTGTCCGCGGGCGGCTCGTAATCGCGCAGCGGCGCCGGGCGGACGCCGTTCGGCATGCCCCGGGGTCGCAGGAAGCAGTGAAAATGTCCGTGCTCGCCGCCGCGCAGCTCGGCCGGGTGGGCGTGGTAGTAATACTGGGCATGGGTTTCGGGGTCATAGACGTCGCCCTCGGGATAATGGTCCCATTCGTAGAATGTCCCCTGCCCGCGCAAGATCTCGCCGACG
>CAZAEP010000239.1:0-3317 GCA_964484045.1 uncultured Sphingomonadales bacterium
GGCTCACCCCCGAGACGGCACAGCGCCTTGTCGTGTCCGCCCATGCGCCGGCTCGCGCCCCCCGCAAGAACGAGGCCGAGAATGCGGGTTTCAGTCCCCATGGAACCGCGTCCGGCATGTCGACCCGCCGTCCATCTCCGAATCGAGGGCCACATGACCCGTCATCCGACATCCCCCATGCGAGTGCTCCGGTAAAGGAGTATAGCCCGAGGGAGGAGGGCGACAACGGCCGAAAGACGACTCCCGCTCGCGCGGAGAACCGCCTGCATCGACCTGTTTCGAGGAACGGGGCGCCCCTTACAGGATACCGGAGACCGATCGCACGATTCCCTGAACGAGCTCGGGCGCGGCCTCCTCGAACTTGAGATTCGCCTTGTTCGCCGTCGACACGATACGGGTCTGGTAGCGCTTCCAGTCGGTGGTCTCGACCGATTGCACGGACTTGCCGCCGCTGGTTCCTTGGGCAAGCACCTGGCTGTTGGTTTCGGTCACTTCAACACCCGCTTTCGCGCGTTCCGAGATCTGCAGGTCCGTGATGATGGTGAAGGTGACGTCCTTCACCATCGCATTGGCCACGGTGCCGAGCGCGGCCCCGAGCAATCCGACGCCGAGATTGGTTCGTGCTCCGCCGCCGAGGCTGCCCGAGACTCCGGCGCCGATCAGAGCGCCTTCGAGAGCGCCGCCATAGCCGCCGGCGAGCGCGAGGTCCGCGGCCGAGGGATCGGTCTTGCCGACCTGCAGCACATTCGCCTGCAGAAGGTAATGGGCTTCGTCCGGGTTCTCGGTAAGGCGATACCCCTTGGAGGCCACCGCTCCCCTGATTGCCGATCCGAGATCGAAATCCGGCTTGTCGGAGGTATTGCGTATCTGCACGAAAACGACGCGCTTGTCTGGAGACACCGGATCGAGAAAGACGGTCGCGCTCATCCGCGTCTGTACGTCAAGATCGCGTTTGGAAATCATTGTCGTCGTGGCTGCACATCCCGAAAGTGCAAGACTCCCTACAATCAAGCCTATTGCGGTCAACCGCCGCATCCTGCTCCCATGTCCCATGATGCACTCCCCCCCCCTCGAATCGGATTGAGATCAAAGATTGCGCGCTTGCGCCCGCACATCTCAACCGATAGCAGGCGCCGCGCCGTCGCGCTCTCAAATGTGCAATGGGATTTTGAACAATCTGTGCGTGTTGCGGACACGACCGGCGGGTCAGGACGCGTTGACCTCGAGAAGCAGGCGCAACGTGGCCAGAGTCCGTTCGGTTTCCGCTACTTTCTGCCGGGCCTGCGCGCGATTACGGTGGTCGAATTTGCGGTCGCCCCCGCCATCGGCCATGATGCGGAGCAGCGCGACGGAGTCATAAACCACTTGATGGCTCACGTTCTGCATGGCCGCCTGCGGGAGCCCGGCCGTTCCCTTTGCCCGCGGGGCGATCAGAAATTCCGTTTCTGCGATGACGTATTCGAGGATGCGAACGTCGCGCATGACCGCGAACAGAGCGCGGACATCATCGACATTGAAGGCGACGCGACCGCACAGGCGAGCATAGAAATTGTCATATCCCATATCGAGCCGGCTTGCGACATCCTTGATGCGTCCGTTGCCGCCGCTGATCAGGATGCGGTGGACGAGTCGGGAAAAATCTTCGTCCTGTCGGCCGTCGTCCCGCCCCATAGCGAATTCCCCCGCTTGCTGCACGACTTCCCGTCCATATGCCCGTAGTGCCTTCAGCACGAGGCGGAAGGCTGGTCGGGCTCGTCAGAGATCGCAGACGCCCTTCTTCTTGTCGGGCCGGTCGCCCATGGATACCCGCAACCCGAGAAATTTTGTCGTGATTTGACCGGCCGAGCGGATCTCGAGGCCTTTCGCGATCCGCGTCGTCATTCGTTTGTCGCTCTCTGGCGACATGGCGTCGACGCCGCTCATGAACACGCCCTTTGCTGCCGAATGCCGGGGCGACAGACCCTGGCCGCGGACGGAGCACCCGATCCATGAACGGGAGGAAGGGTCGAGGTCGACCTCCTGCCTCGAAGCGATCTGGGCAGCCTATACCAAAGGTTGTTCGGAGCCTGATCACTTCTTCATCACGGAGTCGTCATATCGGCGCCGTTGCGGTCCCCGCTCCCGCCGCATCGGTCTCGCTCTTGACCGCTACCGGGAGCGGCCCCACCTCTCTTCTGGACAGGGGCGGGGCGATGCGGTATGAAGCCGCCCCGTTCGGCAGAGCGTCTTCGCGCTCCGTCGTTTCCTGCGGGCCGTTAGCTCAGTTGGTAGAGCAGGTGACTCTTAATCACCGGGTCCGGGGTTCGAGTCCCCGACGGCCCTCCATTTTCTCCCCGTCCGCTCCATTCCCTTGCGCCGCGGCATAATCGGCGGGGTGCTGCAGCCGCACCGACAACCCTTCGACCTTGTCAGCAAGGGCCGCGCGGCCTAAACCGGCGCCTGAGACCGAGACGAGGGGATGCACGCGCCGATGACCGACAACGCGACCAAGCTTGCCGCCGGGTTCGATATCCCGCCGCTTGACGCATGGCGGGATGCGGTGGCGCAGGGGCTCGGCGGCCGTTCCATGGAGGAGGCGCTCGCGACGGAAACCTTCGCGGATCTTTCGTTCAAACCGCTCTATACCCGCGACGACCTCCCGAAGGGCGCCGACCCTTCCGGTTTTCCGGGGCTTCCGCCCTGGTTGCGCGGCAGCCGGGCGGCGGCGCGAAGGTGGCAGATCCGGCAGCGCCACGATCACCCCGATCCGGCGATCGCCAATGCGCAACTCCGGAACGATCTCGAACGCGGTGTCGATGCCGTCACGCTCGCCATCGATCCCGAGGGCGCGCAGGGGATCGCGATGGCGACGCCCGGCGACCTCGCATCCGTCCTCAGGGGGGTCGATCTTGCGCACACGCCGGTGCACCTCGAGGCCGGGGAGGCGGCGCCGGCTATGGCGGCGGGGCTGATGACGCTGATCGAGAAGCAGGACGCCGCGGCGAAGGCGGGTGGCGGCTTCGGTCTCGACCCCATGGAAAGCTGGGCGGCCCGCGGCCGCATCTCCGGCGGAATCGCGGCCGCGCTCGACGAAATGGCGAGACTCGTGCGCGACACGTCCGGACGCTTCCCGCAGATGCGGGTAGTCGCCGCTCGCAGCCGCGTTTATCACGACGCCGGTGCCGGTGAGGCCGAGGAACTGGCCCTCCTGATCGCTACCGGCGTCGCCTATCTGCGGGCGATGGAGCGCCATGGCATCGATCTTGAGCGGGCGGCGGCAGCGATCGAATTCGCGCTCGTCCTTGATGCCGACATCTTCCTCGGAATCGCCAAATTAC
>CAZAEP010000240.1:0-3297 GCA_964484045.1 uncultured Sphingomonadales bacterium
ACATGCAGCGCTCGGTGAAGGGCGAGGTCGTCTCCTCGACCTTCGACGAGCCGGCGACGCGCCATGTGCAGGTCGCCGAGATGGTGATCGAGAAGGCCAAGCGTCTCGTCGAGCACAAGCACGATGTGGTGATCCTTCTCGATTCGATCACCCGGCTTGCGCGCGCCTACAACACCGTCGTGCCGAGCTCGGGCAAGGTGCTGACGGGCGGTGTCGACGCCAATGCCCTGCAGCGGCCGAAGCGCTTTTTCGGCGCCGCGCGCAATATCGAGGAGGGGGGCTCGCTGTCGATCATCGCCACCGCGCTCATCGACACCGGATCGCGCATGGACGAGGTCATCTTCGAGGAGTTCAAGGGCACCGGCAACTGCGAGATCGTGCTCGATCGCAAGGTCGCCGACAAGCGCGTCTTCCCGGCCATGGACATCCTGAAATCGGGCACCCGCAAGGAGGAGCTGCTGCTGCCCAGGGATCAGCTCTCCAAGATGTGGGTGCTGCGGCGCATCCTGCAGCCCATGGGAACCACCGACGCCATCGAGTTCCTCATCGGCAAGCTCAAGGAAACGAAAACCAACGAGGACTTCTTCGCCTCGATGAACCAGTAGAGGCGACGGCGGTCTGGACAGGAACCGCTGTCATGGCGAAGGAAATGTTCCCCGCCGCCGGCGATGCCGCTCAGCGCTTCAGGTGACGGGCGAGGAACTCCGCCGATCGCCGGTTTGCCAACCGCGCCGCGTCCGCATCGTAATGCGCCCCGCCGGGCCGGGCGAAGGCGTGGTCGACACCGGGATAGTCATGGATCGTCACCCGCGGGTGCGGGTCGAGCGCGGCGTGGAGACGCGCCTGCGCCGCCTTGTCGACGAAGCCGTCCTCCTCGGCGATGTGCAGCAGAAGATGGCCGGAGATCGACGCGGCCTCGCCGAGATGGCCGTCGATGCCGACGCCGTAATAGCCGACCGCGGCGTCGACATTGGTGCGGCACGCGGTGAGATAGGCGAGGAGGCCGCCCAGGCAGTAGCCGACGGCGCCGATGCGTCCGCTCACACCGTCAAGGGCTCGCAGGGCCGCGAGGCTGGCGGCGATGTCCTTGATCCCGAGATCGACATCGAACCCCTTGTAGAGCTCGAACGCCCGCTCCCAGTCCTCCTCCGACCGGTCGTCGAGTTCGATGCCGGGATGCTGACGCCAGAAGAGATCGGGACAGAGCGCGACATAGCCCTCGTCCGCAAGGGCGTCGGTGATCTCCCGCATGACCCTGTTGACGCCGAAAATTTCCTGGAGAACGACGATACCGGGTCCCCGGCCTCCCCCGGGCGATGCGAGATATCCGGAAAACTTCCCCGATCCGTCCTTGGCTGCGATCTCGATCCGCCGTCCCGACATGATGATCCTCCGCAAGACATCCGCCACGAGAAGAAAACACCGGAAAAGCGCTACACTACAGATGGAGCGATGGCGTTTCCAGAGAAAGACACGCCGCTCCGTGAGGTCATGACGGCAGACGTCTTTGCGCGAGAAGCGCCGCGCGCAGGGCGGCGCTGTCATGAAGCGGCGCCCCGCAGCGCGCCTGCGTGCAGACGAGGGCCGAAGGACCGTCTTCGACATTTCCGGAGACGACATCGATGGGCGGCGGACGGACGGCGGCAGGGAGCGAGGTCTCCCACGACGTGCGGAGAAGGGCGGCGAATCGGGGATCGTCGGGATTTCCGCCGAGCCGGACGGTAAAACCGCGCTCGAGCGTGTCATAGCCGTTGAGCAGGCCGGCGAGGGGCAGAAAATTGCGCGCGAGCTCGCCGCCGAACGCCGCCAGAAGAGCCTCGGCGCGGGTCCTCCAGCGCGTGTCGTCGGTGAGAAGGAAGAGGCGCGCGAAATTTTCCAGCATGGTGCCGTTCGCCGAGGGCTGCGCCGTGTCATGGGCGGTTTTCGCCCGCACGATGAGCGTCGGCGCGTCGCGGGCGGTGGTGAAATAGCCGCCACCCCCGGTATCGAGGAAGAGGCGCTCGACGATCTCCGCCCAGGCGATGGCGTGATCGAGATGGCTGTCGCCGGCTCCGGCCTCGTGGAGCGAGAGGGCGGCGGCGATCATCTGGGCGTGATCGTCGAGCAGGCTGACCGGATGTGTGCGTCCGCGGCACGCGGCGTGCAGAATGCGCCCGTCGGGCCCGCGCATCTTCTCGGCGACGAAGGCGAAGGCCGCTTGCGCGAGCGCACGCCAGTCGCGGCGATCGAACGCCATTGCGGCATCGGCGAGGGCGCGGATGGCGAGCCCGTTCCAGTCGGCGAGAATCTTGTCGTCGCGCGCCGGCGGAACGCGCCGGGCGCGGGCCCGGAACAGGATTCGGCGGCAGCGGGCGAGGCGCTCCTCGTCCTCCGGGTCGCGTGGCGTCATGGCGTCAAGGCGATGAAGAACGATGCGGTCTTCCCGGTTGCCGCCGCGGCGGATGCCGTAGACGGTGGCGAAGAGGTCGCGATCGGCGGCCGGCAGCAGGGCGTCGATCTCCTCCGCCGACCAGAGATAGTATTTGCCCTCGACCCCCTCGCTGTCGGCATCGAGCGAAGCGGCGAAGGCGCCGCCGTCGTGGCGCATCTCGCGGGCGAGCCAGTCGATCGTCTCGGCGATGCGGGCGGCATGGAGCGGGGACCGGGTCTCCTGCCAGACGAGGGTCGCAAGACGCAGGATGAGCGCATTGTCGTAGAGCATCTTCTCGAAATGCGGCACCTGCCAGCGTGCGTCCACGGCATAGCGCGCAAAGCCGCCGCCGAGATGATCGTAGATGCCGCCCTGGCAGAGATGATCGAGCGTACGGGTGACGGCGTCGCGAAGGGCCGTGTCGCCGGTGCGGAGATGGATGCGCCAGAGGAGCTCGAAAAGGAACGGCTGGGGAAATTTCGGTGCCGCACCGAGGCCGCCGTGCTGCGGATCGACATGGGCCGCAATCGTCCGCGCCGCCCTTTCGGGAAAGCGCGGCGGCAGCGGCGGACCGGCTTCGCTCGTCGCAAGGCGGGCCAGCTCGGCCAGGACGGCGCTGCGGTTGCGTTCCACCACATCGCGCCGGGTTCTGTAGATTTGCGAAATCCGCTCGAGGACCTGGACGAATCCCGGCCGGCCGTGACCCGGCTTCGCGGGAAAGAAGGTGCCGCCCCAGAAGGGCTCGCCCCGGGGGGTGAGAAAGATCGTCAGCGGCCAGCCGCCGGCCTCGCCCATGAGCGCGAGGGCGCTCTGGTAGACGTGGTCGAGATCGGGCCGCTCTTCGCGATCGACCTTGATAGTGACGAAGAGACGGTTCAGGACGGCGG
>CAZAEP010000241.1:0-3241 GCA_964484045.1 uncultured Sphingomonadales bacterium
TGGACGAATTTCCCCTCTCAAGGTTTTCGATTGAACCACGGACGTGGCCGTGACCGCCGACGGCGATCCGTCGCCCGGCGCAAAAGCGGGGGGACTTTACGGATCAAGCCCCTTGCGCGCAAGCCATGTTCGCGCCTTTTCGCGCTTTCATGGGCATGAGTCCTCGCGTGCCTCTATTCCGGCACCCGCTGCGCATTGATGATGCGCACCGCGAGCACGCGGCCTTCGCCCAGCGTGGCTTTCGTCGCCGCTTCGAGGCGCTCGTGGACGAGATCGAAGTCGAGCGCGCCGGGACGATCGGTGCGCGTCGTCCGTCGTGAATGGAGATCGCGCAGGAACGCGTCACGCAAAGCCGGCAGGCGCGCCGAGACATAGGACTGGTTCTGCGGTCCGTCGGTCTCGAAAGCGAGATCGACCCACATATAGCCGACGACATTGAGATCGCCGTCGATCATCGGCACCGCCACCCGCCGGGCGGTCACGATCAGCAGATCGGCGGCCGGCCCCTCTTCGGACGCCGCTTCCTCTTCCTCCGCCGCGGATGTTTCCGCGCTCGACGCCGCCCCCTCGCCGCCGCCGCGGGTCAGGAAATAGACCGCACCACCGCCGATAGCGAGACCACCGACGATGCCGATGATGAGAACGAGCAGGCCGAAGCCCTTTTTCTGCGGTTCCTCCGTCTCATCGGCCTCGCTCTTCTTGTCTTCCGCCATTCCTGATGTTGCTCCCTGGCTAGCGATGCTCGAACCCCGGCCGGTCGAGAGGGATCAGACTACCATCGCCGTCGCGAATCGAAACCCCCTCTTGTGCCGTGATCCTGCCGATCTCGCTGACCGCAACCCCTGCGCGCACGGCAGCGGCTTCGATCTCCCGCCGGCGTGCCGCGGGCGCGGTGAAGAGGAGCTCGTAGTCGTCGCCGCCGGAAAGAACGGTCGCGATCAGGCGCGGATCGGCATCGAGGCGCGCGCGCACGGCGGGCGACAGGGGAAGACGAGCGACCTCCACCTCGGCGCCGACGCCGCTTTCACGGCAGAGATGCCCGAGGTCGGCGGCAAGGCCGTCGGAGACATCGATCGCCGCGGTGGCGATGCCGCGCAACGCCGCGCCCAATGCCAGGCGCGGCGTCGGCAGGTAATAACGGTCCGTCAGCACCGGATCGGCGATGCCGGCGCCACGCAGGGCGAGAAGGGCCAGCGCCGCATCGCCGATCGTGCCGCTGACGAAGACCAGGTCATCGGGCGTCGCGCCCGCGCGGTGGAGCGCCGCACCTGCGGGCACATGACCGAGTGCCGTCAGCGACAGCACCAGACGCGCCGCGCCGGCCACCGTGTCGCCGCCGAGCAGCCTGCAGCCGAATTCCTGCTGATCGCGCGCCAGCCCGTGGGCGAAGCGCCGCGCATAGCTCTCGTCGATGCCGTCCGCGAAAGCGAGGCCGAGAAGATAGCCGACCGGTGTCGCGCCCGTCGCCGCGAGATCGGAAAGGTTGACGCGCAGCAGCTTGCGCGCGACGAGTTCGGGGGCATCGTCGGGGAAGAAATGCACGCCGGCGACCATCATGTCCTTGGCGAGAACGAGTTCGGTGCGCGGCGGGGGCGTGAGGATGGCGGCGTCGTCGCGGAGTCCGAAGGCCGGCGGACCCGCTTCGGCGAGCGGGGCGAGGATCGACCTGATGAGCTCGAATTCCTTCACCTAGGCTCGCATCTCCCTGGCCAGCCGGTCGAGCACGCCATTGGCGAAGCCCGGCTCGGCGCCGTCGAAGAAGGCATGTGCGACATCGACATATTCGTTGATGATGACGGCGGTCGGAATGTCGGGCCGGGCGAGAAGCTCGTAGGTCCCGGCGCGCAGGATCGCGCGCAGCACCGATTCCAGGCGATCGAGCGGCCAGCCTTCGACGAGCGCGCCTTTGAGGAGGCCGTCGATCTCGTCGCGCCGCGCCGCCACCCCGCGCACGATATCCGCAAACAGCGTCCGGTCGGCCTTGGCATAAAGCGCGCCTTCGATTTCCTTGCCGAGCCGGTGGGCCTCGAACTCGGCAACCACCGTGTCGGCATCGGCATCGGGATCGAGATCGAGCTGATAGAGCGCCTGCACGGCCCCCAGACGGGCCGCCGAGCGCGGAACGGCGCCTTTGCCGCTTTCTCCTGCAGGCACCATCACGCGCTCCCGAGTTCTGCCTTGAGTCTCATCATGGCGAGGCATGCCGCGGCGGCGGATGCTCCCTTGTTGCCCTTGTCGCGGGCGGCCCGCACCCAGGCCTGCTCCCGGTTCTCGACCGTGAGAATGCCGTAGCCGATGGCAAGGCGCTCCCGCACGGCGAGGTCCATGAGCCCGCGCGCGCTTTCGCCACAGACATAGTCGTAATGCGTGGTCTCGCCGCGGATGACGCAGCCGAGCGCGATATAACCGCCATAGCGGGGAGCGTTACCGCCATGCGCGGCAGCCGCCGCAAGGGCGATCGCCGCCGGGATCTCGAAAGCGCCCGGAACCGCGATTCGCTCATGATACGGGTGCCCGAGCCGATCGAGGGCCTCGATGGCGCCCGCCACGAGCTCGTCGGCGATATCCTCGTAGAAGCGGGCCTCCACGATCAGTATGGGGGATTTTTCGGGCATCGGTCCCGTCAGCCGTCGGTGGGAATGGTGCGCTGTTCTACGATATCGAGGCCGTAGCCCTCAAGGCCGACGATATTGTGGCGGGTGTTGGACAGCAGGGTGATGTGCCGCACCCCGAGATCGAGCAGGATCTGGGCGCCGATACCGTAATCGCGCAAGGCCCGCGCCGCCGCATGTTCCTTGGGCGGCGGCGGCCCGCGACGGGCCCGCATGAGCTCGGTCAGACGGTCCGGGCGGGCATCGCGGATAACGACGACGACGCCGCGACCGGCCTCCCCGATCATCTCCATGGCATGATGGAGCTGCCCGGCGCGCCCGTTCGCCTCGGCGATGATGTCCTCGAAGAGATTGAGCGCGTGCATGCGCACAAGCACCGGCTCGTCGCCGCTGACGTCCCCCTTCACGAGCGCGATGTGCTCGGCATATTCCGCCTTGTTGACATAGGCCTTGAGCGTCCATTCGCCGCCATAGAGGCTTTTCACCCGATCCTCGAGAACGCACTCGACGAGGCTGTCATATTGCAGACGGTAGGAGATGAGATCGCGGATCGTCGCCACCTTGAGGCCATGACGCTGCGCGAACGCCATGAGATCGGGCAACCGCGCCATGGTGCCGTCGTCGTTCAT
>CAZAEP010000242.1:0-3209 GCA_964484045.1 uncultured Sphingomonadales bacterium
GATCTGCGAGGACATGTGGTTGCCGCATGTGGCGGCGGATCTCCGTGCGGCCGGCGCCGCGCTTCTGATCGCGGTCAACGGCTCGCCTTACGAGATCGAGAAGCACGCCGAGCGCGTCGATGTCGTGCGCCGGCGCACGCGGGAGACGGGGCTTGCGCTCGCCTTCGTCAATCAGGTCGGCGGTCAGGACGAACTCGTCTTCGACGGGGCGTCCTTCGTCGCCGATCCCGGGGGCGATATCGTGCTCCGCCTGCCCGCCTTCGCAGAGCACGTCGCGCTCGGCCACTGGGAACGGGCGCGTGGGCGCGGGCCCTTCACATGTCGCGGCGCGGCGGGCGCCGCCTGGGAGGAGGGCGCGCCGGCGATCTATCGGGCGCTCATGCTGGGCCTCAGGGATTATGTCGAGAAGAACCGTTTTCCGGGCGTTCTGCTCGGCCTCTCGGGCGGCATCGACTCCGCGCTCACCGCGACGCTCGCCGCCGATGCGCTCGGACCCGAGCGACTGTGGACGGTGATGATGCCCTCGCCCTATACCAGCGATGAGAGCCGGGAGGACGCCGCCGAGCTCGCCCGCCGCCTCGCGGTGCGCCACGAGGTGGTTTCGATCGAGGAGGGCATGCGGGCGGCGGATGTCGCCCTCCGGCCCTTCTTCGACGACCTTCCGGCCGACGAGACGGAAGAGAACATTCAGGCCCGCCTGCGGGGGCTCTATCTCATGGCCTTGTCGAACAAGTTCGGCCGCATGGTGCTCTCCTGCGGCAACAAGTCGGAGATCTCCGTCGGCTATGCCACGCTCTACGGCGACATGGTGGGCGGCTTCACGCCGCTGAAAGACGTTTACAAGACTCTGGTCTACAGGCTCGCGCGCTGGCGCAACGAGGCGCGTCCGCCGGACGCAATGGGCCCCGATGCGCCGCCGATCCCCGGGCGCTTTCTCACCAAGGCGCCGAGTGCCGAGCTGCGGCCGGGTCAGACCGATCAGGACACGCTGCCGCCTTATGAGGTGCTCGACGACATCCTGCACGGCTTCGTCGAGGAGGCGCTAGGCTTCGAGGACATCGTCGCCCGCGGTCACGATCCCGCCACCGTGGCGCGCGTCGAGCGCATGCTCTATGCGAGCGAATACAAGCGCCGGCAGGCGGCCCCGGGGATCAAGATCACGAGGAAAAGTTTCACCCGCGACCGCCGCTATCCGATCACCAATGCCTTCCGAACCGCCCGGGAGGGCAGGCTTCCATGATTGCGGGAACGGACATACGGGTACGCTTTGCCCCCTCGCCGACCGGCCATCTGCATCTCGGCAATGCCCGCGCCGCGGTACTCAACTGGCTCTTCGCGCGGAAGGAGGGCGGGCACTTCCTGCTGCGCATCGACGATACCGATCGCGAGCGCTCCGAAGAGCGCTATGTCGAGGCGATCCGGCGCGACCTCGCCTGGCTCGGCCTCGACTGGGACGCGGAAGCCCGGCAGTCGACGCGTCTCGATCGCTATCGTGATGCCGCCGAACGGCTCAGGGCGATGGGCCGGCTCTATCCCTGCTACGAGACGCCGGAAGAGCTTGCGCTCAAGCGCAGGATGCAGCGCGCCCGCGGTCTGCCGCCGGTCTATGACCGGGCCGCTCTCGAACTCGACGAGGCCGAACGGACGCGGCTCGAGGCCGAGGGCCGGCGGCCGCACTGGCGGTTCCGGCTCGACACCGACGCACGCGTGGTCTGGGACGACCTCATCCGCGGCCGTCAGGAGGTGGACCCGGCGAGCCTGTCGGATCCGGTGCTCATCCGCGCCGACGGCAGCTTTCTCTATCTGCTCCCCTCCACCGTCGACGATATCGAATTCGGCATCAGCCATGTCATCCGCGGCGAGGATCACGTCACCAATACCGGCGAGCAGATCCAGATTTTCGCGGCGCTCGGGGCGACGCCGCCGCAATTCGCGCATTATCCGCTGCTGAAGGCGAAGGATGGCGGAAAATACTCCAAGCGCGCCGGCTCGTCCGCGCTCGCGGCCTTGCGCGAGGAGGCCGATCTCGAGCCCGAGACGGTCCTGAGCTTTCTCGCCCGGCTCGGCACCTCGGATCCGATCGCCCCCTTTCCCGATCCCGCACCGCTCGTCGAAGGCTTCGATTTTTCGCGCTTCTCGCGGGCCGGGGCGAGCGTCGATGCCGACGCGTTCGATCACCTGAACGCCCGGGTGCTGCATCTCATGCCCTATGAGCGGGTGAAGGAGCGGCCGCTGATGGCCGGTCTCGGCGCCGATTTCTGGGAGGCGGTGCGCCCCAATCTCACGCATTTCGGCGAGGTCGCGATCTGGCGCGAGGTGGTCGAGGGACCGGTCGAGCCCCTGATCGCCGACGAAGACCGCGCCTTTTGCGCGACCGCCGCGAAGATGCTGCCCGGGACCATCGACTCCGGCACCTGGAAATCCTGGACCGGGGCCCTCAAAGACGCTACCGGGCGCAAGGGCCGCGCGCTCTTCCGCCCGCTCCGCCGGGCGCTCACGGGCCGCGAGCACGGCCCCGCGATGGCCGCGCTGCTGCCGCTCATCGGTGCCGCGCGCGCGCGCAAGCGACTGTTGGGAGAGACGGCGTGAGGATCCGACTGCACGAGACCGCCTCGGGCGAGAAACGGGTGTTCGAACCGCTCGATCCGGCGCGCGTGCGCATGTATGTGTGCGGGCCGACGGTCTATGACTACGCCCATATCGGCAATGCCCGCCCGGCCGTGGTCTTCGATCTGCTGTTCCGTCTCCTGCGCCATGTCTACGGTCCGGAGCAGGTGATCTATGCGCGCAACATCACCGACATCGACGACAAGATCATCGCCCGCGCCGCCGAGACCGGCGAGCCCATCGCGCGCATCACCGAGACCTGCGCCCGCATCTATCGCGCCGACATGGCGGCGCTTCATGTGCTGCCGCCCACCCTCGAGCCCCATGCGACCGCGCATATCGACCAGATGATCGGGATGATCGTGCGCATGATCGAGAAGGGCTGTGCCTATGCGGCGGAGGGTCATGTCCTCTTTTCGGTCGCGCACATGCCCGATTACGGCGCGCTCTCGCACCGTTCGCGCGCGGAGATGATCGCCGGCGCGCGGGTCGAGGTCGCGCCCTACAAGCGCGATCCGGCGGATTTCGTGCTGTGGAAGCCGAGCACGCCCGATCAGCCGGGATGGGAGAGCCCGTGGGGACGCGGGCGGCCGGGATGGCAT
>CAZAEP010000243.1:0-3175 GCA_964484045.1 uncultured Sphingomonadales bacterium
TCCCCGGCGCCATGCCCTGAGCTTGCGTACCGGATAGCGGTCGGCAATCCGCTCCATCACGGCCGCATTGTAGAGATTGAGCCAGAAGGCAAGTTGCTCGGCGCGGTTCAGTGCCGCAAGCGGAACCCGCTCCGGCAGATGTTCCAGACCGGCGCGATAGCGGCGCAAGAGGGCCACATGCTGTTTTCCGAAACGATGGAACAGGACCCGGTTGTTCTCGAAGCGCGAGCGGTTCGGGTTGCCGTAGGTCATGCGCGAGCCGATTTTCTGCTGCGGTTTTCCACGTCCGATTCGCCTGGTCGAGCGGCCGACATCGAGCACGACCGCAGCAAGCAAGGCGTTCCAGAGGGAATGATCGAGTCGAGTCCGTGACGTCTCATCATGGGCGCTGAACTTCGCGGTCACCCGATCCGGTGTCGCCGCCGGAAGGCGTGACACGAAAAGGAGGCCGGCGAAAAGCGCTAGGAGGATGGACAGGACCGGGCCGCGCGCCCTGGAGGCGGACTTTTCGGAATCCATGCGGGGCCCTTCCGTGCCCGTCATATCGCGCGATCATGCATCGTGTTGGCGCTCGAGGTTGCTTGCCGTCTCTCGATGTGTCTGCGACTAAGAATAGCCGATGGCAGTGGAGGGGAGATTCCCCTCGTCAGGGGGCCGGACGTCCCTGTTACCCGCCCTCTATTGTCGTTGGACCTTGACGCACAGGCCACTCAGATCCGGCACGTAACCGACCGGACAGTTTCCCCCGGCCACAAGCGCGGCTTCGGATATCGAAAGTGGCCGCAGCAAAGAATCCTCCGTCCTTTCCCTTGGTTCGCAGGGCTGGCTCTCGATTTCTCCGCGCATAGCTACTGTCCTTTCACGGTGATGAAACCAGCAACCGCAATACCGAGAATTATTACTTTCTGGTGCATATAAATCGAATCACAACCATGTGAAAGCGGCGGCGCCGGTGGCGGACGTCCCGTCCGCAGAGGGCGAGAAAGGCGTGTTCGTCTCCGCGCCCTGTTGCCGGGCGACGCCGCCCGGTGCCCCTATTCCGGCACCGCGGCGTTCTGCGTCGGGGCCTGTTCGACATGTACGCGCCCTTCGCCGACGAGGCTCTTCTCACCGCCGTGGGGCAGGGCGGTGAGGTCGATCCGTTCCAGGGGCACGCCCTCGCGGACGAGAAAGGCGCGGATGGCGAGTGCGCGCGTCAGCGAGAGGCGCAGCGCCTCTTTCGCGCTGCGGCCGCTGCTGTCGGTATAGGCGGTGATGCTGACGCGATTCCGCGTTCCGCGCAGGCGCCGGGCGAGACGCGAAAGCGCCTTCGCCTCGGCGCGTGTGAGGGCGGTCCGGTCGCCCTCGAAGACGAAATCGAGCGGGCGGATCGGGAGCGTGATGCGATCGAGGGGGGCGAGGCCGGCATTGATCGTTTCGGGCGAGAGGGGGTCGCCGCCGGTCGCCGGTTTCGCCATCGGCGATGGCTGTGGCGTCTTCCGTTCGGCCGCGTCCTTCGGCACCGGTTGCGGCACATAGGGCGCCGTCTTTTTCGGGGGCAGGGGCCAGCCGACGGGCTCGTCCGCGGGCTGCGCCTCGAGATCCGCCGCCGGCAGGAGCAGCAGAATGGCGAGGAGCAGGCGTGGAAACGGCCGGGTCATGATGCGCGCATCCGCCCCTTTTTCACGCCCTTGAGCACCTCGAGCATCATCTGGTGGATCTTGTCGTTGGCGGCGAGGATGTCGCCGTGATCGAAGATGCGTCTGCCGCCATCATGGTCGCTGGCGAAGCCGCCGGCCTCGCGCACGAGAAGGATTCCGGCGGCGAGGTCCCATGGGCTCAGCCCCGATTCCCAGAAGCCGTCGAAGCGCCCCGCGGCGACATAGGCGAGATCGAGCGAGGCGGCGCCGTATCGGCGGATGCCGGCGACCTCGGTCATGAAGGCGCGCATCTCGGCGAGAAACGGGTCGTGGTCCGGCCTGCCCTTGAAGGGAATGCCGGTGGCGAGAAGCGCGCTCGCCAGCGTGGTGCGTGCCGATACGCGCAGGCGCTGATCGTTGAGAAAGGCGCCGCGCCCGCGGTCGGCCCAGAAGAGTTCTTCGCGCAAGGGGTCGTATATGATCCCGGCGACGATATCGCCGCGCTCCTCGGCGGCGATCGAGATCGCCCAGTGCGGCAGGCCGTGGAGATAGTTGGTGGTGCCGTCCAGGGGATCGACGATCCAGCGGGCCTGTGCATCCGCGCCGGCGACGGCGCCACGCTCCTCCATCAGGAAGCCGAAGCGTGGCCGCGCCCGGTGCAGTTCCTCATAGAGGACCTGTTCGGCGCGGCGGTCGGCCTCACTGACGAAATCGGCAGGGCCCTTGCGCGAGACCTGCAACTGTTCGACCTCCCCGAAGTCGCGGCGCAGCCCGCGCGCCGCCTTCATCGCGGCCGAGACCATGACATTGACGAGCGGTGAGCGGCGCGACATCACTCGGCCCGCTTGACATAGGTCGAGTCCGCGGTGGCGACGAGAATGCGGTCACCCTCGTTGATGAAGGGCGGCACCATCACCCGCACGCCGTTTTCCATGATCGCCGGCTTGTAGGATGAGGCGGCCGTCTGTCCCTTGACCACCGGCTCGGTCTCACGGACCGTCAGCGCCACCTGCTCGGGCAGGTGAACGCCAAGCGGCCTTCCCTCATAGAGGTCGAGATCGACCTCCATGCCGTCGGTCAGATAGACCGCCTGTTCGCCGATGTCCTCCGCGGCAAGGGCGATCTGGTCATAGGACTCCAGATCCATGAAGGTGAACATGTCGCCTTCGCGATAGAGGAACTGGAACTTCTTCTGCTCGAGGCGGACCCGCTCGACCTTCTCCGAGGAGCGGAAGCGCTCGTTGAGCTTGGTGCCGTCGAGGAGATTCTTGAGCTCGACCTGCAGATAGGCGCCGCCCTTGCCCGGCTGGGTGTGCTGGATTCTGACCGCCCGCCAGAGCGAGCCCTTGTGCTCGATCACGTTGCCGGGGCGGATCGCATTGCCGTCGATTTTCATGATTGCCCTTGCTGTTGCCGGCCGTATGGGGCCCTGATCCCGTTTGCCGGGGAGCTTTAGCAGAGGGCCGCAAGGGGTTCAATCGGCACGCACGCGACAATCCCGCTCCTTTGCGATTGCCCGATTCGCCAATGGTGATTAGCATCAGAAGGCGGGGGAG
>CAZAEP010000244.1:0-3174 GCA_964484045.1 uncultured Sphingomonadales bacterium
CCCGCGCCTTCTATGACGAGATCCGCGCCATGCTCGCGCGGCAGATGGCGGCACCCAACAGCCCGCAATGGTTCAACACCGGGCTCCACTGGGCGTACGGCATCGACGGCCCCGGTCAGGGCCATTATTACGTCGATTTCGAAAGCGGCGAGACGGTGCGATCCAGGAGCGCCTACGCGCATCCGCAGCCGCATGCCTGCTTCATCCAGTCGGTCAGCGACGACCTCGTCAACGAGGGCGGGATCATGGACCTCTGGGTGCGCGAGGCGCGGCTCTTCAAGTACGGCTCGGGCACCGGCACCAATTTCTCCAATCTGCGCGCCGAGAACGAGCCGCTTTCGGGCGGCGGCAAGTCGTCGGGCCTCATGAGCTTTCTCAAGATCGGCGACCGCGCCGCCGGCGCCATCAAGTCGGGCGGCACCACGCGGCGTGCCGCCAAGATGGTGGTCGTCGACATCGATCATCCCGACATCGAGAACTTCATCTCCTGGAAGGTGAAGGAAGAGCAGAAGGTGGCAGCGCTGGTGTGCGGCTCGAAGCTCTGCGAGCAGCACCTGAACCGCATCATGGAAGCCTGTCACGCCGAACGCGATGCGCTCGGTGACGATGCCTTCAATCCCAAGAAGAACCAGGCGTTGAAGCGCGAGATTCTTGCCGCGCGCAAGGTGATGATCCCGGAGAACTACGTCCAGCGCGTGATCCAGTTCGCGCAGCAGGGCTTTCGTCGCATCGATTTCGAGACCTACAACACCGACTGGGATTCGGAGGCCTATCTCACGGTTTCGGGGCAGAACTCGAACAACACCGTGCGCGTCACCGATGCCTTCATGCAGGCGGTGAAGACGAACGGCGACTGGGACCTCACCTGGCGCACCAGCGGCGCAACGGCGAAGACGGTCAAGGCCGTCGAGCTGTGGAACCAGATCGCCTATGCCGCCTGGTCCTGCGCCGATCCCGGGATCCAGTTCGACACCACCATCAACGACTGGCATACCTGCCCCGCCTCGGGGCGCATCCGGGCCTCGAACCCGTGCTCGGAATACATGTTCCTCGACGACACGGCATGCAATCTCGCGTCCCTGAACCTGATGCAGTTCCGCAACGAGGACGGAAGCTTCAACGTCGCGGACTTCACGCACGCCGTGCGCCTGTGGACGGTGGTGCTCGAGATTTCCGTGCTGATGGCGCAGTTTCCCTCGCAGGAAATCGCCGAGCTCAGCTATCGTTTCCGCACGCTCGGACTGGGATATGCCAATCTCGGCGGGCTTTTGATGTCGCTCGGTCTGCCCTACGACAGCGACGCCGGGCGTGCGCTGTGCGGGGCGGTGACCGCGCTGATGACCGGCACGTCCTACGCCACCTCGGCCGAGATGGCCGAGGAGCTCGGCGCCTTTCCCGATTTCGAGGAGAACCGTGCGCACATGCTGCGGGTGATCCGCAACCACCGCCGCGCTGCGCATGGCGAACCCGACGGATATGAAGGTCTTCACACGCCCCCGGTACCGCTCGACATCGCCAACTGCCCCGAACCCGCGCTCGCCGCGGCGGCGGCAAAGGCCTGGGACGACGCCCTCGCGCTCGGCGAAGCGCACGGGTACCGCAATGCGCAGGCGACCGTGATCGCGCCCACAGGCACCATCGGCCTCGTCATGGACTGCGACACCACCGGCATCGAGCCCGATTTCGCCCTCGTCAAGTTCAAGAAACTCGCCGGCGGCGGCTATTTCAAGATCATCAACCGCATCGTGCCCCAGGCGCTCCAGGTGCTCGGCTACGACGAGGACGAGATCGCCGACATGATCGCCTATGCGGTCGGTCACGGCACGCTCGCCGGCGCCCCGCACATCAATCACGAGACCCTGAAGACGAAGGGGTTCGCACAGGCGCAGATCGACACCATCGAGGAGGGGCTCAAGAGCTGCTTCGACATCCGCTTCGTCTTCAACCGCTGGACGCTCGGCGACGATTTCTGCAAGGACGTGCTGGGATTCAGCGACGCCGAGCTCGACGACGTCGCCTTCGACATGCTCGCCGCGCTCGGCTTCACGCGCGCCCAGATCGAGGAAGCCAATCTCTATGTTTGCGGGGCCATGACGCTCGAGGGCGCCCCCCATCTCAGGCCCGAGCACCTGCCGGTCTTCGACTGCGCCAATCCCTGCGGCCGCATCGGCAGGCGCGCGCTCTCCTGGGAGAGCCACATCCGCATGCTGGCGGCGGCGCAGCCCTTCATCTCCGGGGCCATCTCGAAGACCATCAACATGCCCAACAGCGCCTCGGTCGAGGACTGCAAGCGTGCCTACGAAATGAGCTGGTCGCTGGGGCTCAAGGCCAATGCGCTCTATCGCGACGGCTCCAAGCTCTCGCAGCCGCTCGCCACCTCGCTGCTGACCGACGAGGATCTCGAAGACCTGCAGGACGACAGCGTGCCCCCTGGGGAGCGGGCGAAAGTCGTCGCCGAGCGGATCGTCGAACGCGTCGTGACGACTGGGCCGGCGCGGCGGCACAAGCTGCCGCAGCGGCGCAAGGGCTATACGCAGAAGGCCCTTGTCGGCGGCCACAAGGTCTATCTTCGCACCGGCGAATACGACGACGGCCAGCTGGGCGAAATCTTCATCGACATGCACAAGGAAGGCGCCGCCTTCCGCTCCCTGATGAACAACTTCGCCATCGCCATATCGATCGGCCTGCAATACGGCGTGCCGCTCGAGGAGTTCGTCGACGCCTTCACCTTCACGCGCTTCGAGCCCTTCGGCCGCGTCGAAGGCAATGATGCGATCAAGATGGCGACCTCGATCCTCGACTACATCTTCCGCGAGCTCGCGGTCTCCTATCTCGGGCGCAACGACCTTGCCCATGTCGAGCCCGACGACATTCGCCACGACACCATCGGTGAAGGAGTGTCCGAGCGCTTGCCGACGGCCGTCGGCGACGGCACGGAGACGGCGCTCGACAAGGTGCTGAATCTCGCCTCCACTGGCTATGTACGCTCGAATCTCTATGTCCTGAGCCATCATCGCGAGCGCAGCAAGGAGACGCCGCCCACCGGCAGGAGCGAAGCACCCGCGCGCAGCGGAGGACGTCCCCCGAGTCCCGGAGGCGAGCCTTTCGATCGTCGCTCGGAGGCGCGCATGAAGGGCTATGAGGGCGAGGCCTGCGGCGAATGCGGCAATTTCA
>CAZAEP010000245.1:0-3171 GCA_964484045.1 uncultured Sphingomonadales bacterium
CGGCGGCTCTCCCAGGGCCCGGGCGGCGGGATCGGGAGCGGCCGGCGGTCCGGCAGGCGAGGCCGGACCTGAGGCGTCGCGCTGCCGGTCCGCCCCCGCTTCGAGCGCGCGCAGGGCATCCGCCGGGCTCGGCAGGTCGGCGGCATAGGCGAGGCGGATCAGCACCATCTCGGCGGCCGCGATCGGCGCCGGCGCCGTGCGCACCTCGCCGAGCCCCTTGAGCAGCATCTGCCAGGCGCGCGTCAGATGCGCCATGGAGAGCGCCTCCGCCATCTCGCGCCCGCGCGCAGCCTCGTCCGTGGGGACCCCGGCCGTGGCCGACGCGGGGACGAGCTTGAGGCGCGTCAGCCAGTGGGTGGTCTCGAGCAGGTCGCCCAGAACCACCGCCGGATCGGCGCCGAGGTCGTATTGCTCGCGGAGCAACGTCAGGGCCTCTGCCACCTTCCCGGCGAAGAGCGCCTTGGCGAGGTCGAGGATGCGGCTGCGATCGGCGAGTCCGAGCATGTCGCGGACCGTCGTTTCGCCCACCGTGCCGCCGCCATGGGCGATCGCCTGATCAAGCAGCGACAGCGCATCGCGCACCGAGCCCTCGGCGGCCCGCGCGATGAGACGCAGGGCCGGCTCCTCGGCCGCGACCTTCTCTTCCCCGGCGATGCGGGCGAGATGCGCGACGAGCAGATCGGGATCGACGCGGCGCAGATCGAAACGCTGGCAGCGCGAGAGCACGGTCACCGGAACCTTGCGGATCTCGGTGGTGGCGAAGATGAACTTGACGTGCGGCGGCGGTTCCTCGAGCGTCTTCAACAGCGCATTGAAGGCGCCCTTCGAGAGCATGTGCACCTCGTCGATGATATAGACCTTGAAGCGCGCCAGCGCCGGCGCGAAGGCGACGCTGTCGATGATCTCGCGGATATTGTCGACGCCGGTATGGCTGGCCGCGTCCATCTCGATGACATCGACATGGCGTGATGCGGCGATGGCGACGCAGGCGTCGCAGACGCCGCAGGGGCTGGTCGTCGGCCCGCCCGTACCGTCCGCGCCGACGCAATTGAGGGCGCGGGCGATCAACCGCGCGGTCGTCGTCTTGCCGACCCCGCGCACGCCGGTGAGCAGATAGGCATGCGCCAGACGCCCCGCCGCGATGGCGTTGGCGAGGGTCTTGACCATTGCCTCCTGGCCGATCAGGGTATCGAAGCTCTGCGGCCGGTATTTGCGCGCCAGAACGCGATAGGCGGGAGTCTCGGGCATCGGCAGGATATCCAAACGCAACGGTCAAAAAAGGGCGATCGACGAAGACGACCCTCGGTATCGCACGGCCGGCATCAAAGCATGATTCGATGAGGGAGGAAAGGTGCCGGGCAGCCCGCTCCCTTGCCATTAATTCCCTTGTTAGCTAAAAATCGAATCATCGGGCGGTGCAGTCGCTGTGCCCATGGGTGTCACGACTGACGAAGCCGTGGTGATGACGAAGAGGAGTTTGCCGATGCGATGGATCGTGTTTCTCGCCCTCGTCTTGAACGGTCTTGCGGTCGGGCCCGTGTGGGCCCGGAGCCCGGCCGTCGGGGAATGGCACGGGGTCTTGCGAACACCGGCCGGCGGGCTTCGTCTGCTCGTCCGAATCCGCAAGGCGGACGATGGCTCGCTCGCGGGCGATCTCGAAAGCCTCGATCAGGCGCCGGGACGGAAATTTCCCCTGAGCGCGGTTCATGCGAGCGCGGGGAGGCTCGAATTCGCGATCCCCGTCCTCGGGGCGTCCTTTGCGGGCCGTTTCGAGCCGGGGGCGGCGCGCTGGGTCGGAGAATTTCACCAAGGCGGCGCGGTTCTGCCGCTGGTGCTCGAGCGCGACGAGGAGGCCGCCGCGACACCGCCCCGGCCGCAGACACCCAAGCCTCCCTTCCCCTACAAGGTCGAAGACGTGCGCATCTCCAACCCTGAAGCCGAGGGCGTCGTGCTTGCCGGCACGCTGACGCTTCCGCAGGGCGACGGCCCCTTTCCCGCCGCCATTCTGGTCAGCGGCTCCGGACCGCAGGATCGCGACGAAACCCTGTTCGGACACAAGCCCTTCCTCGTTATCGCCGATTATCTCACCCGCCGCGGCATCGCGGTCCTGCGCTATGACGATCGCGGCGTCGGCGAGTCGCGCGGCGATTTCGCGTCCGCCACCTCGGCGGATTTCGCCTCCGATGCCCGCGCGGCGGTGGCCTTCCTGCGTCGACGTCCCGATATCCGCGCCGATGCCATCGGCATCATCGGTCACAGCGAGGGCGGCATGGTGGGGCCCCTTGCCGCGCGCGAAGACCCCCATATCGCCTATCTCGTGCTCTTGGCCGCTCCGGGAACGCCCATCATCGAGCTCCTGCAGGCGCAGAACACATTTCTCGCCGAGTTCCAGGGCAAGAGCGCGGCGGAGGTAGCGCGTCTTCGGGCTCTGAACGCGCGCATTCTCAAGGCGGCGGCTGCGGCCCGCGACGCCGAGGCGGCCAAGGCCGCGGTCAACGCGATCCTCGACCCCGATACGCGCGCCGCGCTCGGCCTCACCGACGCGGCGGCGGAAAAGATGGTGGCGCAACTCTCGAGCCCCTGGTTCCGGTACTTTCTGCGTGCCGATCCCGCGGCGATCCTGGCCGGGATCGACATTCCGGTCCTCGCGCTCAATGGGGACCTTGATCGCCAGGTTCCGGCCGACGCCAATCTCGCCGCGATCGCGCGTGCGCTTTCACATAACGGGGATGTGACGGTGCACGCTCTGCCCGGCCTCAATCATCTGTTTCAGCACGCGAAAACGGGTGCGCCGGCGGAATATGCCGCGATCGAGGAGACCTTTTCCCCTGACGCATTGGCGCTGATCGCCGACTGGATCGGGGCACGTTTCTAGCCGCGCGGTTGGCGCTCCGGCCGCGGCGATGGGGGAAGTGGGAGACGGCGCGACCCGGGCCAAAATCGTTACGGCTGCTTCCTTCCGGACCTGACCGGATTGGCGACCGGCCCGTCCGCACCGCTCCCGGAGCGCTATATGCGGTGTTCCGCTCCCGCTTGCAAGGGGAGAAGCAGGCCGCATCGCCGCGTCGAATGATCTCTGGACGCAGGGGAAGGGGAGTCGCTACAGTTCCCGCCGAAACAGCAACAATCGATCCTGGGGAGATGCGAGATGCGCGTTCGGCGTGGTCTTCT
>CAZAEP010000246.1:0-3160 GCA_964484045.1 uncultured Sphingomonadales bacterium
TCATCGGCAAGCTCTTCCGGCGCGACCTCGAGAAAGAAACGTCCGGACCGAAAGAGTTGGACGCCAGCGAGACGAAGCTGATCCTCCGCACGGCAGGACGCCATCTGGTGACGCATTATTGGGGGCGCTATGTCGCCTTTCTGCATGACGCGACACGCGAAACCCGGATCGTGATACGTGACCCGGCCTCGGCGTTTCCTTGCTTCTTGTACCGGTATCGGCGCGTCGAGATCTTCTTTTCTGAAATCGAGGACCTTTGTCGTCTCGGCTGCTTCAGCTTCTCCATAAATTGGGGTTATGTCGCCGCGCACCTTCTTTACGACCAGCTCAGAATCCGGACGACAGGGCTCGACGGGGTGTTCGAGCTCCTCCCTGGCGAAAGCATCCGGATCAGCGGCGATCGCGCGACGAGCATGTTTCTTTGGCACCCGGCGGATTTCTGCCGCGGTGCGGTGATCGACGATAGCGCCGAGGCGGCCCGCACGCTCAGGCAGACGACGTGTGCCTGCGTCGAAGCCTGGGCGTCATCTTACGACAATATCGTCCACGAGCTCTCCGGCGGTCTCGATTCCGCAATCGTGCTCGGCTGTCTTTCGCGAGCGACCGTGCAGCCGGAGCTCGTGTGCCTCAACGTCTTCACCGACCGGGCGGAAGGCGACGAGCGCGCCTTCGCGCGCGCCGCCGCGAATGCGGCCGGCGTGTCGCTCGTCGAGACGGAGATTCGGTCATCGCGGACGACGCTGAAACGCATGCTGAAGGTCCCGAAGCTCGCCAGACCTCATATCTCCACGATCGGGCTGGTGCTCGACGAGGCCTATACCAGTCTGGCAGGAGCACGGGGCGCGCACGCATTCTTTTCCGGCCAGGGCGGCGACCACCTCTTCCATCAGCGCAAGACGCCGCTTGTTGCTGCCGACTATCTCCGGCAACATGGGCTCGATCGGCGCTTTCTTTCGGTCCTTGGGGATTCGGTGCATTCCACCGGTCAATCGCTATGGCGGGGGAGCACTGTTGCCGTAAGTCATGGTCTGCTGCGTCGCGCGATCCGTCCCTTTGCCGCCCTCGACCGTCGAGCAAGCTTTCTCAATTCCGATGTCCTCGATGCGATGCAGGATGAGGACCTCCTGCATCCCTGGCTTGACGACCACAGAGACGTGGCGCCTGCCAAGCTCCTGCATATTACCGAGTTGATCAATCTCCAGAGCTATTATTTCCGGTTCGGTCGCGCCACAGTCGCCGATCTGGTCTATCCGCTCTTCTCCCAGCCGATCATGGAGCTCTGCCTGCGCATTCCGACTTACGTTCTGACCGAGGGCGGGCGGGACCGGGCGCTGGCGCGACGGGCATTCTCGGATATGGTACCCGGCCAAATTCTCGATCGCGAAGCAAAGGGCGATATCACAAGCTTCTACAATGCGCTACTGACCCGCGAACTCGAATTTGTCCGCAGACTTCTCCTGGACGGCGTGCTGGCGAAGCAGAACATCCTCGATTGCCGGCGACTGGAACGGCACCTGAGGGAAGACCATGCCGTTCGCGGCGACCGGATCGTCGACATTATGGTCTGTCTCGGCGTGGAAGCCTGGGCTCGCGCCTGGGCGGACGCTGGAATGAAAGCGGCTGCGTGAGATGCGCGCCCGGCTATGTCGCGCTTACCTGGCATTTCGAGGTGTCCTGCGAAACGGTGCAATGGCGGTTCGGCTCCTGTTGGCGGAAACGGATTCCTTCGCCATGCGCCGCCTCGCTATAGCTGTCCTGCTGATGCTGGCGGGGTCGCTGCTTGCCGCCGCGACGCCCGTGATCTTTAAGGCCGTCCTTGATGCCTTTGGCGCCGTCCACAAGGATAGTCTCTCCTTCGGCCTGCCCCTCCTGATGATTGCGTATGTCCTGAGCCTCTGGCTCGCCCGATGCCTGAACGAGCTTCGATGGCTTGTGCACGGACGGGCGGAGCAGCGATTTATCCGGCGCTTGAGCGGCAGAGTGTTCGCGCATTTGCTGGCGCTCCCCTTGCGATTTCATCTCGATCAGAAGACCGGCGCGCTCAGCCGCACCTTCGCAAACGGTATCCTCGGCTACCGCATCCTTCTCGACCACACCGTCTTCTCCGTTCTGCCCGCAGTCGTACAGTTGGCCGCGATGGGCGCTATCCTCGGCCATCTCTATCGGCCCGCCTTCCTCCTTATTCTGGGGCTCGCCATAATCGCCTATCTGACCGCCTTCGGGATTGGCACCTCGCGGATTTCGGAGCCGGTCCGTTCCCTCTCGGCCGCCGAGATCGACGCGAGCGGCATCATGACGGACGGGCTTTTGAGCCTCGAGACGATCAAATGCTTCACTGCGGAGCGTCGCATCGTGGCGCGCCTCGATAGCGCCATGGCGCGCGGGGAGAGCCATTGGGTACGCTTCCACCACCGGCGGGCGGCCCTCGGCCTGTCTGTGGCGACCATCTTCGCCCTTTCGCTGGGTAGCACGCTGATCGTCGCGAGCGGCGAGGTCACCCGCGGCACCATAACGGTCGGCGACTTCGTCCTCGTCAATGCCTATATCCTGCAGATCGTCGCACCTCTGGAGACGCTCGGTATCGCGTTCCGCGATCTTGCACAGGGCATGGCGTTCATCGAGCGGCTGCTCGGACTTGTGGCGGAAGTGCCCGAAGACTTGCCGGTGCGGCGGGCCTTACCGCAAGGGGGTGCCGGAGAACTGGTCTTCGAGCATGTGAGTTTTTCCTACCGCCCGGGCCAGCCGGTCCTCACGGATGTGAGCTTCCGGATTCCTGCCAGAAAGACGGTGGCAATCGTCGGAGAAAGCGGCTCTGGCAAATCGACACTCGTCCGGCTTCTCGTTCGCCTCGTCGAGGCGGACGAAGGTCGGATATTGCTCGACGATATGCCGATCACCGATCTCTCGCCCGCGAGTCTCAGGGAGGCGATCGCCGTCGTGCCGCAGGATACGGTTCTGCTCAACGATACCATCGCCGGGAATATCGCGATCGCTGCGCCGGCAAGTACAGAGAAGGAGATCGCGCGGGCGGCCCGCTTGGCTCGCATCCACGACCTGATAACTGGTCTTCCGCTCGGCTACCGGACACTGGTTGGTGAGCGCGGACTGAAACTCTCGGCTGGCGAGCGGCAGCGGATCGCGATCGCCCGGGCGGCCTTGG
>CAZAEP010000247.1:0-3135 GCA_964484045.1 uncultured Sphingomonadales bacterium
CACCCGCTGCTGCTGGCCGCCGGAAAGCGCGTTGGGAAGAAAATGCATGCGATCGGAGAGCCCGACCCGCTCGAGGGCGCGCCGGCAACGGGGCTCCCAATCGGCGCCAGCTTGTCCGGCATAGAGAAGCGGCAGGCGGACATTGTGAAGGGCGCTCGCCCGCGGCAGCAGGTTGAACTGCTGGAAGACGAAGCCGAGCATCCTGTTGCGCAGCGCCGCCAGGCGATCGGCGTCGAGCGTGCCGATATCGACGCCGTCGATCTCGAGACGGCCCGCCGTGGGCACGTCGAGCGCCCCGAGCAAATTCATGAAGGTGGACTTTCCCGACCCCGAGGGGCCCATCACGGCGACATATTCGCCCTCCTCGATATCGACGTCGATCCCGGCGAGGGCGTGCACGGTCTCTTCGCCGAGCACATAGTCCTTGCAGAGATTGCGGCAGCGAATGAGGGCCATCAACGCGTTCCCGCGCGCTCTTCGCGTACCACCACCGCCTCGCCTTCGGTGAGGCCGCGGCGGACCTCTGTGAAGCGATTGTCGCTGATGCCGAGGGCGACGCGACGGAGCTCGATGTTCCCGCCATCGTTCAGGACATAGACCCGGCCCGGACGGCCGGGCGCACGCTTCTCGGCAAGACTTCGATAGCGCGCCATCTGTTCCGGCGTCAGGATATCGGCGAGCAGTCGATCGAGCCGGGCCCGGAACCGCGCGCGCATTGCCGAGGGATCGTTGGCGACGGCAGAAGATGCAGCCGTGCCGTCGCCTTGCGGGCGACGGCGAAAAGCACGTCGCATCTCGTCGACCGCCGCGCTCAGGCGCTGTTTCTGGGCCGCGCTCAATTCGAGCTCATCGGCCAGACCGACGATCATGCCGTTGCCACCGCGCGGGCGCGACCGCGGGGCGGTTCCAGCGGCCGTGACCGGTGCCCGCGGACGAAAACGGAGCGCCGCATTGGGAATGCGCAGTGCATCATCGGCGGCGCCGGTGATGATCTCGAGATTGGCGGTCATGCCCGGCAGCAGGCTGCGATCGGGGTTCTGCGCCGAAATGATGACCGTGTAGGTCACCACATTCTGCAGCTCGACGGGAGCGAGGCGAACCTGCCTGACTGTGCCGTGGAACCGCCGCTCGGGATAGGCATCGACTCCGAAGCGGACCGGATTGCCCGGTCGGACATTGCCGATATCCGCTTCGTCCACCGAGGCCTCGATCTGGATCGATCGCAGGTCCCCCGCGATCTCGAACAGCACGGGGGCCGAAAGGCTGGCCGCCACCGTCTGGCCGACATCGACGACGCGATCGACGATGACGCCGTCGATCGGCGAGCGGATTTTCGTCCGTTCGAGATCGATGCGGGCCTGGGCGAGGGCGGCGCGGCGCAGCTCGATGGTGGCCTGCGCGGTGACCTTCTGCGCCTTCGCGGCGGCAAGGTCGGCGCGGGCCACGGCAAGGGTGGTCGCCACGGCGTCGAGCGCGCTGGCCGACAGATTGCCGCCCGCCGCGAGCTTGCGATTGCGTGCGTAATCGCGCTCCGCCTGCGCCAAGCCGGCCTCGGCCCGGGCGATCGCCGCCTCGGCCGCCGTCAGTCCGGCCTCGGCGAGCTTGAGGTCGGCGGTCGCCTGTTCGACCCGTGCCGCGAAGGTGCGGGGATCGATCACGGCGACGATCCGGCCCTTCTTCACTTCGTCATTGAAATCGGCCCGCAATTCGGCCACCTGTCCCGAGACCTGCGACCCGAGCTTGACGGTGACGCGCGGTCGGACCGCGCCGGTCGCCGCCACCACCTGCTCGATATTGCCGCGTGCGGCGGTGGCGGTGACGAAGTGGCGCGCCTTCGCGGTCGGGTCCGAGCGGGCGAAAAGGCCGAATCCAAGCGCCAGCGCCGTCAGGGCGGCGGCGCCGAAAACCACTGTCTTGCGGTCAAGGTGCATTCATTCACCGTCCATCGAAATACAGGTCGGCCGCGGGCGGCCCATCTCTTGTACGTATGGCCCGCGGCACTCCTGCGTCAGTCTCCGGCTGCGGCATGCCGGGCAAGGCCGATGAGGTCGGCGAGACTCGAGGAACCGGTCTTGCGGAGAATGTTGGCGCGATGATTCTCCACCGTCCGTTCGGAGATGCCGAGCGCGTGGGCGACCACCTTGTTCGTCCGCCCCTCGACGAGATGATGGAAGATTTCCCGCTCGCGTCGGGTGAGGGTGGCGAGCAGCCGCTGCGCCTCGAGCCGTTTCTCGCGCTCGGCCATGCGCCGTCGGCTGAGACGAAGAGCGTCCCGCGTGCGCGCGATCAGGGTGTCTTCGGAAAAGGGCTTTTCCAGAAAGTCGAGAGCCCCGTGCTTCATTGCCCTGACGGCGCTTTCGACATCGCCATGGCCGGTGATGACGATCACCGGCAGTTCCGGGACGCGGCGCTGGATTTCCTCGAGCAACGCCAAGCCGTTGATCGCTCCCATCATGAGATCGGTAACGACGCATCCGGGCAGATGCGGCTCCTGCTCCAGCAGGGACTCCGCCGACGGGAAACTCTTCACCCGATAGCCATGGCTCTCGAAGAGGAACTCGAGAGCATGCCGTTCCCCGAGATCATCATCCACCACATAGACATGACAGGAACGCGGCGCCGTCATGACGCCTCCCGGCCTGAGCGGGTCGGCAGGCTGAAGCAGAGACGCAGGCCCTGGCCCGAGCGCGGACGCTCGGCCCACAGACGTCCACCATGCGCCTCGACGATGGTCCGGCTGATCGCCAGACCGAGACCGAGACCACTCGCGGTCTTGCCGATGAACGGCTTGAACATGAGGGCGATCTCTTCTTCGCTCAGCCCGTGACCATGGTCGATGACCGCGATCTCCACCCGACCGTGGCGTGGCGCCGCGACCCGAACGATGACGATGCGGGAGTCCACGGGCTGGTCCTTGACGGCCTCGACGGCATTGCGCACGAGATTGAGAAGAACCTGCTGGATCTGTACCTCGTCGGCCTGGACGACCGGACTGTGCTTCGACAGTTCGAGATGCAGGCTGGCCCGGCAACGACTGGCCTCCAGCATGAGAAGCGGCTCGAGATCGGTGATGGCCGCGTGCAGATCGACGGGACGCAGGCGCGGCGGCTTGTTCTGGCTGAGCGCCCGCGTGCG
>CAZAEP010000248.1:0-3113 GCA_964484045.1 uncultured Sphingomonadales bacterium
GCTCGAGGAAAAGCTCGCCGTGGTGGTCTCCCTGATCGGCTCCTATCCCTTTCGCATCCGTGGCGTCGAGCGTCCCCGCGGGCGCCGGCCGCACGCGGTCGAGGACTTGCGCGGCCGGCGGTTCGAGGGGCCGGAAATCATGCTGCGGATTGCGACAGCGATTACCGATGTCGCCCCCGGCGAATCCCCCGGTGCGGTGATCAATCGCCTGCAGAAGTCCCTCACGTCGGAGCCTGCAGCGGCGGCGGACAAGGTCTCGTCGCGCTGACCGCCGGGGCGGCGTCCGGCGGCGCTTGCCGCGATCCCGCATCTCCTTTACCGTCGGCGCGGAACACGCGTCCTATGTGCGTAAGAACATGCCGCAACCGCCGGGGAGCACCATGCGTCGTCTCGACCGCCTTGCCGCCATCTGTCTTTTTCTCCTTGCCGCCCCCGCCTTCGCCGACGAGACGAAGTCGCAAGCGCCCGCCTATCAGCCCCGGACCTGGGTCAAGGAATTGCGCGGCACCTTCGGCGGCGTCGCCGTCGCCTATCGGGCGACCGCGGGGGAGACGGTGCTGAAGGACAGGGAGGGCAGGCCGAAGGCGGCGATCTTCTCGATCGCCTATGTGAAGACCGGCATCAAGGACCCGACGCGGCGCCCGGTGACTTTTCTCTACAATGGCGGGCCGGGCTCGGCCTCGCTGTGGCTGCATATGGGCGCCTTCGGTCCCAAACGCGTCGTCGTGCCGTCGGACGCGCGCGACGACGGCGCGCCGCCCTTTTCGATCGTCGACAATCCGCATTCGCTGCTCGATGTCACGGATCTGGTCTTCATCGATCCGGTGGGAACCGGCTTTTCCAAGGCGCTCGGCAAGCACGAGGCGAAGGAGTTCTACGGGATCGATGAAGACGCCGCGGTGATCAGCGAGTTCATCCGCCGCTGGCTGAGTGCAAACGGGCGCTGGAACTCGCCCAAATTCATCGGCGGCGAGAGCTACGGCACGACGCGCACGGCGGCGCTCGCGAACGCGCTCGAGGGGCGCTACAACGATGTCGCCTTGAACGGCCTCATCCTCATTTCGACGATCCTCGATTTTTCCGTGCAGGCGAACGATCCCGGCAACGAGATGGCGCATGTCATCAACCTGCCGACGATGGCGGCGACCGCCTGGTACCACGACAAGGTTCCCGGCAAGCCGAAGCTCGAGCCCTTTCTCGAGGAGGCCCGGCGGTTCGCTCGCGGTGACTATATCCGGGCGCTTCTCAAGGGCGATCGCCTCGACGTCGAGGAGCGGGCCCGCGTGCGGGCGCGGTTGGCCTATTTCACCGGGCTCACGGAAGACTATCTCGCGCGCGCCGATCTCCGCGTCTCGCCGCAGCGCTTTATGAAGGAACTGCTGCGGGACCGTGGCCGCACGGTGGGCCGTCTCGACAGCCGCTATACCGGCATCGACTACGATGCCGCCGGCGAGCGGCCCGACAACGATCCTTCCTTCTATGGTATCGACGGCGCCTATACGGCGGCCGTCAACACCTATCTGCGCGACGGGCTCGGCGTTGATCTCGAGCGTCAGTACAGCACCATCGGCGGTCTCGGCGGGCGCTGGAACTGGAAGCTCGAGGGTCGCTTCGGCGAGGGCTATCTCAATGTCGCACCCTATATCGGCAGGGCGATGCGCGAGAACGCGGCGCTGCGCGTCTTCAACGCCGCGGGCTATTTCGACTTCGCGACGCCCTTCTTCGGCGCCGAATATGCGCTGACACGAAATGGGGTGGTGCCCGAACGGACCACCTTCGCCTATTATCCCGCGGGACACATGATGTATGTGCACACGCCGAGTCTCGAGCGGCTCGCCGCCGACATCCGGAATTTCATCCGCAATCGCTGAGGCATGGCGGCAAGGAGAGAGGGGTCATGAGCTTTCTGGTCTATGGCGCCACCGGCTATACCGGCAATCTCGTCGCCGAGCGGGCGAAGGCGCTCGGCATGACGCCGACGCTCGCCGGGCGCAATCGGGAGAAGACCCGTGCGCTCGCCGAGCGGCTCGGCTTTCCGTGGCGCGCCTTCTCCCTTGATGATCGCGCGGCGCTTGACGCGGCGCTCGCCGGCATGGACGTCGTCCTGCACATTGCGGGTCCTTTTTCGGCGACATCGAAGCCGATGGCCGACGCCTGTCTGCGCACGGGCACCCACTATCTCGACATCACCGGCGAGATTGCGGTCTTCGAGGCGCTGGCGGCGCGCGATGAGGAGGCCCGTGCGGCGGGCGTCATGCTGCTGCCCGGCTGCGGCTTCGATGTCGTGCCCTCGGACTGCCTCGCCGCCCACATGAAGCGGCGCCTGCCCGATGCGGTGGCGCTCGATCTCGCCATCATGGGGCTCGGGTTCGGCAAGGCCTCGCGCGGCACCGCCAAGACGGCGATCGAGGGGCTTGCCCACGGCCGCCTCGCGCGCCGCGGCGGGCGCATCGTCAACCTGCCGCGACCGCTCGAGAAGCGTTTCCGCTTTCCCGACGGCGAGCGGCAGGGGATCGTGGTCTCGTGGGGCGATGTCTCGACCGCCTGGCACTCGACCGGCATTCCCGATATCACCGTCTTCTTCGAGGCCACGGGCCCCCTGCGCCAGCTTGCCTATATGAATCCCCTGATGCGCTGGATCTTTTCCACCGGCCCCGGTCAGGCCTATCTCAAGCGACAGGTCGACAAGCGGCCGCCCGGACCGAGCGAGGAGGATCGCCGCCGCGGCCATGCCGAGCTTCTCGGCGTCGTGCGCAATCGGGAGGGCGTCGAGAAACGTGCGCTTCTGCGCACGCCCGAGGGTTATACGCTGACAGCGATGACGACGCTCGAGATTGTCCGCCGCGTCGAAGACGGCGCAGCCAGGTCCGGATTCCAGACACCGTCCCGGCTGTTCGGGCCCGATTTCATCCTCGAATTCGACGGCTGCACGCGGACCGATCTCGACTGAGCCCCGAGCCATGGGAAGGAGCACCATCATGCGCAGGACATTCGCCGTTTCGGGCGCGCTCGCGCTTCTGCTTCTCGCCGGCTGCGACCGGGCGACCGCACCCGATGAGAGCCCCGCCGGGGGCTGGCCCTATCCGCAGGATATCCCGCAGCCGCAGGCGGTG
>CAZAEP010000249.1:0-3097 GCA_964484045.1 uncultured Sphingomonadales bacterium
GCTCATTCTCGCCGTCGGCATGCTCGTCGACGGCGCCATCGTGGTCAGCGAATACGCCGATCGCAAGATGCTCGAAGGCCATGACCGACGCACCGCTTATCGGATGGCGGCGCAGCGCATGGCCTGGCCGATCATCTCCTCGACCGCGACGACTCTCGCCGCCATCGTACCGCTCCTGATGTGGCCCGGCATTCTCGGCGATTTCATGAGCTATCTGCCGGTGACGCTGATCTTCACGCTGGTCGGCTCGCTCCTGATGGCGCTCATCTTTCTGCCCACGCTCGGTGCCGAGATCGGCAAGCCGGGCGAAGCCGACCCGGTGCTCATGGAGCAGCTTTCCGGCGAGGAGCACGAATTCGATCCCCGACGCCTGCGCGGCTTTACCGGCTTCTATGTCCGTCTGCTCGCCACCATCATCCGCCACCCTGGAAAGGTGACGCTGCTCACCTTCGCGACGCTCGTCAGCGTCTGGGTGATGTTCGCGCTCGACAATGGCGGATCGGTCCTCTTTCCCGACGGCGAACCCGATTCGGCACGGGTCTATGTCCATGCCCGCGGCAATCTCTCGCTGCGCGAGATGGACCGTCTCGTCCGCGACGTCGAGACGCGGCTCACGCATATCGAGGGTGTCAAGAACACCTACACGCGGGTCGGCCCCGGCTCCGGTTCGGCGGAAGACACGATCGGCCGTATCACGCTGCTGTTCAAGGACTGGAAAGAGCGCCCGCCGGCGAGCGAGATCGAGGAGACCATTCGCCGCCGTGTCGCCGAGGTTCCCGGCGTCAAGGTCGAGTTCCAGGAAGAGCAGAACGGTCCCGTGCGGGGCAAGGCGATCCAGATGCGGGTCGCCAGCGAGGTGCCGTCGCTGATCGCCCCTACGGTCGCCAGGATCCGCGCCCATCTCGATGAAATGGACGGCCTCGTCGACATCGAGGACAGCCGCCCGGTGGCCGGCATCGAATGGCGCCTCGCCGTCGACCGCGCCGAAGCGGGCCGCTTCGGCACCGACATCACCACCGTCGGCAGCTTCATCCAGCTCGTCACCAACGGCGCGCTGGTGGGCAAGTACCGTCCCGAGGAAGCCGATGACGAGGTGGATATCCGCGTCCGTTTCCCGATCACCGACCGCGGCATCACGGCGCTCGACCATCTGCGCGTGCCGACCGAGTTCGGCATGGTCCCGATCCGCAATTTCGTGCATCGCGTGGCGCGCCCGAAAACCAGCAAGATCGAGCGCATCGACGGCGAACGGGTGATGCGCATCGCCGCCGACGTCGCCGAGGGTGTCCAGCCACGGGCCAAGGTCGCCGAGATCCGGGCCTGGCTGGCGGCGCAGCATCTCGACCCGCGCCTCAGGGTGAGTTTCGCCGGTCAGGACGAGATGGAGCGCGAATCCTCGGCCTTTCTCGCCAGGGCCTTCATCGTCGCTCTCTTCCTGATGGCGGTGATCCTGCTCGCCCAGTTCAACAGCTTCTACCAGGCGGGCCTCATTCTCACCGCCGTCGTCCTGTCGACCGTCGGCGTCGTCTTCGGTCTGTGGCTTACCGGACGCCCCTTCGTCATCGTCATGACGGGGGTCGGGATCGTCGCCCTCGCCGGCATCGTCGTGAACAACAATATCGTGTTGATCGATACTTACGACCGTCTGGTGAAGGGCGGCATGAAGCCGCTGGAAGCCATCCTGCAGACCGGTGCGCAACGCCTGCGGCCGGTTCTGCTGACTTCGGTGACAACGATCATCGGACTCCTGCCGATGGTCTTCCAGTTCAATATCGACTTCCTCAACCGCGCCGTCGAGATCGGCTCGCCGACCAGCTTCATCTGGGTCGATCTCGCACTCGCCATCGCCTTCGGGCTCAGCTTCGCGACGGTGCTGACATTGCTTGTCACGCCGAGCCTGCTCGCACTCCAGGTCAAGTTCGCCGATCACAGGACGCACCGGCGCGCCTTGCGCGACATGCGGCGACGCCTGCGACGCGGCGAGCCCGTCGAAGGGGCGGCCGGATCCCGCCTGCCCGAGGCGGCGGAATAGCCGTCAGATAGCCATCAGAGTGTCGCTCCCCCGCGCAGGAGCCGACGATAGCTGAACCAGGCCAGCGGAATCGAGACGAGATAGGCGATGACGACCACCGCCAGGGCGCTCCAGCGATAAACCGTGACCGACGCGGCAAAGAGGGCGATCAGGAACAGCGTCGGCACCATGAGGTCGCGCCGCACCCGTACCTGGCGCAGGGAGTAGGTCGGCAGTCGCGAGACCATGAGGGCGGCGATCAGCGCGACATAGCCGACAAGCACCGAGGAGCGCTGGAAGATCGCCGCACCGACGGAAAAATCGAGCAGCATGGGCAGAAGCGCCAGCCCCGCCCCCGCGGGCGCCGGAACGCCGGTGAAAAAGCCGAGACGCCGGTGCGGATCGTTCTTCTCTTCGAGCTGCGCATTGTAGCGCGCGAGCCGCAGCGCACAGGCGACGCCGTAGGCAAGCGCAACGATCCATCCCACGCGTCCAAGCTCCGCCAGCCCCCAGCTATAGAGCAGAAACGCGGGGGCGACGCCGAAGGCGATGACATCGGAGAGCGAATCGAGCTCGGCACCGAAGCGGCTCGTGCTCTTGAGAAGCCGCGCGACCGCACCATCGAGGGCGTCGAGAACGCTGGCCGCGATGACGAACACGACGGCGAGCTCGTAGCGTTGCTCGAAGGCGAAGCGGATCGCCGTCATGCCGGCGCATAGAGCGAGCGTCGTCACGACATTGGCGGCCAGCGTGCGGACCGTGAACGCCCCTGCCCGCTGCGGCCGTATCTTCGCGTCCTTCAACACCGTCGTCCCTCGACGGGCGGGGCGAGTGGCGCCGCGGCCGCAATCACCGTCTCGCCGCCCACCATGCGCTGGCCTTCGAGCACCATCGGCCGCATGCCCTCCGGGCAATAGACGTCGACGCGGCTGCCGAAGCGGATGATGCCGATGCGCGCGCCGGCCTCGACCTCCTGACATTCCGTCACCTCGCAGACGATACGCCGTGCGACAAGGCCGGCGATGAGCGTGCCGGCGAGGCTGCGTCCGTCGGCCAGATCCAGGCGAATGAGCTGGCGCTCGTTCT
>CAZAEP010000250.1:0-3088 GCA_964484045.1 uncultured Sphingomonadales bacterium
TTGCGGTTACCGTTGAAAACCACCTGGTTGATCAACTGGTTTTCGGAAACCGTCCGCGGGGCGCTCAACAACAGCCTCGAGGTGGCCGACGCCTATATCGAGGAGCATCGGCAGAACATCAAGCTCGACCTCATCGCGATGGCCAACGATCTCAACCGCGTGGCACCGGAGGCCGCGCGCGATCGCAATTACCTCAAGACGGTGGTCGAGGAACAGGCGTTGATCCGCGCCCTCCAGGAGGCCATCGTCTTCAACAGTTCCGGCCGGGTGCTGGCGAAATACAGCCTCAATCTCGATCTTTCCGCCAACCGGGTGCCCGACGCCGTCATGCAGCGGGTGCGCGGCGGTGAGCTCGTCGTCATCTCCAATCCCGGCGACGATCAGGTGCGGGCGATCACGCGCCTCGACAATTATTTCGACGCCTTCCTCTATATCAGCCGCCGCGTCGACCCGCGGGTAACGGCGCATGTCGAGGCAGCGCGGCGGGCGGTCGCGACCTATCGCACCCTCGAGGGGCGGCGCTCGGCCTTTCAGCTTCAGTCGAACGGCATCTTCATTCTCGTCTCGCTGCTCGTTCTCCTGGTCGCGGTCTGGATCGGGCTGCGCTTCGCCAACCGGCTGGTGACGCCGATCAGTCGTCTGGTCACCGCCGCCGACCGCATTCGACAGGGCGACCTGAGCGCCCGCGCCGAGGGGCCGGGCGGGCCGGACGAGCTCGGGGTCCTGTGGCGGACCTTCAATCGCATGACCCGTCAGCTCGAGGCGCAGCGGCGCGAACTGGTGAGCACCAATCGCGAACTCGACGAGCGGCGGCGGTTTCTCGAGGCGGTGCTCGAGGGCGTCTCGGCCGGTGTCCTGGGAGTCACCGCCGAAGAGGTCATCCATCTCTCCAACCGCCTTGCCTCCGACCTTCTCGGCAAGGAACCCGGCAGCCTTCTCGGTCAGCCGCTGCGGGTCGCAGCGCCGATGATGCAGCCGGTTCTCGACGAGGCCTGCAAATCGGCGCAGAAGACGGCGCAGTCGCAGGTGACCATGATGCGGGGCGCGCAGCAGCGCAGCTTTCTCGTGCGGGTAACGGCGGAAACCGATGGCGGACGGGTTACCGGGCACGTGGTGACCTTTGACGACATCACCGAGCAGTTGCGCGATCAGCGCACCGCCGCCTGGGCGGACGTGGCGCGGCGCATTGCCCACGAGATCAAGAACCCGCTGACGCCGATCCAGCTCTCGGCGGAACGTCTCAAGCGCAAATACGCGCGCGAGATCGTCTCCGACCCGGCGGTGTTCACGCAGTGTACCGAGACCATCATCCGCCAGGTCGGAGACCTCCGGCGCATGGTGGACGAGTTCTCCTCCTTCGCGCGCATGCCGGCTCCCACCTTCCGGCGGGAAAATCTGCGCGATATTGTCCGTCAGACCGTGTTCCTGCAGGAAATGGGGCACGCGGAGATCGCGTTCGTCGTCGATATCCCGCCGGACCCGGTCGAACTCGTCTGCGACGGTCGGCTGATCGCCCAAGCGCTCACCAATCTGCTCAAGAACGCCTGCGAGTCGATCGAGAGCCGGCGTCAGGAGGAGGGCGGACCGGGCGGACGGATCGAGGTCGTGCTGCGGCGCGCCGGGGATCGCGTCGAGATCGCGGTCGCGGACAACGGGCGCGGCCTGCCCGAGGAGGCGGATCATCTGGTGGAGCCCTATGTGACGACGCGGGCCAAGGGCACCGGTCTCGGCCTCGCGATCGTGAAGAAGGTGGCGGAGGATCACGCTGGTCTTCTCGTTCTCGCCAATCGCCCCGAAGGCGGCGCGGAAGTGGTCCTGCGCTTTTCCGTCGCCCGCCTCGACGAGCAACTGGCGGCGCCGGAAGCCGCGGCGGGCGAAGGACCCGCGGCTGCCGAATAGACGCGGGTATCGGGGAAACAGGCGCGGGTAAGGACAGGGTAAAGAGATGGCGCTCGACATTCTGATCGTCGACGACGAGGCCGACATCCGCGAACTGGTGTCGGGGATTCTCAATGATGAAGGCTACGAGACACGCACGGCGCACGATTGCGACAGCGCGCTCGCGGCGCTCGAGGCGCGGCGGCCATCGCTCCTCGTCCTCGATATCTGGCTGCAGGGCAGCCGCCTCGATGGGCTCGAGGTTCTCGACCTGGTGAAGAAACGGCACCCCGAACTGCCGGTGGTCATCATTTCCGGTCACGGCACGGTCGAGACCGCCGTGGCGGCGATCAAGCGCGGCGCCTACGATTTCATCGAGAAACCCTTCAAGGCCGAGCATCTTCTCCACATCGTCGCCCGGGCGACGGAAGCGGAGCGTCTCCGGCAGGAGAACGAGGATCTCAAGCGGCGGGCCGGCTATGTGGTGGAGCTGACCGGCAATTCGGCGGCCATCTGCGGGGTCCGCCAGGCCATCGAGCGGGTAGCGCCGACCAATTCGCGGGTGCTCATTTCCGGGCCGCCAGGGTCGGGCAAGGAGGTCGCGGCGCGTCTGCTGCATGCCAATTCCCGTCGCTTCCAGGGTCCCTTCGTGGTGGTTTCCGCGGCGACCATGGAACCGGACCGGATGGAGCCCGAGCTCTTCGGCGTCGAACGCGACGGCGGCGTCGTCAAGACCGGGCTCTTCGAGCGCGCCCATGGCGGCACCCTGTTCATCGACGAGGTGGCCGACATGCCGCGCCCGACCCAGGCCAAGATCCTGCGGGTCCTCACCGATCAGACCTTCGAGCGGGTCGGCAGCGCGAGCCGGGTCCAGGTCGATGTGCGCGTGGTCTCGGCGACGAGCCGCGATCTGCGCCGAGAGATCGAGAATGGCGGCTTCCGCGAGGATCTCTATCATCGGCTGGCGGTGGTTCCGATCAGCGTGCCGCCCCTGAGCGAGCGCCGCGAGGACATCCCTCTGCTCGCGGCGCATTTCATGAAGACTCTGGCCATCGCTACGGGACGTCAGCCGCGGCGTTTCAGCGAGGCGGCGATGGCGGCGCTGCAGGCCTATGACTGGCCGGGAAACGTCCGTCAGTTGCGCAACGTCATCGAACGTCTGCTGATCATGGCGAGCGACAATGGCGATCGGGTCGAACTCGACATGCTG
>CAZAEP010000251.1:0-3058 GCA_964484045.1 uncultured Sphingomonadales bacterium
GACGGCGGCGATGATGTCGGTGGGCTTGCCGACGCCCATAAGATACCGCGGGGCCGTCTCGGGCAGCATGGAAACGCACGCATCAAGGGTCTCGACCATGGCCTCGTGCCCCTCGCCGACCGCAAGCCCCCCCACCGCATAGCCGTCGAACCCGATCTCCGTGAGGGCCCGGCTCGAGGCCGCGCGAAGGTCGGGATAGACGCTGCCCTGCTGAATGCCGAAGAGCGCGGCGCGATCGGCCTGTGCGGCATTGCCGTCGAAGGCGGCGCGCGAACGGGCGGCCCATCGCATCGAGAGCTCCATCGAGCGTTCGGCCTCCTCCCGGCTCGCCGGATAGGGCGTGCATTCGTCGAAGGCCATCACGATGTCCGCGCCGAGAAGGCCCTGGATCTCCATCGAGCGTTCGGGCGTGAGCCGGTGACGCGTGCCGTCGATATGCGAGCGGAAGGCGACGCCCTCTTCGTCGATACGCCGGAGCTCGGCCAGCGACATCACCTGATAGCCGCCCGAATCGGTGAGAATCGGCCGCTCCCAGCCCATGAAGCGGTGCAGCCCGCCGAGCCGCGCCACCCGTTCGGCGCCCGGCCGCAGCATCAGATGATAGGTGTTGGCGAGCACGATTTCGGCGCCGGTCGCGGCGACCGAGTCCGGCAGCATCGCCTTCACCGTCGCCGCGGTGCCGACCGGCATGAAGGCCGGGGTCTCAATCGTGCCGCGTCGCATCTCGATGCGGCCGCGCCGCGCCGCACCGTCGCGGGCGCCGACATGGAAGGCGAAGCGTGGGCGGCTCATCGGGCGTCCTCCGCCGGAAAAAGAAGGCAGGCGTCGCCATAGGAATAGAAGCGATAGCCGGCCGCGATCGCGTGGGCATAGGCCGCCTTCATGCGTCCGAGCCCGGAGAAGGCCGAAACCAGCATGAAGAGCGTCGAGCGCGGCAGATGGAAATTGGTCAGCAGGAGATCGACGCCGCGAAAGCGGTGGCCCGGCGTGATGAAGATGTCGGTCTCGCCGCGGAAGGGACGGATGCGCCCACGCGCATCGGCCGCGGTCTCGAGAAGCCGTGCCGCCGTGGTGCCGACGGCGACGATGCGCCCGCCCGCCGCACGCGCGGCATTGAGCGCGGCGGCCGTCTCCGCGCCGACTTCGCCCCATTCGGCATGCATGCGATGATCCTCGATGCGGTCGGCGGTCACCGGCAGGAAGGTGCCGGCCCCGACATGGAGCGTCAGCCGGGCCTGCGCGACGCCCCGGGCGGTGAGGGCGTCCAGAAGGTCCGGCGTGAAATGAAGTCCGGCGGTGGGGGCCGCGACCGCCCCTTCGCGGGCGGCAAAGATGGTCTGATAGTCGGCGCGATCGGCCGCGTCGACAGGGCGCCGCGCGGCGATATAGGGCGGCAGCGGCATCACCCCGTGCGCCTCGAGGGCTGCCGCAAGGTCGCCGGTCGCGAAACGCAGCGTCACCTCGCCGCCCTCGCGAGCGAGCACTTCGGCCCCGAGCCCGTCGAAATCGATGCGATCGCCGACGCGACAGCGTTTCGCGGGACGTGCGAAGGCGCGCCATGTGCGCGCATCCACCCGGCGATGCAGCGTCACCTCGACCCGCGCCGCGCCGCGGCGGCCGAGGAGACGCGCCGGTATGACGCGGGTGTCGTTGCTGACCAGAATGTCGCCCGGTGCGAGCAGGTCCGGCAGATCGCTGATCCGCCGATCGTCAAGCCCCTCGCGGCGCACGACCAGCAGGCGCGCGGCATCCCGCGGACGCACAGGTCTGAGTGCGATCCGCTCGGGCGGCAGCTCGAAATCGAAGTCGGCGATCTCCATGGCCCGCGCGTTCTAGAGCATGATCCGGTGATATGGAAGCGGCGCCGTCGGTCGCGGACATCCGGAGCAGGAGGTGCGCGCCGGGGTCGGCGCGTCCGCGGCCGAGGCGCAAGACCCATGCGGCGAGCGATCCCCGATCACGACGGCGGGAGCCCGCGGCGCTCTCTGTTGTGCTCACCGCACGCGACCGTTAGCATGCGCCGCCACAAGCGCGGGCCCGGCGCCCGCGGCGATGGACAAGAAAGTGACGGGGAACCCGGATGGCAGGACGCGTTCTCACCGCTCTCGCGGTGCTTTTCACGACGGTGACACTCGGCACGGCACCGGCACGCGCAGCGGTGACCGCGCAATGCGACGGCGCGCGCACGGTGGCGCAACGGATCAACGATGCGGTGGCGCCGGTCACCGATTTCGTCTCCGGCATCATCTTCATGGAAATCCCGTTGAAACCGGGCGGCTCCATCGCCCGCAGCGAGGTTCGCCTCGGCGAGGTCGCAACGCACGAGGGCGAGTTGCTGCGCCTCGCGCTCGCCGGCCGCAGCGTCACCTACGAGACCGATCGCGACGGTATCGTCTGCGACGGCCATCGCGCCCTGCCGATCGCCGCCGATGCGGCGGAAACCGCCGCGCGCCTTGCCGCGATGATCGCGGCCGACTTCGCCGAGAGCGGGCTCGAGGTCGCGCGCGATGGCGGCGTTCTCTCATTGACGGCCCCGGCCGCCGCCGCGCCGCACCTCGCGACAACCGGCAAGAGCATCTCTGCCGCCGCCTTCGCCGACGGCAGCCTCGGCTTTCCCTTCATCGTTCTGTGGCTGCTCGTCGGCGCGGTCTTTTTTACGCTGCGCATGAAATTCATCAATTTCCGCGGCTTTCGCCACGCCATCGAGGTCGCCATGGGCAAATATGACGACCCCGGGGACCCCGGCGAAGTGACCCATTTCCAGGCCCTCACCGCGGCACTGTCGGGCACGGTGGGGCTGGGGAACATCGCCGGCGTCGCGATCGCCATCTCGATCGGCGGGCCGGGCGCAACCTTCTGGATGATCCTCGCCGGGCTCTTCGGCATGACCTCGAAATTCACCGAATGCACGCTGGGCGTGAAATACCGCACCATCGACGCCGACGGCATCGTCTCGGGCGGCCCCATGTACTATCTCTCGCGCGGGCTCGCGCAGCGCGGGCTGGACGGACTCGGCCGCGTGCTGGCGGTGATTTTCGCGCTCCTGTGCATCGGCGGC
>CAZAEP010000252.1:0-3027 GCA_964484045.1 uncultured Sphingomonadales bacterium
TGGCCGAAGACGAGGCATTCGAGCAACGAGTTCGAGGCCATGCGATTGGCGCCGTGGAGTCCGGTGGCCGAGGCCTCGCCGATGCAGTAGAGGCGGTCGAGATCGGTGCGCCCGGCGAGATCGACGACGACCCCGCCGCAGGTGTAATGCGCCGCCGGCACCACCGGGATCGGCTCGCGCGTGATGTCGATGCCGTATTCGCGGCAGCGGCGATAGATGGTGGGGAAATGGGCGAGAACGAAATCGGGGTCCTTGTGGCTGATGTCGAGCAGCACATGGTCGAGCCCGAGCCGCTTCATCTCGTGATCGATGGCGCGGGCGACGATGTCGCGCGGCGCGAGCTCGCCACGGGGATCGAAGCGGAAGAGGAAGCGCTCGCCGTCGGGCAGGGTCAGCGTCGCGCCTTCGCCGCGCAGGGCTTCGGTGATGAGGAAGTTCTTCGCCTTCGGGTGATAGAGGCAGGTGGGGTGGAACTGGTTGAATTCCATGTTCGCCACCCGGCAGCCGGCGCGCCAGGCCATGGCGATGCCGTCACCGGTGGCGCCGTCGGGATTCGAGCTGTAGAGATAGACGCGGCTTGCGCCGCCGGTGGCGAGCACCACCGCCCGCGCCGGCACGGCGATGACCCGCCCCGCGCGCCGATCGAGAAGATAGGCGCCATGGCAGCGCTCCCGCCCGCGCCGCCGGCTGCGCAGATGGCGGTTGGTGATGAGATCGACCGCCATGTGATGCTCGAGGACGGTGATGCCGGCCGCGGCCCGGGCGCGCGCCTCGAGCGCCGTCTGCACCGCGCGGCCGGTGGCGTCGTCGACATGAATGACCCGGCGCACCGAATGCCCGCCCTCCCGCGTCAGATGGTAGTCCGAGCCCTCCTCGGGGCGGTTGTCGCGGGTGAAGGCGACGCCGAGGCGAACGAGCTCCGCAATCGCCTGCGGCCCGCGCTCGACGACGAAGCGCACGACCTCGGGCCGGCACAGGCCGGCGCCGGCATCGAGCGTGTCGGCGATATGACGCTCGACGGTATCCCCTTCGGCGAGCACGGCGGCGATGCCGCCTTGCGCCCATGGCGTCGCGCCGGCGCCGAGCTCGGCCTTGGAGACGAGCGCGACCCGGGCATGCGGCGCGAGCGTCAGCGCCGCCGTCAGTCCTGCCGCACCGCCGCCGATGACCAGAATGTCGAACGTCCCGCTCACGCCGGCGCGGCCGCCTCGGACGCCGAGGATCGCGTGAGCTGCAGGAAGATGTCCTCGAGATCGGTCTCGTCGGTGGTGAGGTCGACGAGCGGCAGGCCGCAATCGGCGATTGCCCGCAGGACCGCATCGACGTCGCCGCTGCTGCGCGAGATCTGCACCGCCAGTCGATCGGGCGGCAGGAGGCGCGTGCGGAAGCGGGCAAAGGCCGACGGCACCGCATCGAGCGGCGCGGCGAACTGCAGGATGATCTCCTTTTCGTCGATGCGCGCGAGAAGCTGTTCCGTCGGTTCGCAGGCGACGACCTCGCCATGGTCGATGATGGCGATGCGATCGCAGAGCTCCTGCGCCTCCTCGAGATAGTGCGTGGTCAGCACGATCGTCGTGCCGGCGGCGTGGAGCCGGCGCACATAGTCCCACAGGAGCTGCCGGAGTTCGATGTCGACGCCGGCGGTGGGCTCGTCGAGGATCAGCACCGGCGGCGAATGCACCAGCGCCTTGGCGACGAGCAGGCGCCGCTTCATGCCGCCCGACAGCGTGCGCGAATAGGCATGGCGCTGCTCCCACAGGCGCACGGCCTTGAGAAGCTCGGCCGTGCGACGCTCGCGCCTGGGCACGCCGTACATGCCGGCCTGCACCTCGAGCATCTCCCACGGCGTGAAGAAGGCGTCGAACACGAGCTCCTGGGGCACGACGCCGATCGACACCCGGGCATTGCGCGGGTTGGCATCGAGGTCGAAGCCCCAGACGCGGACCGCACCCGCCGATTTGCGCACGAGGCCGGCGAGAATGTTGATGAAGGTCGACTTGCCGGCGCCGTTGGGGCCCAGAAGGCCGAAGAGCGAGCCTTGCGGGATATCGAGATCGATGCCTTTGAGCGCCCGCTTGGGGCTGCGCCCGCCATAGGTCTTTTCCAGCCCGCGGACGGAAATCGCCGCTTCCTTGTTCACACGGATACCTCGATTGCGTATCGTTCCGGACGCCCTGCGCTAGCACCGCCTTGCGGGCGTCGTCAATGCACGGGAGTTGAGCGCCTGCCGCTGCGCCGCTATATAGCGGCGATGACGGTCAGCAGCGAGGACGAGACACGATGAGCATGCCCCCGCCCGAAACGATCTATGTCGAGGACACGGTCGTCGCCTGCGACGGTGGCGAGGGCGCCCTCGGCCATCCCCGCGTCTATCTCAATATGGGCGACAAGGGTGCCGTGGAATGCCCCTATTGCGATCGGTTGTTCATCCGCGCCGGCGGACCCGAGGACAAGCGCGGGGGGAAGGGCAGGAAGGCGAGGGCCGCCTGACCGCAACAACGCCCGTTCCGGATACGGACGGCTCTCGCCTTCGGATCGGCCGGATCGGCTTGTCGGAGGCGTTGTCCGCCGCGGCAATTCGCCCGCCGCACTTGACGCCCGTTCGCCCGACCCCAGATTCCCGACACGAGAGAGGCCGGCCCCGACCGCATCGGGCCGGGATGGACTGAGGAAGGAGGGACGGATGACGACCGGACGCAATGACGGGAAGGACATGACCATCGACCGGCTGGTTTTCGCGATTGCCGGAAGCTTCATCCTGATCAGCCTGGCGCTCGCCTGGCTGTGGTCGCCTTACTGGCTCTGGTTCACGGCCTTCGTCGGGGCCAACATGCTGCAGGCCGCCTTCACCGGATTCTGCCCTCTGGCGCGGATTCTGAAGGCGCTCGGCAGGAAGCCCGGCCCGGCCTTTACATGACCCCGCGCCCGGCCGGGCCCGGTCGGCCGGGCGTCTCATTTCCGCCTCGCCTTGGGCGCGCGTGCTCGCTACAAAGGCGGGCATGAGCACGCCCCTCCATCTCTATCTCG
>CAZAEP010000253.1:0-3025 GCA_964484045.1 uncultured Sphingomonadales bacterium
GGTCGCATCGTTCAGCCCGAGATTGAGCACCGTGTCCATCATGCCCGGCATCGAGACCCGCGCACCCGAACGCACCGACACGAGAAGCGGGTTCCCGGCATCGCCGAAGCGCGCACCGACCTCGCGCTCGACCGCCGCCAGGGCCGCCTCGACCTCATCGGCGAGATCGTCAGGGTAGGTCTCGCCATGGGCATAGTAATAGGTGCAGACCTCGGTGGTGATGGTGAAGCCCGGCGGCACCGGCAGCCCGATCGAGGCCATTTCCGCGAGATTGGCGCCCTTGCCGCCGAGAAGCGGCTTCATGTCGGCGCGCCCTTCGGCGCTGCCGCCGCCGAAACTGTAGACCCACTTGCTCATTGATCGTCCCCGCTACATCGTTTCCTTCACGTCTCGCCGTTCAACCTTCGACAGGCCCGCGACGAACGGATTTCATCCGCACCTCTCACCCCTCGATCCTCGAGAAGTCCGCCACCATGTTCACCGCCGCGCGGATCTCCGCCAGGAGAGCGAGGCGGTTGCGGCGCAATTCCGCATCCTCCGCATTCACCGTCACGGCGTCGAAAAAGGCGTCGATGGGCGCGCGCAAGGCCGCAAGCGCCCGCATCGCACCGGCGAAATCCTCGTGCGCGAGGGCCGTCCGGGCCGCTTCGCGGGCGGCGTTCAGGGCCGCGTGGAGGCGCTTTTCCCCGGGCGCCACGAGCCGCTCCGGATCGACGGCCATCCCGTCATAGCGCGTCCTGTCGCGCTTTTCCTCGATCTTCACGATATTGGCGGCGCGCTTGTAGCCGGCGAGCAGGTGCGCGCCGTCCTCGGTGGCCACGAAATCCGCGAGAGCCTCGACGCGCCTGAGGAGCCGCACGAGATCGTCCTCGCCGCCGAGAGCGAAGACGGCGTCGATGAGATCGTGCCGCACGCCACGCGCGCGCTGCTGCACCTTCAGGCGCTCGGCGAAGAAGGCGAGAAGGTCGGTCGGCGAAAAACCGTCCCCCCCGTTCCGCGTGCGGTAGAGCCGCGCGGTCGTCTCGAAGAGCGGCAGCAACGCGATCCGCAACCCGTTCTCGATGATGAGCCGGATGGCGCCGAGCGCGGCCCGGCGCAGCGCAAAGGGATCCTTCGAGCCGGTCGGCGTCTCCCCGATGGCGAAGAAGCCGACCAGCGTGTCGAGCTTTTCCGCCAGAGCCAGCGTCACCGCGACCGGCTCGTCGGGACAGAGGTCGTCGGGCCCCTTGGGCGCATATTGCGCCTCGATCGCCCGTGCGACCGGCTCCGGCTCGCCCTGCGCCGCGGCGAGCCGCGCCCCGATGACGCCCTGCAGCTCGGGAAACTCGCCCACCGTGCCGGTGACCAGATCGGCCTTCGCAAGCCGCGCCGCGCGACGAACCTGACCCGCCGGCGCATCCTTGACATAGCGCTCCGCGATGTGCGCCGCGAGCGTCTCGATGCGCGCGACGCGTTCGGCCATGCTGCCGAGCTTGTCGTGAAAGACGATGTCGGCGAGCGCCGGCAGGCGCTCCTCGAGCGGCACCTTCAGGTCCTGCTCCCAGAAGAAGCGCGCGTCGGCGAGTCGGGCGCCGAGAACGCGCTCGTTGCCGGCGACGATCGCCCTGCCGCCGTCCGGCGCCTGCGTATTGGCGACACAGATGAAGGCGGGGGCGAGGCGTCCGGTCGCGGGGTCCTTGAGCGTCAGATATTTCTGATGATGGCGCATGGCCGAGACCAGCACCTCCTCGGGCACCTCGAGGAAGGCGGGGTCGAAATGCCCGAGCAGCGGAAAGGGCCATTCGGTGAGCCCGGCATTCTCGTCGATCATCGCCGGATCGGACACGAGTTCGAGCCCGGCCTCGCGGGCGAGCTTCCCCGCCCTGGCCTCGATCCGCCCGCGCCGCGCTCCGGGATCGAGGATCACCTTCGCCTTCTTGAGCTTTTCCTTGTAGTCGTCGAAACCCGTCACCCTGACGGTCGCGGGCGCCATGAAGCGGTGACCGCGGGTGGTGTTGCCGCTCCCGACGCCGTCAATCGCAAAATCCACCGGCGCACCGTCGAGAAGGCAGAGAATCGATTGCAGGGGCCGCACCCAGCGCAAGCTCCCCTCCCCCCAGCGCATCGACTTCGGCCAGGGAAAGCGGCTCAGGATTTCGCGCATGATGTCGGCGATGACCGCCGCCGCGGTCCGACCCTCATGCGCGATCACGGCATAAAGGAACCGCCCCTTGGGCGTGTCGCGCTCCTCGAGCGCCGCACCCGCGGGCAGCGAGCGTCTGAAGCCTCGGAGCGCCTTTTCCGGCGCATCGACCCGCGGACCGCGGCGTTCCTCGCGCCTGTCGGGCTGACGTTCGGGCAAGCCGTTGACCACGAGCGCCAGCCGCCGTGGCGTCGCATAGGCCTCCATCCCGGTGAAATCGAGCCGTGCCTCCTTGAGCTTCTCCGCCATCAGGCGTTCGAGATCGGCGCAGGCGCGGGCCTGCATGCGCGCCGGGATTTCTTCCGAGAGGAGTTCGACAAGGAGCTCAGGCATCGCCCGCCTCCAGCGCCGCCCAGGCCTCGGCGCAGGCGCGTGCCAGCGCGCGCACGCGGCCGATATAGGCCTGGCGCTCGAGCACCGAGATCACGCCGCGGGCATCCAGCAGGTTGAAGAGATGGCTCGCCTTGATCGTCTGATCATAGGCCGGCAGCACGAGATTGCGCGCGAGAAGCGCGCGGCATTCGGTCTCGGCATCCTGGAAGTGCCGCGCCAGCATGCCGGTGTCCGCGACCTCGAAATTATAGGCCGAGAACTGACGCTCGTTATCCAGAAACACCTCGCCATAGGTGACCCCGGCGCCGTTGAAGTCGAGATCATAGACATTGTCGACGCCCTGCACATACATGGCCAGACGCTCGAGCCCGTAGGTGAGTTCGCCCGAGACCGGCCGGCAGTCGAGGCCGCCGACCTGCTGGAAATAGGTGTACTACGTCACCTCCATGCCGTCGCACCAGACCTCTCAGCCGAGCCACAAGGCGCCGAGTGTCGGGCTATCCCAGTCGT
>CAZAEP010000254.1:0-2970 GCA_964484045.1 uncultured Sphingomonadales bacterium
CCAAGGCAGAACCACCGCCCGCATCTCCCTTCCCTCATCACAATGTCAAAGAACAAAAATGCCGGACGACCCGGCGCCGCCGCGGGGTCTCCGAAGGCACCCCTTCGGCCGCGGCGAGGGCGGGTTATAGGAGCGCGCGCGGCCCCTGTCAAACCTTTTTCTCGCAAAACTTCCACGTCCTCCGATGGACCCGCACACGGACGAGAACACTCTTTCAAATCAATTGCTTGCTTCTGGTGCAAGAAAAGCCGGACAAACATCGACGGCGCGGCTTCACTGGACAGGTCGCATGGCCAAACGCCGCTCTCCGCGACTCCGCTCCCGGAGCGACGTTACGAGCCGCCCGTCACGATGGCGCCAGAGCCGTTCCACACCCCGATCGCAACGGACCGGGGCATCCTTGCATGCACCGATCACATCGCAGGCAAGGTGCCGGGGAGGCCCGGGAACGCGCTCCGGATCCGCAGGTCAGGACAATGCCCCCGCACGGCGCGCATGGACGGAGAAGACCGCGCCCTGTGCTTCTTTCTCCGCCCGGCGCGCCATCCCCCTCACCCCAGGTGCTTGACGATCTCCTCGACCATCTTCTTGGCGTCCCCGAAGAGCATCATCGTGTTGTCGCGGTAGAAGAGCTCGTTGTCGACGCCGGCATAGCCGGGCGAGAGCGAACGCTTGACGAAGAGCACCGTCTTCGCCTTCTCCACATCGAGCACCGGCATGCCGTAGATCGGTGAGGAGGGATCGGTCTTGGCCACCGGATTGGTGACGTCGTTGGCGCCGATGACGAAGGCGACGTCGGTCTGTCCGAACGCGTTGTTGATGTCCTCGAGCTCGAAGACCTCGTCATAGGGCACATTGGCCTCGGCCAGCAGCACGTTCATGTGCCCCGGCATGCGGCCGGCCACGGGGTGGATCGCGTATTTCACGCTCACCCCCTCCTTCTTCAGGAGATCCGCCATCTCGCGCACCGCGTGCTGCGCCTGCGCCACCGCCATCCCGTAGCCGGGCACGATGATCACCGAGCCGGCGTTCTTCAGGATGAAGGCGGCGTCCTCGGCCGAGCCCGACTTCACCGGGCGGTCGGCGCGCGCCCCCTTGGGCCCCGCCTCCTCGCCGCCGAAGCCCCCGGCGATGACGCTCACGAACGAGCGGTTCATGCCCTTGCACATGATGTAGGAGAGGATCGCGCCCGACGAGCCGACGAGCGCCCCGGTGACGATCAGCGCCGTGTTGTGGAGCGTGAAGCCGAGTGCGGCGGCCGCCCATCCCGAATAGCTGTTGAGCATCGAGATCACCACCGGCATGTCCGCGCCGCCGATCGGAATGATGAGCAGAAAGCCGATCAGGAACGAGAAGGCCGTCACCCACCAGAAGGCGTGAATGCCGGCGATCGTCACATCCTGGGTCACGGCGAAGACGACGATCTCGGCGATGATGAAGAACCCGATCAGAAGGTTGATGACATGTCGGCCGGGGAGCAGGATCGGGGCCCCGGACATCACCCCCTGCAGTTTCAGAAACGCGATCACCGAGCCGGAGAAGGTGATGGCGCCGATGGCCACACCGAGGCTCATCTCGATGCGCGAGGCGAGGATGATCGCGCCCGCGGCATCGGTGATGCCGAAATTCTGCGGATGGAGAAAGGCCGCCGAGGCGACGAGCACGGCCGCGAGGCCGACGAGGCTGTGGAAGGCGGCGACGAGCTGCGGCATCGCGGTCATGGCGATGCGGCGCGCAATGACGAGCCCGACCGTGCCGCCGAGGAGCACCGCCAGCGCGACATGGCCGAGGCCGAAACGGATGACCTCGGGGTTGAATGCCGTCGCGGCAACGGCGATCAGCATGCCGAGCATGCCGAAGACATTGCCGCGGCGCGCCGTCTCGGGCCCCGAAAGGCCCCGGAGCGCGAGGATGAAGAGGACCGCGGCGACCAGATAGGCGAGCGCGGTCCAGTCGACGAAACTCTGGCTCATGCCGGGGCCTCCCTATTTCTTCTCTTTTTTCTTGTACATGCCGAGCATGCGCTGGGTGACGGCGAAGCCGCCGAAGATATTGACCGAGGCCAGCGCAATGGCGATCAGGCCGAGCCATGTGGCGGTGCTCAGTCCCTCGCCGCCGACGGCGATGATGGCTCCGACGACGATGACGCTCGAGATCGCGTTGGTCACGCTCATGAGTGGCGTGTGCAAGGCCGGCGTAACGCTCCATACCACATAATAGCCGACGAACACGGCGAGCACGAAGATCGAGAGTTGCTGGATGATCGGGCTCGGCGTGGCTTCCGCACTCGCCGCCGCCATCATCATCATGGTCTCAAACATGGAAGTCCCCTTTTCCCCTATTCACCCCGCGGCGCCCCGGACAGGTCTCAGGCCGCGCCCTTGAGTTCGGGATGCACGATCGCGCCGTCCTTGGTCACGAGCGAGGCGGCGATGATCTCGTCCTTGAGATCAAGTCCGAGAGCCCCCGTCTCCCTGTCGACGAGCGGCGTCAGATAATTGAGCAGATTCTTGGCGAAGAGCGCCGAGGCGTCGGTGGCGATGCGCGAGGGCAGGTTGCGATGTCCGACAATGGTGACGCCCGCAACCCCGATCACCTCGCCGGCCTTCGTCAGCTCGCAATTGCCGCCCTGTTCGACGGCGAGATCGACGATCACCGAACCCGGCTTCATCGAGCGCACCATCTCTTCGGTGATGAGGCGCGGCGCCGGGCGGCCGGGAATGAGCGCCGTGGTGATCGCGATATCCTGCTTGGCGAGAGTCTCGGCAATGAGCGCCGCCTGCTTCTTCCTGTAGGCCTCGCTCATCTCTTTCGCATAGCCGCCGGCGGTCTCGGCCTCCTTTGCTTCCTCGTCCTCGACCATGACGAATTTGGCGCCGAGGCTCTCGACCTGTTCCTTCGCCGCGAGACGGACGTCGGTGGCCGAGACGACGGCGCGCGTGGCGCCGCTGCTGGCGCTGACGGAGACGG
>CAZAEP010000255.1:0-2951 GCA_964484045.1 uncultured Sphingomonadales bacterium
GATGAGCTCGGCTTCGGGGGGAAGCGGCAGATACTCCTTGGCGCCGGCCTTGATCGCCGCCACCGCTGCCTTGGTATCGGCGCCGATACCACAGGCGACGACGGGGATGAAAATATGCTCGGCCGCTGCGCGGTCGATGAAGCCGCGGATGTCGGCATGCACGTCGATCATCGCCAGATCGGCCCCATGTCCGGATCGTAGCGCCGAAAGGGCGGATTCGATGTCCGGCGCATGCGAGACCTTGGCACCGCGGCCCATGGCGATCTTGGTCGCTTCTCCGAGCTGGCCGCTCAAGGTTCCAATCATCAAAAGACGCATTTTTGGTCTCTCCCGGTTGAGCTATCTGAAGTGCTGGACCCGCTGCGACGGGGGCAGCAGGGCATTGAGCAGCATTTCGAGGCGGCGGGGATTCTCCCGCCGTCCGATCGAGGTCGCTCCGACGGCGTAAACCGTGTTCATCAGGGTTTCCTCGTCGGAGTTGCGCTCCAGCTTGTTGGCCAGCGGCGTGAACACCATGTTGGCGAGCACGGCGCCGTAGAAGGTGGTCAGCAAGGCCACCGCCATGGCCGGGCCGATGCGCGAGGGATCGTCGAGGTTGCCGAGCATCTGCACCAGGCCGACCAGCGTTCCGATCAGGCCCATGGCCGGCGCGACCTCGGCGGCGCGGCGCAGAATCTGCGCGCCCTTGGCGTGGCGCGCGGTCATCGCGCGGACCTCGCTGTGAAGGATCTTCTCGACCTCCGCGGTCGGCGCGCCGTCGATGACCAGGCTCATGGCGCGCTCCAGAAAGGGATCCTGGCGGAATGTCGGCGACAGCTCCTGGAGCGCCAGGATGCCGTCCTTGCGGGCTTTCTCGGAGAGGCGAATGATCGTCCGGGCGGCCCGGCGCGGATCCTTGCGGTTGTGGGTCACGGCCCGCGCCATCGCCTTGCCGGCGGCGCGGATCTCGTCCATCGAGAAGCTGGCGACGGTTACCGCCGTGGTCCCGCCGAGAACGATCAGCAGCGAGGGCACATCGAAAAACGCCCCCGGCGAGCCGCCCAAGACCATGGCGCTGATGACCAGGCCGAAGCCGGCAGCCAGCCCCAGGACGGTGACCAGATCGACGCGTGCACGGTTCATGACGGTTGTCCTCGCAACATCCGGGCCGGGCTACTTGTGATCGACCTTGATAATCTCGGTCATGGTCACGCCCAGGCGATCCTCGACCAGAACCACCTCGCCGCGGGCGACCAGCCGGTTGTTGACATAAACGTCGATGGCCTCGCCGACCTTGCGGTCGAGCTCGATCACCGCCCCGCGGCCCAGCTTCATCAGCTCAGCGACCTGGAGGTTGCATTTGCCGAGCACCGCCGAGACCTTGACCGGGATGTCGAACACCGCCTCGAGATCGGCCGCCGTGCGGGTGGTGCCGTCGTCGCCCTCGCCACCGTCCGGGCCGTCCTCGGCCGCGACCTCCGGCGTCGTTTCGGCGTCTTCCGGCGCGCCCTCGCCGGCGGCTTCGCCATCGCCGTCGCCGCCGGACGATCCGTCACCGGAATCGAGGTCCTCCCATTCCACGTTGTTGTCGTCGTCTGCCATCGTCCGATCTCCTTGAACTCAACGCGTGGCGTCTTCGCCCGAAGCCGGCGCAGCCGTTTCCGGCTCGGGCCCGGGATTCACATCCGTGTGCACCGGGACATCGCTGCCGTGCAGTTCGAGATAGCGGTTGACCGCCGCCGCCGCCGCCTCGAGGATTTTTTCCACGTCGCGCTCGGCGCCGCCGTCCTGCCACTCGACGCGGCAGTTGCCGGCGCCGATGTCCGGGTCGGCGCGCAGCATCAGGGCATCCGCGAGGCCGTGCTGCTCGGCCATCTGCTCGAGGCGTGCCCGCAGGCCGTCGAGCTGATCCTCGCTTACCCGGATGACGATCCGCGGCTCGCCATGACGCTCGGCCAGGCAGTCGCCGACCATCGCCTCGATCTCGGCCAGCGGGTGAGCGCGCATGAGGCGCGGCGCCAGCCGGGTGGCGATGGCATGGGCCAGGCGCGCGGCTTCGCAGCGCAGCTCCTCGGCCAGCGCCTCGCGCTCGCCGATCATCGTGTGGACCTGACCCGCGAGCTCGGCGAACAGCGCCGCCATCTCCGCCTCGTAACTGGCCCGCGCCTGTTCGATGCCGGCCTCGACACCCTGCTCGAAGGCCTGTTTGCGGGCGCGTTCGAGATCCTTGTCGCCGTATTTCGGCTCGTTCTGCAGATAACGATCGTACGGGTCGCGCGGGCCCGACACGCCGGCATCAAACGCGGTCTCGAAAATGATATTGGTGGCGGCTCTTGCCATGCGGCGGTCCTGTTCGTCTTCCACGGAGTCGGTCATTGCACGCTCAGTAGACGAGTTCGTCCTCGCCCTTGTTGTCGAGAAGGATAATCTCGCCGGCATCGGCCAGATCCTTGGCCAGATTGACCATCGCCATCTGCGCCTCGTCGACGTCGCGCAGGCGCACCGGGCCCATCGCCTCCATGTCCTCGCGCAGGATCTTGGCGGCGCGCTCCGACATGTTGGAAAAGAACAGGTCGCGCAGTGTGTCCGAGGCGCCCTTCATGGCGATCGCCAGCTTGTCCTTGTCGAAGTTGCGCAGCAGCGTCTGTATGCCCGCCGGATCGAGTTTTTGCAGATCCTCGAAGGTGAACATCAGGGCGCGGATGCGCTCGGCGGATTCGCGGTTGCGCTCTTCAAGGGCGGAGAGGAACTGGGATTCGGCGCTGCGGTCGAGGTAGTTGAAGATCTCGGCAATCAGCTCGTGGCTGTCGCGGCGGTTGGTGCGCGCCAGATTGCTCATGAACTCGACCCGCAGGGTCTGCTCGACATTATCCAGGATTTCCTTCTGCACCGCCTCCATGCTCAGCAGCCGCATCACCACTTCCATGGCAAAATCCTCCGGCAGGGCGCTGAGCACCCGGGCCGCGTGCTCG
>CAZAEP010000256.1:0-2924 GCA_964484045.1 uncultured Sphingomonadales bacterium
GCGCCAGCGCCTTGGCCAGCGCCGCCATGCCGAGCGGCAGGCCGGAGAGCGTCAGGATCTCGAGCGTGCCGTCCTCGAAATCGGCCTGGAACACGCGATCGAGAGACAGGAGCGCGGCAAGGAGCGCGGCGATCCACAGGACGCCGGGGGCGATGGTGCGCAGAGCCTCGGGCTCGGGCGAGACCCCGAAGGGAAAGAGCGTCACCGTCGCCGCATAGAAGGCGATGACGAGCCCCGCCGCACCGCCCTGCGCATAGGCCAGGCGGATATCGCGCGCGACGAGGGTGAGAAAGGGTCTCAGCATGGGCCGGCCTCGAGCGCCCCCTCGCGCGTCACGTCGAACCGGGCGAGGTCGAGTCGCTGACCGACGACATCGAGCCGCTGATGGGTGGCGACCACCGCCATGCCGCCCCGCGCGAGATGCCGGTTCAGAAGGGCATAGAGCCGCTTTTCGGAGGCGGCGTCGAGGGCCACCGTCGGCTCGTCGAGAAGCCACAGCGGACGCGCGCCGAGGCAGAGCCGCGCCAGCGAAGCCCGCTTCTGCTGCCCCGCCGACAGCAGTCGCAGCGGCACGTCGCGCAGCGAAGCGAGATCGAAGGCCTCGAGGGCGGCCTCCACATCGGCGGCCGGCGCGGTGAAATATCCCGCCCAGAAGGCGAGATTGTCGTGCACGCTGAGCGCCGTCTTCTGGGCCATGGCGTGACCGACATAGTGGATGTCCTCGACCCGGTCGGCCGCCGCCGGCGCGCCGCGCCAGACGAGGGTTCCGCCGGCGATCGGCACGAAGCCCGCGATCTGCCGCAGGAGGCTGGTCTTGCCGCTGCCATTGGGGCCGGTGACGATGAGAAGCTCGCCCGGCGGAAGACGGAAATCGAGATGCGCGAACACCTCGCGCCCGCTGCGAATGCAGGCGAGATCGCGCGCCACCAGTCCCTGATGAATTTCCGCGGCCATGGCGGCCACAATAGTCGGCGGGGACCCCCGCTTGGCAAGAGCGAAGATCGCGCCGGCCGCGGCGGCCGCTTGCCGCTTCATGGCGTCGCGAAGGCGATGGCGATCAGTCCCATGACGACCGCGCCATAGGCGACGACCCACAGGAGCGCGAATATGCGATCGCGGCGGGAGGCCTGGCGGCGGCGAAGCATCGGCTGCTCTCCATTGCTGCGGTCGAACCGTCCGGAGATTCCGTCATATGGGGTCGGCGCCGCTCACATGCCGCGCAATTCCGCTTGAGTCGCCCCGTGAACCCGATCTTCCCGCAAAAAAGGCGATTCACCTTGAGGCGGGCGCGTTTTTTTTGCATTAAGCAGCCGCGGCCCGTCCGCGGTCGCACCTCGCCGTTCACCCCCGGAGCGGCGCCAGGATCAGGAGGTCCCATGTCCATCGTCGGTCGAGACACGCTTCACACCCGCGACACCCTCAGCGTCGGCGACAGGACCTACACGGTCTTCTCGCTCGCCAGGGCCGCCGAGAGCCTCGGCGATTTCGCGCGCCTGCCCTTCTCGCTCAAGATTCTGCTCGAGAACCTGTTGCGCTTCGAGGACGGCAAGACGGTCACCGTCGAGGATATCCGCGCCGTGGTCGACTGGCTTGAGGAGCGGCGTTCGACGCGCGAGATCGCCTACCGGCCGGCGCGGGTCCTGATGCAGGACTTCACCGGCGTGCCGGCGGTGGTCGATCTCGCCGCCATGCGCGAAGCCATGCAGGCGCTCGGCGGAAGCGCGGAGAGGATCAACCCGCTCGCCCCCGTCGATCTCGTCATCGATCATTCGGTGATGGTCGACGCCTTCGGCCGCAAGGACGCCTTCCGCATCAATGTGGAGCGGGAATACGAGCGCAACGGGGAGCGCTACCAGTTCCTGCGCTGGGGGCAGGAGGCCTTCGACAATTTTCGCGTCGTGCCGCCGGGAACCGGCATCTGCCATCAGGTCAATCTCGAATATCTCGGCCGCAGCGTGATGACGCGCCGCGCCGAGGACGGCACCGTCTACGCCTTCCCCGACACCGTGGTCGGCACCGACAGCCACACCACCATGATCAACGCCCTTGCCGTGCTCGGCTGGGGGGTGGGCGGCATCGAGGCCGAGGCCGCCATGCTCGGACAGCCGATCTCGATGCTGATCCCCGAGGTCGTCGGCTTCCGGATGACCGGCCGCCTGCCCGAGGGCGCGACCGCCACCGACCTCGTGCTCACCGTCGTCGAGATGCTGCGCAGGAAGGGCGTGGTCGGCAAGTTCGTCGAATATTTCGGCGACGGCCTCGCCCATCTCTCGGTCGCCGACAAGGCGACGATCGCCAATATGGCCCCCGAATACGGCGCCACCTGCGGCTTCTTCCCGGTCGAGCAGGCGACGCTCGACTATCTGCGCTTCACCGGCCGCGACGAGGAGACGGTGGCGCTGGTCGAGGCCTATGCCAGGGCGCAGGGCATGTGGCGCGACGAGACCACGCCCGACCCGCTCTTCACCGACGTGCTCGAACTCGATCTGGCCACGGTCCGGCCCTCGATCGCGGGGCCGAAGCGGCCACAGGACCGGGTCGTCCTGGACGATGTGGCGAAGGCTTTCGCCGAATCGCTGCCCGCGTCCTTCGGCAAGTCGCTCGATGACCCGCGGGTGCCGGTGGAGGATGAAGACTACGATCTCGGCCATGGCGACGTGGTGATCGCGGCGATCACGAGCTGCACCAACACGTCCAATCCCTCGGTCATGCTGGCCGCCGGCGTGCTGGCGAAAAAGGCGGTGGAGAAAGGGCTTCGCGTCAAGCCCTGGGTCAAGACCTCGCTCGCTCCGGGCAGCCAGGTGGTGACCGACTATCTCGAACGCGCCGGACTTCAGGAGGCGCTGGACGCGCTCGGATTCCAGCTCGTCGGCTATGGCTGCACCACCTGTATCGGCAATTCCGGGCCCCTGCCCGCGCCGATC
>CAZAEP010000257.1:0-2913 GCA_964484045.1 uncultured Sphingomonadales bacterium
CCTTCCGTCACCTCGCAGACGATACGCCATGCGACAAGGCCGGCGATGAGCATGACGGCGAGGCTGCGTCCGTCGGCCAGATCCAGGCGAATGAGCTGGCGCTCGTTCTCCTCGCTCGCCTTGTCGAGCGTCGCGTTGACGAAACGCCCGGGGACATAGACGAGCCGCGCCGCCGCCGCGGTGACGGGCGAGCGGATCACATGAACATCGAAGACGGAGAGAAAGATCGAGATTCGCGGGCGCGGTGCGGTTCCCATCTCGAGTTCTTCGGGTGGCAGCGCCTCGTCGATGCGGGTCACGATCCCGTCCGCCGGACTGACGAGCGCGGTATCGAGCAGCGGTGTCGTGCGCACCGGGTCGCGGAAGAAATAAAGCATGTAGAGCGTGACGCCGCCGAGAAGCCAGCCCAGGGTGGTCAATGAGAGGGAAAAGCCCAGGATCGTAAGAGCGAAGGTGCCGAGGATGAAGGGCATTCCGGCGCGATGAACGCGCGGCAGGATCGGCGGCTTGCTGGCCATGGGACGTCACTCTCCTCATACGGTTTCGCGGAACTGTGGCGCAATCCGCTGGCGAGGTCAAAGGTCCGTGCCGACGGTCGCCGAATCGGGCGCTTCCTCCTCCCGTTCGGCCTGCTGGCGCGCCCACATCGCGGCATAGACACCCTCCGCGACAAGGAGCTCCTCGTGGCGTCCGCTTTCGACGATGCGGCCATCAACCATGACAAGAATGCGGTCGGCACCGACGACGGTCGAGAGCCGATGGGCGATGATCAGCGTCGTGCGGTCGCGTGCCACCTGCTCGAGCGCCTCCTGAATCTCGCTTTCGGTATGCGAATCGAGTGCGCTCGTCGCTTCGTCGAGAAGCAGAATCGGCGGGTTCTTGAGAATCGTGCGGGCGATCGCGACGCGCTGCTTTTCGCCACCCGACAGCTTGAGACCGCGCTCGCCGACCATGGTCTCGTAGCCGTCGGGCAGCGAGCGGATGAAATCGTCGATGCGCGCCAGACGCGCCGCCTCGGCGACTTGCGCATCGGACGCCTCCGGCCGCCCGTAGCGGATGTTGTAGGCGATCGTGTCGTTGAAGAGAACGGTGTCCTGGGGCACGATCCCGATCGCCGCGCGCAGGCTCTTCTGGGTGACTTTCGCGATGTCCTGGCCGTCGATCAGAATGCGGCCGCCGGTGACATCGTAGAAGCGGTAAAGCAGCCGTGAAAGCGTCGACTTGCCGGCACCGCTGGGGCCGACCACGGCCACCGTATGACCGGCGGGAACGATGAAATTCACGCGTTTGAGAACGGGACGGCGGGCGTCATAGGCAAAACCGACATTTTCGAAGCGGATTTCTCCGCCACGAATCTGCAGCGGTGCCGCATCGGGCTCGTCCTGCACCTCTTCGGGGGTGTCGAGAAGTCCGAAGAGATACTCCATGTCGATCAGCGCCTGCTTGATCTCGCGATAGACGAAACCGAGCAGGTTGAGAGGCACGAAAAGCTGGATCATCAAGGAATTGGCGAGCACCAGATCGCCCAGCGTCAGACGACCCGCCATATGATCGAGCGCAGTCATCACCATCGCCGCGGCGAGCGCCGCATTGACCACCAGCGCCTGCGCGGCATTGAGAAAGGCGAGCGACCCCTGGCTCTTGACCGCCGCCGTCTGATAGCGCGCCAGCGTCGCATCATAGTGCCGCGCCTCGTGTTCCTCGTTGGCGAAGTACTTGACCGTCTCGTAATTGAGCAGGCTGTCCACGGCGCGCGCATTGGCCCGGCTGTCCTCGGTGTTCATGGCGCGCCGGAACTTGGTCCGCCACTCGGTGATTGTGACCGAGAGCGCGATGTAGAGCGCTACGGACGCCACCAGCAGCAGCATGTAGCCGCTGCCGAAATGCGCCGCGAAGATCACCGTGACGAGACCCAGTTCGAAAATCGTCGGCAGGATGTTGAAGAGCATGAAGCGCAGCATGAAGTCGATGGCACGCGTGCCGCGCTCGATGGCCCGGCTCAGGCCCCCGGTGCGGCGCTCGAGATGAAAGCGCAGCGACAGGCGGTGCAGATGGCGGAAGGTCTGGAGCGCGAGTGTGCGCAGCGCATGCTGCGAGACGCGGGTGAACACCCAGTCGCGAAGTTGCGCGAAGGCGACCGATGAAAAGCGCGCCAGCCCGTAAGCGGCGAGCAGCGCCAAGGGCAGCGCTACCACCTGCGCCGCCGGCTGTTCGAGAAGGTCGACCGCCCGCTTGTAGAGGAAAGGTGTATAGACGGTGAGCAGCTTGGCGACAACGAGAAGCACGGCGGCAAGGATCACGCGCAGGCGCAGGTCCCACCGTCCTGCGGGCCAGAGATAGGGCAGCAGCCGTCGAATCACGCCGGCATGCGCGGCGCGCGGGCCTTCCTCACGCGGCAGGTCGGGACGTCGTCGCGGCACGAGGTTTCCTCCAGCAAAGAGGTGCGAGCGGACGGAAGGGACACTCCATTTTACCCTTCTTTAAGCTCGTAGGCGCAGTTTTGCGAGGGGGTCGCGTAGAGGAGCTCTTGCGGAGAGAGCCCACATGTCAAGGAATCGATAAGGACCTATGGCCACCGAAACCCGGGCGTGCGCGACCCGCGAACAAATCCCGTCGTCCCGTACGGACAAACCGTTGCACGCGGCGCTCGCCGAGGCGGAATCCCGCCTCGACGAGCTGTATCGCCTGCCGCCGGAGGTGCTGCGTTTCCGCTTTCTCGAGGCCCCGTTCACGGCCCGGCTGACGCCGACCGCCTTCGGCCGCGGAACCTTGCACCTTCAGGCGACGCTCGGCGTCGTTCCCTATACCGCAGAGGATGCGTCGGCCCGGCGTCACGCCTTGCGCCATCTCCGCGCATGCCGGCTCGACCCGCACGACCGACTATCCCTCGGGCCGGATGGACGCGTTCATTTC
>CAZAEP010000258.1:0-2857 GCA_964484045.1 uncultured Sphingomonadales bacterium
TCGACGGAAACTCCGTCTCGGCGCTGACCACGCCCGGCCCCTCGTAGCGCAATTCGGTATAGAATGCCGGGGTCACGAGTTGCGCACCGGTGATCGTATTGACGCTGACCGAGCCGTCGCCATTTTCGAGAATGCGCAGGTCGATGCTCTTCGACAGCGTCGCGAGAGCCGCCTGGCGCTGGTTCTCGAGTCCGGAAACGTCGCCGCCACGACCGCGCTGATCGAGAATCTTGCGATTGAGCTCGAAGATCTGGCGCAGCGATTCATTGACGCTGCCGACCTCGGATTCGATCTGCCGGCTGGTATCGCCGCGCAGCGACTGCAACTGGTCGGCGATACGGGCGACCTCTTCGGTATAGCCTTGCAGGACCGAGAGAAACTGTTGCCGCGTCACGGCATCGGCGGGGTTGAAGGCGAGATCGCTCAGGGCCGAAAACACGTTGTTCATGCGGGCACTCAGACTGGTCTCGGAATCCGGCCGGCCGAGCGCCGCCTGCAACCGCTCGTGAAGATCGCGCATGGCGGAGAACTGCGAGGCATCCGAGGTCGCCTGCAGACTCGCCGCATCGAGAAACTTGTCCACCACCCGCTCGATCGCCGCGATGCTGACGCCGGCGGACAGGCTGCCATTGACATTGGCCTCGGTGCTCACGACCTGGCGTGCATAGCCCGGCGTGTTGACGTTGGTGATGTTGTTGCTGGTGACGCGCAGCGCCTCCTGATTGGTCAGAAGACCCGTCACCGAGGTGTGGATGATCGAATTCAGCGCCATCCCGCGCTCCCTTCGCTCTCGCCGCAGGGCGGCAGGATTTGCCGCCCGCCCCTGCCCGGCAGGACGCCGTTGCGATCACGTTCCGCCGCATCGATCCGCCGATTTTCCCGCCATTGGATCATTTCGCCCGTCCTCCATGCTCGCAAGGCTCAGGGAGCAGGAAGCAATGCGCATGCCAAACATGCGGTCGTCGGCTCGAGGAGGGAATTGGCGGGGCGGATTTCAGGCGTCGAGCGCCCGGGCCACTTCGTCGAGCGCCTCGCCGAGCGCCGCCACGACGGCGTCGATTTCCGCCTCGGAAATGACGAAGGGCGGACAGAGCACGAGGGAATTGCCGGTCGGCCGCACGATCACCCCGCGCATCAGGCAGGCATTCGCGACCCGGCTGCAAATGCCGGCTTCAAGAGGGTATTGCGCGCGTGTCGCCTTGTCGCGCACGAGCTCGACACCGGCGATGAGCCCCATCGAACGGATCTCGCCAACGAGACGATGCGCCGCAAGCCCGGCGAGGCGCTCGGCGAGATAACGGCCGCGGGCGGCCGCCGTCGCGACAAGGTTTTCACGCTCGATGATCTCGATGTTCTTCAGCGCCACGGCGCAGGCGACGGGGTGGCCCGACGTGGTGAAGCCGTGCTGGAAGGGCCCTTCCTCGGAGAGCACGACATCCGCCACCTCTTCGCTCGCCACCGCCGCGGCGATCGGGATATAGGCCGAGGCAAGCCCCTTGGCGCAGGTCATGAGATCGGCCTCGAAGCCGTAATGGGACTGCGCGAACCACACGCCGGTGCGTCCGAACCCCGTCACCACTTCGTCGGCGACGAGCAGGATACCGGCGTCGCGGCAGATGCGCACGATCTCGGGCCAGTAGCTCTCGGGCGGAATGATCGCACCGGCGGTGACCTGGATCGGTTCGGCGATGAAGGCGGCGACGTTCTCGGGGCCGAGGTCCTCGATCTTGCGGGCGAGGGCGGCCGCCGCATCACGCCCGAACGCCTCCGGCGTCCTGTCACCGCCGTGTCGGTACCAATAGGGCGCCGCGACATGCGCAACGTCGTCGAGCGGCAGGCCGAAAGCGGTATGCATATATGGCAGCCCGGTCAGCCCCGCGGTATAGAGCGTGGAGCCGTGATAGCCGTAATCGCGGGCGATGATGACCCGGCGCCCGGGCTCGCCCCTGGCGCGCCAGTAGGCACGAATGATCTTGACGATGGTCTCGTTGGCCTCGGAACCGGAATTGGCGAAAAAGACCCGCTCGAGCGCACCCGGCGCGAGGGTCGCGATCCTCTCCGCGAGCATCGCCGCCTCGGGATTCGTCACCGCCTGGAAGGTATGATAATAGGCGAGGCGTTCCATCGCCGCGGCGGCCGCCTGCGCGATCTCCGTCCGTCCGTAGCCGACATTGACGCAACCGAGCCCGGCCACCGCATCGAGAAGGACGACCCCGCCCTCCCCCTCGATCCGGCACCCCTGAGCGCGCTCGACGATGAAGGCGCCGCCATCGGCGAGCCCGCGATGGTCCGTGAAGCTGTGCAGGTGATAGAGGCGATCGGCGTCGCGCAGGCGTCGCCGTTGCAGCTCTTCGTGATCGCCGGCGGGAAGGACGGCCATGGCATCCTCGTGGGCAAGGGACGGGTTTAATCATTTCTTATCGAAGTCATGGCTAAGAAAGGCTTAACGTTGACATTCGGAAGCAAGGAACGGTTTCGCCCATGGCTCGATCCTCCGCCAGGCGCCGCAAGGCGCGCTCCTCGTCCTCGCCCAAGGCGCAGGCGGCAGAATTGAACAGGATGATCGCCGAGGCCCGCCGACTCGCGCATCACGGCCACGGTCAGGTCGCCCATGAGCTCCTGATGAAAGGGTTCGAGCGCTTCGGGAATCATCCCCTGTGGCTGGCGCAGATGGGCTTCACCTGCCTCGACACCCGGCGAACGGACGAAGCGGAATTCTATCTCCGGCGCGCCCTGGCAAAGGATCCGAACTGCGCCCCCGCCCACAGCTATCTCGGCTTCTACTATTTCGAGGCGGCGGATTTTCCGAAAGCGATCGAACACCACAAGCGGGCCATCGAGATCGATCCCGATAGCT
>CAZAEP010000259.1:0-567 GCA_964484045.1 uncultured Sphingomonadales bacterium
CGCCGGCTGGCGCTACGTCGCCTGGCGGCGGGAAAAACTCGCCCGCGCGGCCTAGAGGACCGTCATCCCGCCCATCTCGAGCAGGCGGCGCCATTGCGCGGGCGTTACCGGCATCACCGAAAGGCGCGGCTGGCGCACCAGCGCGAGATCGGCGAAGGCGGGGTCTGCCTTGATCCCGGCGAGCGTCACCGGCCGCTTCAGCGGTGCCACGGTCTCGACATCCACGAGGCCCGATTTCGGGTCGTTCGGATCGTCGTAGAAGGCGCGCGCGATGCGCACGATGCCGACGATCCGCCGCTCCTTGCCCGAATGATAGAAGAGGGCCTCGTCGCCCACCGCCATGCGCCGCATATTGCCGAGCGCCTGCGCGTTGCGCACGCCGTCCCAGTGGGTGCGGCCGGCCGCCGCCTGATCCTCCCACGACCAGGTGCCGGGCTCGCTTTTCACCAGCCAGTACGCCATCGCCTCAGCCCTCGATGCGCGCCCAGCGGCCGAGCAGGGCCGCGAAGGGATGGATCTCGACCCGGGCGAAGAGGCCCTCGACCAGGCGCGGGTCGCGCGGGAGCC
>CAZAEP010000259.1:577-2840 GCA_964484045.1 uncultured Sphingomonadales bacterium
CCCCGCTTGGGCATAGGGGTCGTTTTCGGCGAAAAGCCGCGCCGCGGTCTCGCTGGCGGCGTCGATGACGATCAGGCTGCCGATCGGTTTTTCCGCGGCGTCGCGCAGGGGCCCGGCGAGCCGGAGACGGTCGCCGGCGCCCTCGAGATAGTCGAGATGGGCGCGCCGGGCGGTGGCGCGGATGGCGCGCCCGCCCGCCTTGTCATAGGCGATGATCGTGAAAAGGGGCATCAGGGTTCCTCCGCTTTCAGGGGGCGGGCGAGCAGACCCTCGACCACGGCGCCGACACGGGCGTCGGGCGCGAGCAGCGCCACCACGGCGTCGGTGATCGGCATCTCGATGCCGTGCTTGCGGCCGAGCCGGGCGACCACCCCGGCGCTCCATACGCCTTCCGCCACCGACCGGCGTTCGGCGAGAATGTCGGCGGCACGGCGGCCTTCGCCGAGCGCCTTGCCGAGCGACATGTTGCGCGATTGCTCGGACGAGCAGGTGAGGATGAGGTCGCCGACGCCCGAGAGCCCCATCAGCGTTTCGCGGCGCGCGCCCATGGCGACGCCGAACCGCGTCATCTCGGCGAGTCCGCGGGTGATGAGCGCGGCGCGGGCGTTCTCGCCCAATTGCAGGCCGGCGACGACGCCGCAGGCGATGGCGAGCACGTTCTTCACCGCGCCGCCGATCTGGGCGCCGATGATGTCGGCGGAATAATAGGTGCGGAAGGTGGGCAGCGCGATCGCCGCCATCAGCGCGCGCCCCAGCGCTTCGTCGGCGCTGGCGAGGGTGAGCGCCGCCGGCAGGCCGCGCGCCACCTCGGCGGCGAAGGTGGGCCCCGAGAGCACGGCGATCGGGTGGCCGGGGAGTGTTTCGGCGAGCACGTCGCTCATCAGCCGGCCGCTGTCGCGCTCGATCCCCTTGGCACAGATGACGAGCGGCAGCGGTCGCTCGAGATGGGGACGCAGCGCGCCCGCCACGGCGCGCAGATGCTGTGCCGGCGTGACCAGAAAGAGCGCGTCCATGGCGGCGAAGGCGGCGAGATCGCCGCTCGCCCGCAGGTCCCCGGGGAGTGCGATATCGGGCAGGAAGAGGCTGTTTTCGTGGCGGTCGTTGATCTCCTCGACGACCTCCGGCTCGCGCGCCCAGAGCAGCGTCCGCCGCCCGGCACGGGCGAACACCGCGCCCAGCGCCGTGCCCCAGGCGCCGCCGCCGATGACGCCGAGATGTTGCAGACCGTCAGCACCCGTCATGCCGCGACGGTGGCGGAAATGGCGCGCGGGTGCAAGCCCCTATGCCTTGGCGCCCTTGCGCCCGCCGCCATGGATCGGGGCCGCCGTCTCGTCGAGCGGCCAGCGCGCCCGCGCCGGGGTCTCGAGCGTATCGAGAAGCCCGAGGCGGAAGCGCTCGAGCCCGGCCCAGGCGATCATGGCGGCGTTGTCGGTACAGAGCCAGGGCGGCGGCGCGAGGAAGCGCAGGCCCTGCTCGCGGGCAAGCGTCGCGAGGCGATCGCGCAAGGTCCGGTTGGCGGCCACCCCGCCGGCGACGACGAGGGTCGGCGCGGCCGGGTCCGCGGCGCGATAGAGCGCGATCGCATGCGCCGTGCGATCGAGAAGGCAGTCGCCGATCGCCGCCTGCGTCGCGGCCGCGAGATCGGCGATGTCCGCCGCCTCCAGCGCGCCCTTTTCCGCGGCCATGCGTTCGGCGGTGCGCCGCACCGCGGTCTTGAGGCCGGAAAAGCTGAAATCGCAACCCGGCGTCGACACCAGCGGCCGCGGCAGGGCGAAGCGGGCGGGATCGCCCGTCTCCGCCGCCCGCTCGATCGCCGGGCCGCCGGGATAGCCGAGCCCGAGGAGCTTGGCGGTCTTGTCGAAGGCCTCGCCGGCGGCGTCGTCGATGGTCGAGCCGAGGCGGCGGTAGCGCCCCACGCCTTCGACGACGAGAAGCTGACAATGGCCGCCGGAGACGAGAAGCAGCAGATAGGGGAAGTCGATGTCGGCGACGAGGCGCGGCGAGAGCGCATGACCCTCGAGGTGATTGACGGCGATGAACGGTTTCGAGCGGGCGAGCGCGATCGCCTTCGCCGTCACCACGCCGACGAGAACGCCGCCGATGAGCCCCGGTCCGGCGGTGGCGGCGACGGCATCGATCGCGTCGAGATCGAGAGCGGCCTCGGCGAGGGCGTCCCGGATCAGGCCGTCGAGATGCGCGGCATGGGCGCGGGCGGCGATCTCGGGCACGACGCCGCCATAGGGCGCATGCGCCGCACTCTGGC
>CAZAEP010000260.1:0-2738 GCA_964484045.1 uncultured Sphingomonadales bacterium
GTCGCGGATGATGCGGTGCGTCTCGGCCGTCGTCCGCGTGATGTGGCACACCATCTGCGGCACGCTGATGGTCCCGGTGAGCTCGGAAAAGGGCGTCGGCGGATCATCCCCCTCCTGCACCGCGCAGACCGACCAGTCGATGCTCGCACCGTCGAGCCGCGGCGGGGTTCCGGTCTTCAGGCGTCCGAGGCGAAAGCCGAGTCGCGCGAGCGTCTTCGCAAGCCCCTCCGCCGGCGCCTCGCCGACACGTCCCGCCGGCATGGTCCTCTCGCCGCAATGGATGAGGCCGCGCAGAAAGGTGCCCGTGGTCAGGATCACCGCGCCGGCGCGGATTTCCGCACCGTCCGCCGTCACCACCCCGCGCACCGCCGTCCGGTCGGACGCCGCGTCGACGAGAAGGTCCTCGACCGCCGCCGGCCGCACCTCGAGACCGGGCTGCGAGAGGATCGCGTCCTGCATGGCGCAACGATAGAGCGCCCGGTCGGACTGCGCCCGCGGTCCGCGCACGGCCGGGCCCTTGCGCCGGTTGAGCAGGCGGAACTGGATGCCGCTCGCATCCGCCACCCGCCCCATCAGGCCGTCGAGCGCATCGATCTCGCGCACCAGATGGCCCTTGCCGATGCCGCCGATGGCGGGATTGCACGACATGGCGCCGATGGTCTCGACGCGGTGGGTGAGAAGCAGGGTGTCCGCGCCCAGGCGCGCCGCCGCCGCGGCCGCCTCGCAGCCGGCGTGCCCGCCGCCGATGACGATGATGTCATAGCTCGCTCGCATGCGCTCCCGCCTTTCCCGCGCGGCGCGACCCTACGCATAGGACGGTGCGGCCGTCAATCGCGCGCCGTTTCACGTGAAACCTCATTTGCCGATGCAGAAGTCCGCGAACAGCCGATCGAGAACGTCCTCGACATCGACCCGCCCGGTCAGCCGCCCGAGCTCCCGCGTCGCCAGCCGCACCGCCTCCGCCGCCAGTTCCACATCCTCGCCCTCGGCGAAGAACGCCGCAAGCGCCGCATGACAGGCCTCGAGCGCCTGCCGATGCCGCGCGCGCGTGATCGCCGGCGCCGCGCCGACGTCGCACAGCGCCACCACCCGCGCCTCGAGATGTCCCAGCAGGGCGTCGAGACCCGCCCCCGTCTTCGCCGACACCGCGAAGGCCCCGCCTTCGGCATCGAGCGCCCCCGCCTCCATGGTCCCGACGAGATCGACCTTGTTGGCGACGATCACCGCCCCCTCTCCGCCATGCCCGGCGAGCTCCTCCGGGATCCTCGGCCAGGTCGCGGCCTCGATCACCAGCAGCCGGATATCGGCCGTTGCCCCCCGCTCGAGCGCCCGCCGCACGCCCTCGGCCTCGACGGCGTCGTCGGCCGCCCGTAGACCGGCCGTGTCGATGAGACTCGCCGGGTAGCCGCCGAGGTCGAAGGCGAGTTCGATGACGTCGCGCGTGGTTCCCGCCCCGGCCGCCACGATCGCCGCCTCCCGATTCGCCAATGCATTGAGAAGGCTAGACTTTCCGACATTCGGCGGGCCCAGGATCACGATGCTAACGCCATCGCGCAAGCGCTCGCCGCGATGCGCGTCATCGAGATGCGCGGCGATCTCGTCGCGCACCCGTGCGATCCCGGGCGCCACCTTCGTCACCGCCGCCTCGGGCACCTCCTCGTCGGGAAAATCGATCTCGGCCTCGATCGCCGCCAGCGCCGAGAGGAGCCGTTCGCGCCAGCCCTCGTAAAGCGCTCCCAGGGCGCCCGACATCTGTCGCAGCGCCTGCCGCCGCTGCGCTTCGGTCTCCGCGCCGATGAGATCGCCCAGCCCCTCGGCGGCGGTGAGATCGAGCTTGCCGTTCTCGAACGCGCGCCGCGTGAACTCGCCCGGCGCCGCGGGACGCAGCCCGGGAAGGCGAGCCAGCGCCGCGATGACGCCGTCGATCACCGCCCGGCCGCCATGGATATGAAGCTCGAGCACGTCCTCGCCGGTAAAGCTCGCCGGTGCAGCGAAGAACAGCAGGAGCGCCCGGTCCAACGGCAGATCCCTCTCCGTCGGGTCGCGCAGAGTTCGCAGCACCGCATGTCGCGGCGAGGGCGGCGGCGCGCCGGTCAGCGCCCGCGCGGCCTCGCCCGCGCGCGGTCCGGAGATGCGGATGACGGCCACGCCGGCGCGGCCCCTGCCGCTCGACAATGCGAAAATGGTCCCGTTCCCGCTCATCGACGGCTCAGCTCTCCGTCGTCTTGCCGCCGGAAAGACCGGCGAGGAGAATTTTCCGGAACTGTTCCAGTCCCGCGCCGGCGCCGCTCATCCAGGCCCGCATCAAGGCCTCCATGTCCTCGGCCCCGAGCCCCTCCCCGAGCCGCGCCCGCATGGCCTCCAGGACCTCGGCCTGCAATGGCGCGAGATCGGGCAGGCCGAAAAAGGCGCGCAATTCCTCGGGCGTGCAATCAACGTCGATCCTGATCTTCATCCCGGCTCTCCTTGTCGCCGCCGGCGCGGCGTTCTACGTTCGATATCGCATCCCCTTTCCATATGAGCCATTCCCGATGCCGCAAAACCGTCTCGCCGGTGAAACCAGCCCCTATCTTCTGCAGCACGCCGACAATCCCGTCGACTGGTGGCCCTGGGGCGCGGATGCGCTCGCCGAAGCCCAGCGCACGGACAAGCCCGTCCTGCTCTCCGTCGGCTATGCGGCCTGCCACTGGTGCCATGTCATGGCCCATGAGTGTTTCGAGAATCCCGAAATCGCCGCC
>CAZAEP010000261.1:0-2736 GCA_964484045.1 uncultured Sphingomonadales bacterium
ATCTATGCCGTCTTCGTCGGCATGGTCATCATCGGCGGCATCCGCTCGATCACCCGCGTCACCGAGCGTCTCGTGCCGCTCATGGCCTTCATCTATGTCAGCGCGGCGCTCGTCATTCTGGGCAGCAATCTCGAGCACATTCCGGCCGCCTTCGGCGCCATCTTCACCGGCGCCTTTCTGCCGCAGGGAGTCGCCGGCGGCATCGTCGGCGTGCTCGTCCAAGGCATGCGTCGCGCCAGCTTCTCCAACGAAGCCGGCGTCGGCTCGGCGGCGATCGCGCATTCCGCGGTCAAGACCACCGAGCCGGTCTCCGAAGGCATGGTCGCGCTGCTCGAACCCTTCATCGACACCGTCGTCATCTGCACCATGACGGCGCTCGTCATCGTCATCACCGACATGCACAACCAGGCCGGACTCGCCGACGGCATCGCGCTCACCTCGGCGGCCTTCGCGACCGTCATCGACTGGTTCCCGATCGTCCTGTCGGTGGCGGTGCTGCTGTTCGCCTTCTCGACCACCATCACTTGGTATTACTATGGCGAGCGCTCCTTTCTCTACCTCGTCGGCACCGACAGGAAACGCGCCGAGCTGGCCTTCAAACTCTTCTTTCTCGCCGTCGTCATCGTCGGCTCCTCGATGCAGCTCACCAGCGTCATGGACTTCGCGGACGCCATGATTCTGGCAATGGCCTTCCCCAACATGATCGGCCTCTACATCATGGCGGGCGAGGTCAAGTCGATGCTCGACAGTTATCGCGCGCGGATCGCGAGCGGCGACATCCAGCCCTATGCGGCCCCCGCGGAGGCGGCGGCGGAGTGACCCTCGCGGACCGTCGTTCATGGCCGGTTCACCCGGTCGCGGGCATGCAGGACGGGTCCGGAGATGCAAAACGGAGGACGCGTGTACGGAACCCTTGGTGCCATCCTCGTCTCGATCCTTGCTGCGGCATCGGGCCCGGCCGGCCAGCCCGTCGCGGCACCGGCCGCGGTGTCCGGCCAGGGACGCAAGACGGAGACGACCGATCTCGAGCGTGGAAAAATCCTGTTCTACGCCTGCAGGGCCTGCCACCGGCTCGGCACCGCCGGGCCGCCTCGCGAGGGACCCGATCTCGCCGGCCTTTTCGGCCGCGTCGCCGGCACCGCACCGGGGTACGAGCGCTATTCCGCGGCCCTGCGCGAGGCCGGATTCGAATGGACGGCGGCGCGGCTCGACGCCTGGCTCAAGGACCCGAACGGGTTCCTGCCCGGCAACAGGATGCGTTTTGCCGGCCTGCGCCGCGCCGAGGATCGACGCGATCTCATCGCCTATCTCAAGGAGGCGACCGCCACGGCGAAATGACAAGATGGTGAAATCGGCATGGCGCCCATGGCGAAGCGTTTTTCATTGTGGCACATTCGCGTGACGAGAAAGAAGGACAGTCCAAGGCATGATACGACGGTTTCTTGATCACCGGATCGCGACGGGCAGGCGTCCGTGGCTCCGTTTTCTTCTGGCACTCGGTCTTCTCCTGCCGATCGCGCTGACCATGAGCGCACCGGTGCGGGCGCAGGAGGCGGCGCAGGATCCCGAGGGAGCGAAGGCCTTCATCCAGAAACTTTCCGACGAGGCCCTGGCCGTCTGGCGCGACCCCACCATCACCTTCGAAGAGCGCGAGCGGAAATTCCGGGACATGCTGAAGCGCGATTTCGCCATCGACTTTCTCGCCCGTCTCGTGCTCGGCCGCCATCTGCGCACGGCGACGCCGGAGCAGCTCAAGACCTATTTCGAGCTCTTCCCGGTCTATATCGTCGACAAGTTCGCCCGCCGTCTGGGCGACTACAACAATCAGCGGATCGTCGTCGGCGACACCGCCCCCGCCGGCCGGCGCGACATTTTCGTGCGCACGACGCTGGTTCGCCCCGGCGGCGAACCGATCGCCGCCGACTGGCGCGTGCGCAGGATGAAGGACGGCTTCAAGATCATCGACGTCAAGGTCGAAGGGATCTCCATGGCGATCACGCAGCGCGACGAATTCGCCTCGATCATCGCCCGTGACGGGTTCGACGGGCTGCTCCGCGTCCTGCGCGAAGGCGGCGATTCCGGCAGCAGCACGTCGGCCGCCAGCTCGGCCAATTGATCCCCGCGGCCGGAGGGCCGCCCGTCGCCCGGCTGCCACCGCTCACCCTGCAGGCGCGCGTCGAGGAGTGGCCGCTCGCCGCACCGTTCGTGATCGCGCGCGGGGCGAAGACCGCGGCCCGTGTCCTCGTCGTTACCGTCGCCGGAGAAGGCTGCCGCGGACGCGGCGAGGCCGTCCCCTATCCGCGCTACGGCGAGACCGCGGAGAAGACGATCGCCGCGATCGAGGCTCTGGCCCCGCATCTCGCGCGCGGGCTCGACTGGCGCGGACTGCCCGAGCTCCTGCCCGCCGGGGCTGCCCGCAATGCGCTCGACTGCGCCCTTTGGGACTGGGCAACGCGGTATCTCGCGCAGCCGGCGTGGTCGCTCGCCGGCGGCCCGCGCCCGCGGTCGATCCCGACCTTCTTCACCATCAGTCTCGATCGCCCGGCAAGAATGGCGGACGCCGCGGCGGCGGCCGCGCGCGCGGTGCCGCGTCTCAAGCTCAAGCTCGGCGATGCGCCCGACGACGCCGCGCGCCTTGAGGCGGTACGCCGGGCGGCGCCGCGGGCGCGGCTCATCGTCGATGCCAATGAGGGCTGGACGATGAGCGATCTCACGCGGCTCGCGCCGCTGGCGCAC
>CAZAEP010000262.1:0-2721 GCA_964484045.1 uncultured Sphingomonadales bacterium
CATCGGCATGAAGCCGGGCGAGACGAAGACCGTCACGATCGCCGCCGAGGATGCCTACGGTCCGCGCCGCGAGGATCTGGTCTTCACCCTGCCGCAGGACCAGTTTCCCGGCGACATCACGCTCGAGAAGGGTCTGCGCGTGACCGGCACGACGCAGGAAGGCCAGGCGATCGGCATGACGATCGTCGACTTCACCGACGATACCGTGACGCTCGACGCCAATCATCCGCTGGCCGGCGAAGCGCTGGTCTTCGAGATCGAGCTGGTCGAAATCGCCTGATCGCGGAAGGAGCCGGCATCCGGTGCCGGTATTTCGAATTCGGAGCGGCGAGACGACGCTCCTTTCCCCGGCCGCGACGGCGGGAGGGCGTGGCCCGGGCGTGGGCGACGGTCCCGTTCAGCTTCCGGACTCCGCGTCGCGCGGCGCCTCCCAGGGCGGGGGCGTGAGCCGCCGCTTGCCGTCCGCGGTCCGCTTCACGCCCGGCGCATCGAGCCCCACCCGGTCCCAGAGCTTGCAGGTCACCTGCTTGTGCTTCTGGTCGAGCGCCTCGCAGTAATTGCTGTAGGAGCAGACCCGCACCTCTGCGCCGCGCCCCGACCGGACCTTGCGGAACCAGTCGGGATCGGCGAGCGCCTGGCGCGCGAAGCCGACGATGTCGGCGTCGCCGCGCGCGAGCACGGATTCCGCCTGGGCAAAACCGTGAATGCCGCCGCTGACGACGATTGGCGTCTCATGTCCGGCGGCGCGGACGGCGGCGCGGATGCGGGCGCTGGCCCCGAGATTGCGGCCGAAGGGGCCTCTGGCATCCGAGATGAAGGAGGGCATGCATTCATGGCCCGAAGGCCCGGTATAGGGGTAGGCCGCTTCGCCGATCCGGGGCGTGGCCGCATCCTCGAACTTGCCGCCGCGCGAGAGCGAGAGAAAGTCCATCCCGGCCGCGGCGAAAGCCGTGGCGAAGACGGCGGCGTCCTCGACCGTGCTGCCGCCGGCGATGCACTCTTCGGTGAGAAAGCGGCAACCGACGACGAAATCGTCCCCCACCGCCGCGCGAACCGCTTCATAGACCTCGAGCGGCAGGCGCAGGCGCGCGGTGCGGTCGCCGCCATAGCCGTCCCGCCGGTCGTTCAGGGCGGACAGGAAGGAGGCCATCGTATAGGCGTGGGCGTAATGCAGCTCGACGCCGTCGAATCCGGCGTCGCGCGCCCGCGCGGCGGCGGCGGCGAAGCGCCCGGGCGACACCTCGGGCAGCGCCGCGATATGGGGCAGATGGGTGTCGGTGACGCGCTCGCGATAGCCCCGATGGAGCGAGTCCCGCTCGCGAGCGTCGAGCACCGCATCGCGCGCATCGGGATCGAGCGCGAGCAGCCGCGCCCGCACCGCCGCCTCGGGCGCATCGACCATGCCGAGTGCCGCGCGGTGCCGCCCGCTGATCCGGAGATAACGGCGGAAGAATGTCTCGGGGTCCGGCCGTCGCCTGATGGCGAGAAAATCGATGAGCTGAATGAAAAGGCGCGTCTCGCCGCCGCTCGCACGCCGCACCGCGGCGACCAGCTTCTCAAGGCCCGGCACGAAACGGTCGTCGCCGATGCGCAGCAGCGGGCCCGAGGGGATGTCGCGGATGCCGGTGGCCTCGACGACGAGCGCCCCCGGCCGTCCGGCGGCAAAACGGTCGTACCAGTCAAGGACGTCCGCGGTCACGAATCCCTCTTCGCTGGCGCGCCAGGGCACCATCGCCGGCACCCAGGTCCGCTGCGCCAGCGCGAGTCGGCCCGCGCGCAGCGGGCGGAAGAGGCGCGCACGCGCCGCCTCCCCGGCCGTCGGCCAGGGTCCCGGCGTCGTCGCATGTCGTATCCGTTCCGGCGGCCGCCACATCGCATGCCCTCCCAGACGCCTGCATTTTAATCATAAAATGCATCATGTCCGCTGCATAGTGCGCTCTTGAGGGGACCGGCCGCGCCTCCCGGTCGCCGGGGGGCGGCGAGGAGATCGTTTTAGAATTAAAATATTGCTTGCCAATTCACATGAAATCTTATGAAATCGGCGGGCAGGATGACGGCCGGGACGCATTCGCCGCCATTCAAGCAGGAGGGCCGGGAGGCCGCCGGGGCCAGATCGGTGCGGCCGCCGACCCGCGAGGACAGCAATGAGCGGGAGGAAGCCAGTGTCTCGGACGTGCGCACAGACGATGTCATCCACCACTTGTCCTGATCGCGGAAGATCGCGCGGCCGGCGCGGACGCCGTCTGCCGGCGGCGCTGTCGGTGCTCGTGCTGGCGAGCGCGAGCCCGCCGGCGTGGGCCCAGGCGCAGGCGCCGGCGGACGACGATACCGGCCTCGCGATCGAGGAAATCACGGTCACCGCGACCAAGCGCGGGGCCCAGCGGCTGCAGGACGTGCCGGCCACGATCCAGGCCTTCACCGGGGACGATCTCGAAGGCCTGCTGGCCACCGAATTCGTCGACATCGCCGGCTTCATTCCCGGCCTGCAGTTCCAGGACCTCGGTCCCGGCGACAGGGAATATGTCATCCGCGGCATCAACTCCTCGGGCGCGGCCACGGTCGGCGTCTATTATGACGAGGCGGTGATCACGGCGCGCAACAAGCAGGACGGCGGCGGCCGGCAGGCCGATATCGAGTTCCACGACCTCGCCCGCGTCGAGGTCCTCAAGGGTCCGCAGGGCACGCTTTACGGCGCCAGCTCGATGAGCGGCACCCTCCGCT
>CAZAEP010000263.1:0-2692 GCA_964484045.1 uncultured Sphingomonadales bacterium
CGTGCCCTCGCACGCGAAGACGAAGGGGCGTTCCGGGACGGGCTGCGCGCTCATGGTCGCGCCTCCCGCATCACCGCGGCGACCGCGTCGATGAGCGTTTCGGGAACCGTCGGCTCCTGCAGCGCCCAGAAGCTCGCATCGACGATCGGATGCGCGTGCACATCCGGTTGCCGCCAGGCTCCGGGGAGGAGAGCCTGCGGCGGGCTCGGCAGGGTGTCGGGGCTGCCGGCGAGTTCGAACCAGTGGACCGGGACCTCCGGCGGTGATGTGGCGGCAAGCGATGCGGTCTCGAGCGCCTGCGCCATCGCCGGGGTCAGGGGGTAGCCGCCGACCGGCAGCGTCTCGCCGGCGCGAAGACGCGCTCTGAGCGCCTCCGTCGTTTCCCTTCCGCCGCGCGCCATCGTCGCGGCGACGCGGATGCGCAGGAGCTGCGTGAGAAAGCGGGCGCCGGATCCGACCGGGGCGACGAAGAGCGCGCCGGCGATCCCGTCGGGGTCACCGGCGAGCGATTGCGCAGCGAGCAGGGCGCCGGTGCGGATGCCCGCGAGCCAGACGGGGCACGCTCCTTGGAGTCTGCGTCGCAGGAAGGCGATGTCGTCGAGCCAGCCCTCCCAGCGCGCATCGGCGAAATCTCCGCCGCTGTCGCCGGTCCCGTGGAGATCGGCGATCGTGGTGACGAGCCCTTCACCCGCCAGCCGGCGCGCCAGCGCGATCATCATGCGCCGCGCGCGGTTCATCTCTTCCGCGAAGGGCGCAAGCAACAGGACACGGCCCCGGATCGGCGACCGGTCGGGGGCGACATCGAGGCGGAACAGCGGTCCCGCGGGGCCGTCCGCGAATTGCGCCTCGAGACGACAGGCGGGCGCGGGCGTCACTGTCCAAGTTTCGCCATCACGAGATCGCTCAGACTGCCGACGGTGGCGAAGATCTCGCCGTTGATTTCGTCATCCTCGAAGACGATGTCGAAGTGCTCCTCGAGCGCCGCAACGACGCTGACCACCGCCATCGAATCGAATTCGGGGATCTCGCCGAGCAGAGCCGAGTCCGGCGTCAGCCGCTCGCCGCGGGGCCCGAGCCCCAGCGTTTCCGTCAGAATCGATCGCACCGCTTCGAATGTCGACATCGTGCCCCTTTCCGCTGTCCCGATGGCAAGGCTCTGTTAGCTTGTGGCGCGTTTTTTGTCTAGAAGACGAACGGGCGCCGGCACATCCGTCCGGCCGGCGCCGGATCAGGGGATGTTCTAGCGCCCAATGATTGGAAAAATCCTAATCAACATCCGGACGCTCGGATTGGGGGCGACATTGCTCTACGCCCTCGACCGCCTCGCGCGCCATTCCGGCGGCGCGGTGACCATACGCAGCTATCGCTTGATGGCGCAGCCGGTGCGGGATCGCCCGCGGCTGCCCGAACGTCGCCGGAAGGGGTTCGAGGCCCGCCCCCTCGGGCCGGGCGATGCGGCTCTCGCGCAGCTTCCCCTCGACACTGCGACGCTCGAGCGGCGCTTCGCTCAGGGCGCCCGCTGTCTCGGCCTGTTCAGGGGGGAGCGGCTCGTCGCCGCGCTGTGGCTTCAGTTCGGGGACTATGAGGAGGACGAGGTCCGTTGTCGTTTTCGTCCCGCCCACGCCGCGGCCGCGGCGTGGGATTTCGATGTCTATGTGCAGCCCGACCAGCGTGTCGGTTTCGCCTTCGCCGCCCTCTGGGACGCCGCCGATGCGACCCTGCGCGAGAGTGGCCGGCGGGTCAGCCTGAGCCGCATCTCGGCCTTCAACCCCGCCTCCCTCGGCAGCCATCGGCGGCTCGGCGCGCGGGAGGTGGGGCGCGCCACCTTCATCGGCCTCGGACCGGTGCAACTGTGCCATTCCACACTGCTGCGGGCGCGTTTTCATCTCGCCCTGCGGCGGCGGTCGCGACCGGTGATCACCATCCCGGTGCCGCCGGCGTGACCGCCGCGGACCATGGGGCCGATGTTGCGGCGGCCATTCCGCCCTTGGTCTTGGCGCCGGCGATCGGATATGGTCGCGGGCGCGAAGGGGCAATTGGACGGGACGGCGATGGCGCGTTTTCTTCACGATCTCATCCGTGAGCGGGCCGACGGGCAGGGGGGACGGGAGGCTCTCGTCGCGGGTCGTGCACGACTCAGCTATGCGGCGCTCGCATCGCGGATCGAATCGGTCGCGCGGGCGCTGAGGGCGCATGGGCTCGAACGCGGGGATCGCGTCGCCATCTATCTCGACAAGCGCCCCGAGACGGTGATCGCGATCTTTGCGACCGCCGCTGCGGGCGGGATTTTCGTGCCTGTCAATCCGGTGCTGAAGGCTTCGCAGGTGGCGCATATCCTCAAGGACAGCGGCGCGCGGTTCCTCGTCAGCTCGGCGGGCCGGATCGCCGCGCTCGCCCCGGTTCTCGCCGACCTGCCGGCGCTTGCGGTGATCAGTGTCGACGAGGCCGAAGGGACGATTTCATGGTCGACGCTTGCCGCCGGGGCGGATGGCGACGTGACCGGCCCGCGCGTCGAGAACGACGTCGCGGCGATCTTCTACACCTCGGGCTCGACCGGCAAGCCCAAGGGCGTGGTGCTCTCGCACCACAATCTCGTGGTCGGCGCCGAGAGCGTCGCGACCTATCTCGAACACAGCGCCGAGGATCGCATTCTCGCGCTCCTGCCGCTGAGCTTCGACGCCGGATTCAGCCA
>CAZAEP010000264.1:0-2618 GCA_964484045.1 uncultured Sphingomonadales bacterium
GCCTTCTCAAGGAAGTGTTCGGCGCGGACTGCGAGGGCCTTGTCGTGCGGGACGGGGCGACCCCCGTCGCCGCCGTCCTCTCCTTCTACTACAAGGACGAGGTCCTGCCCTATTATGGCGGCGGCACGGTCCGGGCGCGAAGCGTGGCGGGGAACGACTTCCTCTATTGGGAGGTGATGCGCCGCGCCGCATCCCGGGGGTGCCGGCTCTTCGATTTCGGGCGCAGCAAGCTCGGCACCGGCGCCTTCAACTTCAAGAAATACTGGGGCTTCGCGCCGGAGCCCCTCTGTTACGAGTATCGCGTCCCGGCGGGCGAGACGGTCAGCGAGGTGAGCCCGGCGAATCCGAAATACCGTGCCGCCATCGCGACCTGGCGGCGGTTGCCCTTGTGGCTGAGCAATCGCCTGGGGCCGATCGTGGCACGGAATCTGGGATGAGGGTGCGCCGGACATGACACAGCGGATGACAGCACGGGGTGGGCCTGCCACCGTATCCGGCGCCCTGTCGCCGGCCTGGCGGCGGGCATCGTTCGCCTTTGTCCTGATCATCGCCGCCATCGCGCTGTTCCACCGGGAGGCGCTGATCTCCATGGTGGCCGTGTGGGCGAATTCGCGGACCTACAATCACGGCTTCCTGATCCCACCGATCGTCGCCTATCTCGTCTGGCAGCGTCGCCACGCGCTGTGGGAAGAGGTTCCGCGCGCCTCTCTTTCCGGTCTCCTGTGGCTTCTTTTCGCCGCCGGAGGCGCGTTGGCGGGCGAACTCGCCCACGCGAACACGATCGCGCATTTCGCCCTCGTCTTCATGATCCAAGGGGCCGTCGTCGCCGTTTTCGGGCCGCGCATCGCGTGGCGTCTCGCCTTTCCCCTCTTCTACCTTCTGTTCATGGTGCCCTTCGGCGACTTCGCCATCGAGCCGATGCAGGATCTGACCGCTCGTGCGACCACGGCGCTGGTCCGCGCGACCGGCGTTCCGATCTATCTCGAGAACTGGGTGATGGTGATCCCGGGCGGCGCCTTCCTGGTCGCCGAGGCCTGTTCCGGGGTGCGCTTTCTGATCGCCACGATCGCCCTTGGCGTCCTGATGACGAACCTCTTCTTCAGCCGCTTCTGGAAACGTCTTCTGTTCCTTCTTCTTTCGGTTCTGGTCCCGATCGCCGCCAATGTCGCACGGACCTACGGCATCGTCATGCTCGCCTATCTGAGCGATTTCACGCTCGCCGTCGGCGTCGACCATATCGTTTACGGCTTTATTTTCCTCTCGATCGTGCTCTTCATCCTGATCGGCATCGCCTATGCGATGCGCGATCCGGAAGATGCGGACACCGCGCCCGCGCCGCCGCCGGCGGCTGCCGGGCCTGCGGCGAGGAAAGACGCACGCGACCTCGCTCTCGTGACTCTGGCCGCGATCGCGATTCTCGGCGCCGTCGAGGTTTATGCCGCACGGCTCGACGCGCCTGCGGAGACCGGAGCGGTGACGTTGAAAACGCCGGATGCCGGCAACGGCTGGACGCTGCTCGGTCGGGACGGACCGGGATGGCGCGGCGATTATCCGAATGCCGATGCCGAAGCGACCTGGCGTTTCGCCAAGGGCGACCGCGTCCTCTACGCCTTTGTCGCCTATTATGCCTCCGAATATTCCGGCAAGGAGATGATCGCTCATCGGAACTCGCTTCTCGGCACGGACTCCCTGCAGGCCCTGCGCGCCGGGCGGCTGCGGAGGTGGGAATTCGCCGGGGTTCCGCCGCCGGCCTTCCTCGTTCTGCGCGGGGTCGATGGACCGACGGTGGTCTGGTACTGGTACTGGGTCGATGGCCGCATCACTGCCGACCGGAAAGAAGCCAAGCTTCTGGCCTTGAAGGGGAGGGTGCTCGGTCGCCGCGTTCCCTCGGCACTTGTCGCGATCGCCGGCGACGGGTCGCCGCGCGACACCGCGGCGCTGGTCGACTTTCTCGAGGGCTCCGATTTCGGCCGGGTTCTCGGGAAGGGGACGCTGGCGCCCCTGTTGTCCACGGATACGGCCGAGTGAAGACGAGGGAAGCGGGACGTCCATGTGCGGCATAGCGGGTCTCTTTCATCTCCATGAGCCGTGCCCGGTCGACCGGGCGTTGCTCAAGGCCATGACCGACCGCATTGCGCATCGCGGACCGGACGACAGCGGCTATCATTGCGCGCCGGGCGTCGGCCTCGGCCATCGCCGGCTCTCGATCATCGATCTCGCCGGCGGCCATCAGCCGCTGTTCAACGAAGACGGCACCGTCGCCGTCGTCTACAATGGCGAGATCTACAATTTCGCGGAACTGATCGACGAACTGTCCGCGAAGGGGCACCGCTTCCGCACGCGGTGCGATACCGAGGTGATCGTCCATGCCTGGGAGGAGTGGGGGCCGGCGGCGGTCGAACGCTTTCGCGGCATGTTCGCCTTCGCAATCCACGACGCCGGGGCGGACACGCTGTTCCTCGCCCGCGACCGGCTCGGCATCAAGCCGCTCTATTATACGGTAACGCATGACGGCTGGCTGGCCTTCGGTTCCGAGCTCAAGGCGCTGCTCGCCCACCCCGCCGTCGCGCGCAAGATCGATCCCCTGGCGGTCGAGGACTTCTTCGCCCTCGGCTATA
>CAZAEP010000265.1:0-2581 GCA_964484045.1 uncultured Sphingomonadales bacterium
GGGGCCTCGGTGATCACCGAGACGATCTTCGAGAACCGCTTCATGCACGTGCTCGAGCTCGCGCGCATGGGCGCCGACATCACGGTTGCAGGGGCGAGCGCGACGGTGCGCGGCGTCGCGCGGCTCGCCGGCGCGCCGGTGATGGCGACCGACCTTCGCGCGTCGATGGGCCTGGCGCTCGCCGGACTGGCGGCGGACGGAGTGACCGAGGTGCACCGCCTCTATCATCTCGATCGCGGCTATGAGCGGCTGGAGGAGAAGCTCCTGCGCCTCGGCGCCGATGTCGCGCGGGTTGCCGCTTGAGATTTGCGGCGACAATGCCAACATGTGTCCCGGTCGGACAGCAAAGCCGAACGGACGGCCGCGATGAAGGATGAACTCTTGAAGCTCAAAGCCGAATCAAAGGACGACCTCGCCATCCTCTCGGCGGTGCTGCAGGATGCCGTGGTGCGGGTCGGCGATCTTGCCTATCTGCCGCGCGAGCACCGCTTCGCCACCGTGCTCAACCGCTATCGCTGGGAGAAGGAAACCCTCGACGGGGCCGGACTCGGCAAGCGCCGGAACGGCGAACGGGTGCGCACCGGCCTTCACTTCAACGGCGTCCTCAGAGCGCAGGTGCTGCATGTGCCGCTTGCCGACAAGTCGCACGTCATGGAGCTTCTCGCCATCGAGGTCGAGGAAAAGGAGGACGGCGCGGCGACGATCCTTCTCGATTTCTCCGGCTTCGCGACCATCCGCCTCGAGGTCGAATGCATCGATGCCCGGCTCGACGATCTGAGCGCGCCGTGGAGCGCGCGAAGACGACCCGCCCACGCCGTACCATAGGGAGCGCCACGGGGCTTTCCTTGAGAATGCCCTGCGCTGCGATATGATCGGGACATGAAGGGCACGCTGTCGAGGATCCTGGCCATCGCGCAGCGATGGGTCGCGGCCGCCGCGGCGGCGATGCCCGCTTTTTTCGCGGCGGCGGGGGGGGCGCAGGCCATGGCGGGTGCGCCGCCCCTGCGCATCGCCGCCGCCTCGGATCTGCAATTCGCCCTCCCCGAGATCGCCGCCGCCTTCAAGGCCGAGAGCGGGATCGCGGTGCGGTCGAGCTTCGGCTCGTCGGGCAATCTGATGCGCCAGATCATGGCCGGGGCGCCCTTCGATATCTTTCTCTCGGCCGACGAGGCCTATGCGCAGCGGCTGATCGCGGCCGGCGACGCGCGCGGGCCGGGCCTGATCTATGCCGCGGGACGGCTGGTCCTGCTGCTGCCGAAGGACTCGCCGCTCAGGCTCGATCCGACGCTCGACGACTTGCGCGCGGCGCTCGGCGACGGACGTCTCGGGCGTTTCGCGATCGCCAATCCGGCGCATGCGCCCTACGGGATGCGTGCACGGGACGTGCTCCGGCGGGCGGGCCTGTGGGAGGCGATCGCGCCCCATCTCGTCTATGGCGAGAACGTCGCGCAGGCGGCGCAGTTCGCGCTCTCGGGCGCCGCCGCGGGCGGCATCGTCGCCTATTCGCTGGCGCGCGCCCCCGGCATCGATGCGCGGGCGCGGTCCGTTCTGTTGCCCGCCGACCGGCACCGACCGCTCAGGCAGCGCGCCGTGCTCACCGCCCTCGCCCCGCCCGCGGCGGCGCGCTTTCTCGGTTTTCTCGCATCCCCGACGGCCCGGCGCATCCTCGCCCGCTACGGCTTCACCCTGCCGCGGGAGGGGTCCTGATCCCATGGACTGGAGCGCCCTCCTCCTTTCCCTCAAGCTCGGCGCGCTCACCGTTGCCTTCCTGCTGCCGCTCGGGATCGGCATCGGGCGCCTGCTCGCCACCCGCGACTTCCCCGGCAAGGACCTCGTCGAGGCGCTGATCGCACTGCCGCTCATCCTGCCCCCCACCGTGCTCGGCTATTATCTGCTCGTCGCCTTCGGGCGAGCGGCACCGCTCGGGGTGCTGTGGCAGTCGCTCTTCGGCCATCCGCTCGCCTTCAGCTTCGAGGGGCTTCTCTTCGCCTCGCTTCTCTTCAACCTGCCCTTCGCGATCCAGCCCATCCAGCGCGGCTTCGAGGCGATCGCTCCGGACGTCCGCGAGGCGGCGGCCTGCTGCGGCCTGCGGCCGCTCGCGGTTCTCGCCCGGGTCGATCTGCCGCTCGCCTGGCCGAGCGTGCTCACCGCCATGGTGCTGAGCTTCGCGCACACGCTCGGCGAGTTCGGCGTCGTGCTGATGGTCGGCGGCAACATCCCGGGCGAGACGCGGACCATTGCGATCGCCATCTACGACCGCGTGCAGGCCTTCGACAATGCGGCCGCGGGCATCATGTCGGCGCTGCTGCTCGCGATCGCGCTTCTCACCATCGCGCTCAGTTTCGCGCTCGGGCGCCGGCTCCTGCCTCCGAGGCGGCCATGAGCGGACTTCATGTGCGCCTGCGGCAGGCAGGGCCGATCCCGCTCGCCGTCGCCTTCAGCGCGGCGCCGGGCGAGCTCGTCGCGCTCTTCGGTCCTTCGGGCAGCGGCAAGTCGACCATCCTGCGTGCCATCGCCGGCCTCTATCGGCCGCGCGCCGGGCGTATCGCGGTCGACGGCACGGTCTGGTTCGATGCCGGCC
>CAZAEP010000266.1:0-2576 GCA_964484045.1 uncultured Sphingomonadales bacterium
AGCGCCAGCGACCACAGGCAGGGCCACAGCAGCAGCCCGTAGCCGGCCGGGCGGTCGGCGCGCATCACCCGCAGATAGGGGCGAATGGCGGCCGGGGCGCGCGACACCCAGCCGACCACCGCATCGGGTGTTCTGACGGCCGTCCTCATCACGCCGGCATCAACGCGCACGCGTCCGGCGCTGTCAAGAGAACAGGACGCGTCGCGGCGGCCGGAGGTGAATTCAGACGAGGAGCGCGAGCAGGACCAGTCCCCAGGCGCCGGCGCTCGCCGCGAGAATCACGGCAAGGCTCAACGGCTTCGGCCACGCCTCCTCGACCATCGTCGCCGCATCGGGCGCACGGGAAAGCCGGGGGGAATGATTGCGTTCGGGCATCGCCTGCGGGTCGTTGCTTTGCGTGTCTCCGGTCGCACCGCCATGCCGAGGCATCCGGTACGTCTCTTTTGTTTCTATCACTGACATATCAGGGACGCGATTCACAGTGCCGTCATCACATCGTGAACGCGACCGGATGCCGCAGGGGCGTGCGGTACGCCGTCAGGGTACGCCGTCAGGGCACGCCGTCAGGGCGCCGCGGCCGGGCGGCGGCAGGCGGGGGGGTCGATGGCGTCGACGAGCGCCAGCGCAGCGATGTTGAGGAGCCCGCGCGCGGTCACCGACGGGGTGACGATATGCGCCGGTCTCGCGAGCCCCAGCAGAAGCGGGCCGATCGGCAGGCCGTCGCCGAGGACCTTGAGAAGCTCGTAGGAGATGTTGGCGGCGTCGAGATTGGGCATGACGAGCAGATTGGCCATCCCCTTGAGTCTCGAGCTGGGGAAGATCTTGTCGCGAATCGCCGCGTCGATGGCGGCATCGCCGTGCATTTCGCCCTCGACCTCGAGCGCGGGCGCCCGGTCGCGGATGAGCGCGAGCGCCCGACGCATCTTCTCCGCCGAGGGCGTGCGCGCGGAACCGAAATTCGAGTGCGACAGCAGCGCCACCCTGGGCTCGAGTCCGAAGCGCCGCACCTCTTCCGCGGCCAGCAGCGTCGTCTCGGCGATCTCCTCGGCGCCCGGCTCGGGGCGGATGAAGGTATCGCAGAGAAAGAAGGTGCCTTTGGACAGCATCAGGATCGAGAGTGCCGACGCCGTCCGCGCGCCCGGCGCCAGCCCGATGATGTCGAGCACATGGGTAAGATGGGTGTGATAGCGTCCGACCGCCCCGCAGACCATGGCATCGGCCTCGCCGCGCCGAAGCGCGAGCGCCGCGATGGCGGTCGTGTTGGTGCGCATGATGGTGCGCGCCTCGTCGGGCGAGACCCCCTTGCGTTCCATGATTGCGTGATAGCCCTGCCAGTATTCCCTGTAGCGGGCGTCGCTCTGGGGGTTGACGACCTCGAAGTCGCGACCGGGTGCGAGGCGCAGACCGAGGCGCTCGATGCGCATGGCGATGACCTCGGGACGGCCGACGAGCGTGACCGTGGCCATGCGTTCGTCGAGAAGCGCCTGGGTCGCGCGCAAGACGCGCTCGTCCTCGCCCTCGGCGAAGAGAAGACGCCTCTTTTCGCTGCGCGCCCGCTCGAAGATGGGCTGCATGAGATTGCCCGAACGGAAGACGAAGGTGTCCAGCCTCGCGACATAGGCCTCGAAATCCGCGATCGGGCGCCTGGCGACGCCGCTCTCCATCGCCGCCTTCGCCACCGCCGGCGCCACCTCGCTCATCAATCGCGGATCGAAGGGCTTGGGGATCAGATAGTCGGGGCCCAGCCGCAGGGATTCGCCCTCATAGGCGCGGGCGACGACGTCGGAGGCCTCCTTGGCGGCGAGCGCGGCGATCGCCTCGACCGCCGCGATCTTCATCGCCTCGTTGATCCCGGTGGCGCCGACATCGAGGGCGCCGCGGAAGATGTAGGGATAGCAGAGAACGTTGTTGACCTGATTGGGATAGTCCGAGCGCCCGGTGGCGATGATGGCGTCGGGCCGCACCTCCTTCGCCAGCTCGGGCAGGATCTCCGGCTCGGGATTGGCGAGCGCCAGGATGAGCGGGCGCCTGGCCATGGACCTGACCATCGCGGGGGTCAGCACTCTGGGGGCCGAGAGGCCGAGAAAGACGTCGGCGCCCTTGATCGCCTGGGCGAGCGTGCGCAGCTTCGTCTTCCTCGCATAGCGCGCCTTGTAGGGGTTCATGTCGGCGCGGCGGCCGGCATAGACGACGCCGACGATGTCGACCAGCGTGATGTTCTCGCGCGGCAGTCCCATCGAGACCAGAAGGTCAAGGCAGGCGAGCGAGGCGGCGCCGCCGCCGGTGGAGACGAGCCGGACCTCCTCGAGCGTCTTGCCGACGAGCTTGAGGCCGTTGAGGATCGCCGCTGCGGCGACGATGGCGGTGCCGTGCTGATCGTCGTGGAAGACCGGAATGGTCATGCGCGCGCGCAGGCGTTCTTCGATGACGAAGCACTCCGGCGCCTTGATGTCCTCGAGATTGATGGCGCCGAAGGTGGGCTCGAGGGCGGCCACGACATCGCAGAAATGATCGGCGTCCCGTGCGTCCACCTCGATATCGAAGCAGTCGATATTGGCGAATTTCTTGAACAGGAC
>CAZAEP010000267.1:0-2574 GCA_964484045.1 uncultured Sphingomonadales bacterium
GGCCGAGTTGAGCTCGGGCCGGTCGGATTTCGACAACTCCTGGCCGACGAAGCTGCTCAGGCCCGGATCGGACGGCACGTCCACGCTCTCGATCGCCGCCGTGCCGTCATCCGCCGCCTTGTCGAAGGCGGTGGTGCGCACCGTGATCACTTTCTTCTCGTCCGCCGTCTCGACCGTGGCGACGGCATTGCCGGCATAGATCGGGCGCTTGAAGGTCTTCGCATCGACGATCGCGATGATCTCGGAGATCTGCGCCACGTCGAGCCTCGCCGCCCCCCGCGGCAGGACGTTCTTGCCGAAGGTGGTGGCCGGCGCCAGAATCGCCTCATAGCCGTCCGCCAGCGAGACGATCAGCGGTTCCAGCGCCTCCGCCGTGGGATGGGCGAGATGCGGCGCGTCGCCATGGAGCACCTTCGCGACCCCGGCGATCCGCGCCGCCGCCTCGGCCACCGCGCCCGCATCCGCACCGGCGACGAGGACATGGACCTCGCCATAGGACGCGGCCGCGGTCACCACCGCGCGCGTCGCCTCGGCGAGTGTCTTGTTGTCGTGTTCGGCGAGCACCAGAGCGGTCATTTGATCACTCCTCTTTCACGCAGCTTGGCGACCAGTTCGGCAACGCTTTCGACCTTGACCCCGGCCTTGCGCCTGGGCGGCTCCTCGACCTTCAGCGTCCTGAGCCGCGGCGTCATGTCGACGCCGAGATCGGCCACCGCCCTGACATCGATCGGCTTGCGCTTGGCCTTCATGATGTTCGGCAGTGTCGCGTAGCGCGGCTCGTTGAGCCGAAGATCGCTGGTGACCACCGCCGGCAGCCTGAGCTCGAGCGTCTCGAGCCCGCCGTCGATCTCGCGCGTCACCCGCGCCGTCCCGTCGCCGAGTTCGAGCTTCGACGCGAAGGTGCCCTGCGCCCAGCCGAGCAGGGCGGCGAGCATCTGGCCGCTCTGGTTGGCGTCGTCGTCGATCGCCTGCTTGCCCATGATGACAAGACCGGGAGCTTCCGCTTCCACGATCTTCTGCAGGCATTTGGCGACCGCCAACGGCTCGGTCTCGCCGTCATGCTCGACCAGGATGCCGCGATCGGCGCCCATGGCGAGCCCGGTACGGATCGTTTCCTGCGCCTGTCCGGGGCCGATCGAAACGAGGACGATCTCCTCGGCCTTGCCCTGCTCCTTGAGCCGGATCGCCTCCTCGACCGCAATCTCGTCAAAGGGGTTCATCGACATCTTGACATTGGCGAGATCGACCCCTGACCCATCGGGCCTGACCCGGATTTTGACATTGAAGTCGACGACCCGCTTGACGGGCACGAGAATCTTCATGGAAAGATCGCCTCCCTGGCCGAAAACGCCATTCGCCACGCGAAAATCGGGCTTGAGGAATAGGCCCTCGCCGGAGCCGAGTCAACGCGCCCCGCTGCACTGCACACCACAAGCGGGAGCGGCGGCCGGGGGCCGTTCACGCGTCGTCGTCGCGGGTCGCGCCCGGTCGCCACAGGACATCCGCGTCGCCGGCCCGGTTGGCCAGCCGCGCGAGCACGAACAGATGATCGGACAGGCGGTTGAGATAGGCGAGCGCCACCGGGTTGAGCGGCTCCGTCGCCATCGCCGCGACAAGACGTCGCTCGGCGCGGCGGACGATGGTGCGCGCCAAGTGAAGACGGGCTGCCGTCGGGGTCCCGCCGGGCAGAACGAAACTTGAAAGCGGCGCAAGACGTCCGTTGACGCTGTCGATCTCCTGCTCGAGCCGCGCCACCTGACCAGGCAGGACGCGCAGAGCCCGCTCCTCCTCCTCCGCATCGCCGAGCGGCGTCGCCAGATCGGCGCCGAGATCGAAGAGCTCGTTCTGAATGCGCGCGAGCATCGCATCGAGTGCGCGCGGCGCCTCGAGACGGGCGAGGCCGATCGCGGCATTGGCCTCGTCGACGGCGCCGATCGCCTCCATGCGCGGCGCGTCCTTGGCCACGCGCGCCCCGCCGGCAAGCGAGGTCTCGCCGCCATCGCCGCCGCGGGTGTAGATCTTCGTCAGTTTCACCATCGCGTCAGCGCGACCAGAACAGAAGAAGCACGCCGATGAGCACGATGGCGATGAACTGGAAAAGCACGCGAAGCTGCATCAGCTTGTTCGAGCGTTGCCGCCCCTCGGCGCCGGGGCGCGCCATGTTGAGGACCCCGAGCACGACGACGGCAAGCGCCGCCATCATGAAGACGATGATAAGAGAGGAGAGAAGGCTCATGAGGCTCTCCATCGGCATGGATGTGGATCGATACGGCCGCCAGTCTAGCGCGGAATCGATTCCGGATGCGACCATGCATTCATAACCGCCGCCGCGCCTCAGATGTGGGCGCGGCGCATCCCTCCGACGGGGAGCAAAGGTCCGGCGCAAGCGAACGGCGACGGCACGCCTTTTCAAGTCAACACGGCTTGTCGCGCCGATCTCATGGCGGTCGGGGAGCGGCTTGCACTGATGTGACGAATGACCCCGAACGCCTGACAGGAGGAGCGCCCGGGCCTCGTGGGAGGCCCGGGCGCCAAGCGCTCGATGAGGGGGCTGCGTGGTCCTAGTTGAGCACG
>CAZAEP010000268.1:0-2570 GCA_964484045.1 uncultured Sphingomonadales bacterium
TCGCCGGAGACCGACTTGGCCCCGATGCGGTTCATGGCGATGGCCAGCGTCTCGTGCGCTTCGGGCGACAGCGCCCCCAGACTCATGCCCTGCGTCACGAAGCGCTTTCTCAGTGCCGTCACCGACTCCACCTCCTCGATGTTCACCGGCGCCGTCTTGGGCACGAAGTCGAGCAGGTCGCGCAGGTTGATCGGCGGCTGGCGCGTCAGCGCCTCGACATAGCGGCGATAGTGCGAGCTCGCACCGCTCTGGACGGCGCTCTGCAGGAGGTGGATGAGTCGTCCTTCGAAGGCATGGGTCTCGCCGTCGCGCACGCGATAGCGATAAAAGCCGCCGATCGGCAGCGTCGGCCGGTCGGTGCCGAAGGCGTGGGCATGACTGTCGCGCACCATCTTCTCGATGCCGTTCAACCCGATGCCGGAGATCTTCGACGGGATGTTGGGGAAGAACTCGGCGACCAGCCCGCGCGAAAGCCCGAGCGCCTCGAAATTGCCGCCGCCGCGATAGCTGGAGATGACGCTGATGCCCATCTTCGACATGATCTTGAGGAGCCCGCCCTCGATCGCCTGCTTCCAGCGCGCGAGACAGTCGTCGAACGAACGGTCGCCGAAGAGGCCGCGGGCATGGCGCTCGCGGATGGCCTCCTGGACCAGATAGGCGTTCACCGTCGTCGCGCCGACGCCGATGAGCACCGCATAGGAATGGGTGTCGAGACAGTCCGCGGCGCGGACATTGAGACTGGCGAAGGTGCGGAGTCCGGTGTTGAGAAGATGCGTATGGACGCCGCCGGTGGCGAGGATCATCGGCACCGGGGCACATCCGGGCCCGACCCGCTCGTCGGTGAGGAAGATGTGCCCGAGCCCCGAGCGCACCGCGTCCTCGGCCTCGCTGCGGATGCGGTCGAGCGCGGCGCGCAGGGCGCCGGGGCCGTCGGTCACGTCGAAGGTGCAGTCGATGACCGCCGCCTCGTCGCCCCAATAGGTGAGCAGCGCCTGATATTCCTTCGAGGTGAGGATCGGGCTCTTGAGGATGAGGACATTGTCCTGCGGATTGTCCTCGTCGAGCACATTGCCGAAATTGCCGAAGCGGGTCTTGAGCGACATCACGCGCTCTTCGCGCAAGGGGTCGATCGGCGGATTGGTGACCTGGCTGAAATTCTGCCGGAAATAATGGGACAGCGGCCGGTAGCGCGCCGAGAGCACGGCCAGCGGCGTGTCGTCGCCCATCGAGCCGATCGCCTCCTTGGCCTCCTCGACCTGCGGCCGCAGCACGAGTTCCATGTCCTCGTGGCTGAGACCGGCGAGAAGCTGGCGGCGGTGCAGGTCGTCGCCCTCATGGAGCGCCGGCTCGGTGGCGCGGGTGTCGGCGACCTCGTCATAGCCCATGAAGTGGCGCACCCAGCGCTCGTAGGGGCGCGAGGCGGCGAGCCGGTCCTTGATCTCGCGGTCGTGGTAGAAACGGCCTTCGGCGAGATCAACGGCGATCATGCGTCCGGGGCCGAGACGCCCCTTCTCGGCGATGTTCTCCTCCTCGATCGCCACCATGCCGGTCTCGGACCCGACGACGAGCAGGCCGTCGCGGGTGAGGCTGTAGCGCAGGGGGCGCAGGCCGTTGCGGTCCATGCCCGCCATCACGTAGCGGCCGTCGAAGGCGACCACCGCGGCGGGACCGTCCCAGGGCTCCATCACCGAATTCGAGTAGGCATACATGGCGCGGTGCGACTCGGGCATGGTCGCCGCCTTCGACCAGGTTTCGGGGATGAGCAGGGTCTTCGCCATCGGGGCCGAGCGGCCGGCGCGCACCAGGAGTTCGAACACCGAGTCGAGCGCCGCCGAATCCGAGGCGCCGAGCGGCACCACCGGCTTGATGTCCTCGTGACGATCACCGAAGGCGAGGGACGCCATGCGGATCTCGTGGCTGCGCATCCAGTTGAGATTGCCCCTGAGCGTGTTGATCTCGCCATTGTGCGCGATCATGCGGAAGGGCTGCGCCAGCCACCATTGAGGGAAGGTGTTGGTCGAGTAGCGCTGGTGATAGAGCGCGAAGGCGGAGGTGAAGCGCGGGTCCTTGAGGTCGGGGTAGAACACCGAAAGCTGCTCGGCGAGAAACAACCCCTTGTAGATGACCGAGCGCGCCGACAGCGAGCAGATGTAGAAGTCGCCGATCTGCGCTGCCGCCACCTTGCGCTCGATGCGGCGGCGGATGACATAGAGCGCGCGTTCGAAGGCGACGTCGTCGAGCGCATCGGGCTGCGCGATCATGATCTGCTCGATCTCGGGCCGGGTCGCCTGCGCCTTGGTGCCGATCACCGAGACGTCCACCGGCACCTGCCGCCAGCCGTAGATGGCGTAGCCGGCGGCGAGGATCTCGCTCTCGACGATGGTGCGGCAGCGCTCCTGCGCCGCGAGGTCGGTGCGCGGCAGGAAGACCTGTCCGACGGCGATGCGGGCGGCACTCGGCGTCTGCCCCATGCGCGTCACATGCTCGCGGAAGAGATCCTGCGGGATTTCGAGATGGATGCCGGCGCCGTCGCCGGTCTTGCCGTCGGCGTCGACGGCGCCGCGGTGCCA
>CAZAEP010000269.1:0-2560 GCA_964484045.1 uncultured Sphingomonadales bacterium
AAGCAGGCCCCGTGGATGGCGGCGATGACCGGCTTGCGGCAGCGCTCGATCGCCGTGAAGCTCTCCTGAAGCGTGCGGATCCGGCGCCGCAGCGCCTCGCGCACCCGCGCCGGATCGGCCTTGGGATCGGGCGCCATGTCCCTGAGCATCGCCAGGTCGATGCCGGCGCTGAAATGCCGGCCGCGCCCCGAAAGCACGATCGCCCGCACGCGGCCCTCGGCATCGAGCCTCGCCATGGTCGCGGGAAGCTCGCGCCAGAAGGCGGCGTCCATGGCGTTCGCCTTCTCGGGGCGGGTCATCTCGACATGCGCGATCGCGCCCTCGATCGCGACCGCGATGCTCTCACAGGCCATGCGCGCTCTCCTCAGGTCTCCAGCGGCGCGGTCATCGCCACCAGCCAGTCGCGCGCCGCTTCGGCGACGTGCGGCGCAAGGGTCTCGCGCACCCGGGCGTGATAGGCGTCGAGCCAGCGCCGTTCGGCCGCGTTCAGCATCGCCGGCACGACGAGGCGGCGGTCGATGGGCGCAAGGCTCAGGATCTCGAAACGGAGAAACGGCCGCTCCGCCGCCTCCTTGTCCGCGACCACGAGGATCAGATTCTCGATCCGGATGCCATAGGCGCCGGCCTTGTAGTAACCGGGTTCGTCGGAGACGATCATGCCCGGCAGCAGCGGCGTCGCATTGGGAATCTTGGCGATGCGCTGCGGTCCTTCATGGACCGCGAGATAGCTGCCGACGCCGTGGCCGGTGCCGTGGTCGTAGTCGAGCCCCGCCTCCCACAGGGGACGGCGCGCGAGCACGTCGATCTGCGCTCCCGTGGTGCCTTCGGGAAAGCGCAGGGTGGCGAGCGCGATATGGCCCTTGAGCACGCGCGTGAAGCGTTCGCGTTCCTCGTCGCCGGGCGTGCCGATCGCCACCGTGCGCGTGATGTCGGTGGTGCCGTCGAGATACTGCGCGCCCGAGTCGACGAGATAGATCTCGCCCGGCCGGATCGCGCGCCGCGACGCCTCGCTCACGCGGTAATGCACGATGGCGCCGTTGGGGCCGGTGCCCGAGATGGTGTCGAAGCTGAGGTCGCGGAAATTTGCGCGGCGGCGGCGGAAGGCGGCGAGCCGCTCGGCGGCGATCAACTCGTCGAGCCCGCCCTTGGGCGCCGCCTCGTCGAGCCAGTGGAGAAACTCCGTGAGCGCCGCCCCGTCGCGGACATGGGCGGCCCGGCTGCCGGCGATCTCGACCGGGTTCTTCTGCGCTTTGGCGAGCGCGCAGGGATCGGCGCCGCGGACGACCTCCACGCCCGCATCGGCGAGCGCGGCGAAGACCGCCGCATTGGCGCTCGCCGGATCGACGAGCAGGGGGCCGGCGTCCGCGTCAAGACCCTGCAAGGCCTCGTAGAAGGCGTCATAAGGGGCGAGCGCGACATCGCCGTCGAGATGCGCCTCGAGCGCGTCCGTCACCTTCTCGGGCGCAAGAAAGAGCGTCGCCGAACCGTCGGCGCGAAGCAGCGCATAGGCGAGCACCACCGGCGTGTGGGGGACATCCCGGCCGCGGATGTTGAACAGCCAGGCGACCGCGTCGAGCATGGTGACCACGAGCCCGCTCGCGCCCGCGGCCTTCACCTCCTCGGCGATCATGCGGCGCTTGTCGGCCGCGGCGACACCGGCGAATTCGAGCGGATGCGGTTCCGCGGGGGCCGGCGGGCGCGGCGGCTGATCGCGCCAGATGCGGTCGATCGGATTGGTCTCGAGCGCCACCGGCGCCGCCCCTTTCCGCGCGAGCCGCGCCGTCCATTCCTCGACCCAGCCGATGCTGTGGAGGCGCGGGTCGTAGCCGATGCGCATGCCGCTCTCGAGCCGGCCCGCGAGCCAGTCGAGCGGCGACGTCTTCTCGACCTGCACCCGCTCATAGAGCGCGTCGTCGACCTCCTCGGCCGCCTGCAGGACATAGCGGCCGTCGATGAAGACCGCCGCCCGATCGGCGAGCACGATCGCCGTGCCCGCCGAGCCGGTAAAGCCGCTCAGCCAGGCCAGGCGCTGCGCATAGTCGGCGACATATTCGCTCGCATGCTCGTCGGTCAGCGGCACCACGAAACCGGCGAGGGTCTCCGCCGCCAGGATCTTGCGGAGCGCGGCGAGGCGGGCTGCATGAACGGTGGACACGGGGCGGGTCTCCTCATTCCTCGGTGCGATCGACCTGCATTGATGGCATCGCCGCCCCCTTGGCGCAAGAAAAGCCGCTTTCGCGCGCCCGCGTTCTGTGCTTTTTTCGCGCGGCTGCAGGAGCCATCCCACGGGACCCGAGATGACCGAGACGATCCCCCCGCGGCCCCCGGTCGCCGAACGCCGCCCGCGGCGCCGCACCGTCCACGGCGTCACCCTGTGCGACGACTATGCCTGGCTGCGCGACCCCGCCTATCCCCGGGTCGAGGACCCGGCGATCCGCGCCCATCTCGCGGCCGAGAACGCCTATTTCGACGCCATGATGGCACCGCATCGCACGCAGGTCGCGGCCCTTTTCGAGGAGATGAAGGGGCGCCTTGCCCGCGACGATGCGGGCGTGCCCTG
>CAZAEP010000270.1:0-2559 GCA_964484045.1 uncultured Sphingomonadales bacterium
AGACAAGGGGATCTCCTACGCCGCCGCTTCGAGCGCGCCGAGCACGTCGGCGACGAGATCGTCCACATCCTCGAGCCCGGCGGACAGGCGGACGAGCCCCGGCGTGATTCCCATTTCGCGTCGCGTCGCCTCGTCGAGCGCCTTGTGGGTGGTCGACCAGGGATGCGTCGCGAGGCTCCGGGCATCGCCGAGATTGTTCGAGATGTCGATGATCTCGAGCGCGTCGAGAAAGCGGAAGGCGGCGTCGCGGCCGCCGGCGAGATCGAGGGTGAGCACCGTGCCGCCACGGTCCATCTGCCGCGCGGCGAGCGCCCTTTGCGGAAAGTCGGGCAGCGCGGGATGACGCACCCGCGCACCGGCATCGGCAAGCGCCCGGGCCAGCGCCTCGGCGCGATCGCACATGGCGTGAACGCGCAGGTCGAGGGTCTCGAGCGACTTCAGGAGCAGCCAAGCATCGAAGGGCGAGAGCACCGGGCCGGTGTGACGCAGGAAAGGGCCGAGCTCCTCGAGAACGATCTCCTCCGAACCCAGAACGACACCGGCCAGCGTCCGTCCCTGTCCATCGATATGCTTGGTCGCCGAATAGCACACCACATCGGCGCCGAGCGCCAGCGGGCGCTGCAGCACCGGGGTGGCGAACACATTGTCGACGACGAGGCGCGCCCCGGCGGCATGGGCGATCCCGGCAACCGCCGCGATATCGACGATCTCGAGCGTCGGATTGGCCGGGCTTTCGAGGAAGAACAGAGTCGTTTCCGGCCGCACCGCGGCGCGCCAGGCATCGAGCGAGGTGCCATCGACGATCGTCGTCGCGATGCCGTAGCGCGGCAGCAACTCGTCGAGCAGCCAGCGACAGGAGCCGAAGAGCGCCCGCGCACCGACCACATGATCCCCGGCCCTGACGAGGCCGAGAAGCGCCGCCGTCATCGCCGCCATGCCGCTCGCCGTCGCCGCGGCGGCCGCGGCGCCTTCCAAGAGCGCCATGCGCTCCTCGAACATGGCGACCGTTGGATTGGCCTGCCGCGAATAGGTGAAGCCCGCGGCGGTGCCGTCGAAACGCGCTTCCGCCTCGGCCGCCGCCTCATAGGCGAATCCGGAGGTGAGAAACAGCGCCTCCGAGGTCTCGCCGAGGTCGCTCCTGAGGCTGCCGCCACGCACGGCTTGCGTCGCACGTCGCCACTTGCGGGTCCGGGATCGGTCGCGTCCGGTTCTTGCTTTCATGATCGAGCGCCTTCTCAAAAAAAACCGCCCCGACCGGCGCTCCGGATCGAGGCGAACCCCGACCTTTTAGCACGCTTGTTTAACGTGGCCGCAAGCCGGTCGGACCAAATCACCACGTGGTGGCAAAAAAAGCGCCTCGATGCCGCCGCGTCAAGTGCGGCTTTGGAAAAAAGCGCCGGTGCGCCTTCTTCCAGGCGGCGTGAAAACGCGGCGCAACGCCGTCCCGCGCCCGCACTCCCGCCGAATCGGCTGGACATTGTAAATCGAGTCCTCTATATAATCGAGTACATGACGATATGAAGCCGGAGTCGGGCAGCGAGGAGGGCAGAAAATGAGCGGAACCGAGCGACTGCGTGATGACCTTGCCTATGTGCGTGCCGCCGTCGAGCGTCAACGCGAAGCCCTGTGCCGCGCCATTCCGATGTGGTTTGCGGTCCTCATTTCCGCATTCATGGTGGCGCTTGCCGTCATCGGCGATCTGCGATCGCAGGGCCTTGTCCCCGACGCCGCCTTCGATCTTCTGAAGATCATCGGTTTCGTCGGACTCGTCACGGTCCTCCTGTCGCGCAGCTTCCGACGGGACCGTGGCAGCCGTTCGGCCGCGACACCTGCCCCCGGCCGGCGGCAGCAAATGCGGCAGGCCGTTCCCTTCCTCATCTTTGCCGCGGGGCTCGCCTTCATCCAGATCTACGCCTCTGAAAGCGATATCGCGGATGCCGCATTCAGGCCCGTCCTTCTCAGCTATGTCGCGGTGGGCTTCATGCTGATCGGGCATGGCGGTCTTAGATTGCTCTTCTGGATGGGCGCGGGGCTTGCCGTTGCGACCCTCGGCTATGTCACGATCGACATCGAATTCAAGCGAACGCTTCTTGGGCTGGGCTTCGCCGGCGGCGTCATGCTCGGGTCCCGGCTCGACAGGCGGTTGCTCGACCGCACTGCGGACTGAGGCGATGGCAACATCTCAGGAAGGTGGTGCGCCCCTCACCGAGCGGCTCGCCGAACTCGACCGCCTGCTCGAGCATCGCAGCCGTCTCGCCATTTGCGTCCTGCTGTCGCGCGAGTCCGCGATTTCCTTCTCGCGTTTCAAGGCGCTCCTCGACGAGAGCGACGGCAATCTCGGGGCGCATTTGCGGCGGCTGGAAGACCGCGGCTATATCGTCGTCGAGAAGAGTTTCGTCGATCGCAAGCCGCGGACCGTCTATCGCCTCACCGAGACGGGCCGGCGGCGGCTCGCCGCCCATCTCGAGGCGCTCCAATCCCTGATCGCGGCCGGCGGCCCTCCCCTTCGTCACCCGACGGCTTGACCGGCGGGTCCACGGGGAAGCGGGACGCCCGGCA
>CAZAEP010000271.1:0-2537 GCA_964484045.1 uncultured Sphingomonadales bacterium
GTGCGTCATGGGGTCATACTCCTGCACCTGCCCTAAAGTCCGCAGGCCTTCGAGATCGCGTTGTGCGCGGCGGTGAAGCCCGCGAGCGAATAGCGGTCGGTGGTGCGCGTGCCGCGGCGCGAGGTGCCGGTGACGACGAGCGTGCCGCCCCGGCGCATGGCCTTGACCATCGCGGAATCCTCGCGCTGGGTATAGAGCCAGGCGCCGTCGCCCTGGGTGAAGAGCTTGAAGCGCGTCCGGCCGTCGATCACGGCGCGGGCTTCCGATCCCTCCTTGAAGGGATAGCCGACGACGATGTTCACCTGATCGCGCACCTTGGCCTTCGGCCGGTGGGTGACGGTGATGTAGATGTCGCCGCGACGCACGCCCTTGCGGCTCGCCTTCCAGGATTTGGGAACCGCGACCATGTAGCAGACGAGCTCGCCGTTCGCCTTTCTGAGCGTGAAGGCGTCCCAGTCGCGAAAGCTGCCGATGAGATCGGTCTTGTCCGCGGCCTGCGCCGGCAGCGGGATGAGAAGCCATAGCGCCAGAAGGCCGCCGAGACCGGCCATCAGAATCCGGCGATCGATCACCTTTCCATACCTCATGCCGTCCCGTCTCCCTCGCCACGACGCCGTACCGGCCCGCCATGGACATGGGGCGGCGGCGCTTCGGGCCTGTCGCCGCTTGCCACCGGGCGGCGCGCGAAGCGACCATAGCTCAGGAGCCGATCATACATCACGATGGCTCCCGCGGTCGCCACATTGAGGGAGAATCGTGTCGGGATTTTGATCACCTGATCGGCGCGCGCAAGGGTCTCCGGCGACAGGCTCAGACGCTCGCCCCCCAGAATATAGGCGGCATTGAGCGGATGGTGAAAGACCGGCAGGTCGGTCGCCTCCGCGGTGATCTCGACGGCCACCAGTTTGCACCCCCGGGGCAGCACGAGATCCGCGAGCCGCTCATATTCGTAGAACGGAACGGCGGCGGCGGACTTGGCGGTATCGGCTCGGGCGCGGGCGATCTCGCGCGCCGCGTCGCCCTTGAGCCCGGATCCGAGGACGAAGACGAAGGCGGCCCCGAAGGCGTGCGCGGTGCGGATCAGATTGCCGACATTGCCGGGCTTCGATGCCCGCTCGATCCCGATCGCGAAATAGCCGCGCATGCCGATGCCCCGTTTCGACGCCTGTTGCGATGCCCGTCCCGGCGATGTCATAGAGACCGTCGGCGCACGAGACAAGCGCCGCGGCGCTTCAGCCGTGACAGGGGCGCCGGTTCGAGATCATGCGTCTTCGCCGTCGCCGCAAGGCGCGCATCGATCGGATCGACTCCATGGCATGGGCCGTTGCAGCGGGATCGAGCGGTCGCTTGACGGGGCCCGCCGCTCGGCCTAGAGCATAGATGCCGGATTATATTGCAGTGCAGCGAGGCCAGGCGATGAGCAGAAAGGTCTACCAGTCCGCGGCCGAAGCGCTCGATGGACTTCTCTTCGACGGGATGACGATCATGGCCGGGGGATTCGGGCTCTGCGGCATTCCGGAGAATCTCATTCTCGCCATTCGCGAGCACGGGACCAGGGACCTGACCGTCATCTCGAACAATTGCGGGGTCGACGATTTCGGCCTCGGAATCCTGCTCGAGACGCGGCAGATCAGGAAGATGGTCTCGTCCTATGTCGGCGAGAACAAGGAGTTCGAGCGTCAGTATCTTGCCGGCGAGCTCGAGCTCGAGTTCAACCCGCAAGGCACGCTCGCCGAGCGCATCCGCGCCGGCGGCGCGGGCATCCCCGGTTTCTACACCAGGACCGGCGTCGGCACGATCGTCGCCGAGGGCAAGGAGCACAAGGAATTCGACGGCGAGACCTATATTCTCGAGACCGGGCTTCGCGCGGACCTCGCCATCATCAAGGCCCACAAGGGGGACCCCGAGGGCAATCTCGTCTATCGCAAGACGGCGCGGAACTTCAATCCGCTGATGGCGATGGCCGGCAGGGTGACGGTGGCCGAGGTGGAGGAGCTCGTGCCTCCGGGCGGGCTCGACGGTGATGCCGTGCACACGCCGGGCATCTTCGTGCAGCGGCTGTTCGAAGGCGTGCACGAAAAGCGCATCGAGAAACGCACGACGCGGCCGCGCGCGGCCTGAGACGACGGCGGCGCGATCCGCCGACCGATAGCAACGGAGTCGAGAGACGATGGCCTGGACACGCGACGAGATGGCCGCCCGGGCGGCGCAGGAGCTCAAGGACGGATTCTATGTCAATCTCGGCATTGGCATTCCGACGCTGGTCGCCAACTACATTCCCGAGGGCGTCGACGTGACGCTCCACTCCGAGAACGGCATGCTCGGCATGGGCCCCTTTCCCTATGAGGGCGAGGAGGATCCGGACCTCATCAACGCCGGCAAGCAGACGATCACCGAATTGCCGCGCACCAGCTATTTCGATTCGGCGACGAGCTTTGCGATGATCCGCGGCGGTCATATCGATCTCGCCATCCTCGGCGCCATGCAGGTGTCCGCGCGCGGTGATCTCGCCAATTGGATGATCCCCGGCAAGATGG
>CAZAEP010000272.1:0-2514 GCA_964484045.1 uncultured Sphingomonadales bacterium
GACGGGTGCGCGTGGACAATAAACCGGACGGATATCGCCTCTCATGCAGACATCGCTTCTGATCGTCGACGATTTTCTCGATAACCCGCATGAGCTCCGGGCGGCCGCGATGCGCCTCGATTATCCCGATATCCGGGGATATTTCCCGGGAAGAAATTCCTTGCAGCGGATCACCGTCACCGGCCTCGACGAGCAGATTTCGCGTCTCGTGGGCGAACCGCTCGTGCCCCTCGTCGAGGGCAACAGTCATGCCAAATTCCGCATCACGCTCGCCGATGATGTGGGCCGTGGCGATGTCCATATCGACCCGCAGGCACTGTGGTCGGGCATCCTCTACATGAGCTTGCCTGAACACTGTGAGGGCGGTACCGACTTCTTCCGCCACAAGCGCACCGGAACCGAGCGGGCGCCTCTGGACATGGAAGAACTCGCCGCGCTCGGCTTCCGAAGCTATGAAGAGATGATGGAGAAGATGGTGGTGCCGGAATCCCGGGATCGCAGCAAATGGGAGCACGTCATGCGCGTTCCCATGCGATTCAATCGTCTGGTGCTGTTGCGCCCGTGGCTCTGGCACACGGCGGGGCCCGGTTTCGGAGACAGCCTCGAGAACGGCCGCCTCGTCTATCTCATGTTCTATGTCAGCGCCTCTTCCGCCAGGTCCTGAAATCGACGCAGACGCCGTTCTCCGGATATTCCGGAGCCGCCATTTCGAGAAAGAGCGGCGCCACGTCCTCCGGCGTCGGCAGGGTCTCGGGGTCCTCGCCGGGAAAGGCCTCGGCGCGCATGGCGGTGCGGACCGGCCCCGGATTGAGAAGATTGGCCTTGATCGTCGTCGTCCTTGCGCACTCGTTGGCATAGGTGCGCACCAGCGTCTCGAGCCCCGCCTTCGAGACCGCATAGACGCCCCAATAGGGCGTCGCCTTCCCGGCCGCACCGGACGTCACGAACACCGCACGGCCGGCATCGGACTGCCTGAGCAGCGGGTCGAGACTACGAATGAGACGCCAGTTGGCAGTGAGATTGACGGCGAGCGTCTTCTCCCACACATCGGGGTCGATATGGCCGAGCGGCGAGAGCACGCCGAGCACCCCGGCATTGCCGATCAGCACGTCGAGCCGGCCCCAGCGCTCGTAGATGGCGCCGCCGAGGCGATCGATGCCGCCGCGGTCGGTGAGATCGAGCGGCACCAGGGTCGCCGTGCCGCCGACGGCCCGGATGTCGTCATCGAGCTCCTCGAGCGCTCCGACGCTCTTCTCGCGCGCCACGGCGACGACATGCGCGCCTTCCCGCGCAAGTGCCAGCGCGGCGGCGCGACCGAGCCCGCGCGAGGCCCCGGTGACGAGCGCGATGCGATCCTTGAAACGACTCATGTTCAGGGTCCCGTCGAAGCGAGAAGATGAAGCTGTCCGCCTTCCTCTTCATCCTGGTCGGTCAGATGCGTCGGATAATCGCCGGAAAAGCAGGCATCGCAATGCTGCGGCGCCGCCGCGTCGCGGCCCTGCGCATGTCCGCAGGCACGATAAAGACCGTCGATGGAGAGAAAGGCGAGACTGTCGGCATGGATATGGGCGCACATCTCCTCGACCGACATGCGCGCCGCGAGAAGCTTCGAGCGCTCCGGCGTGTCGACGCCGTAAAAGCAGCTATGCCGCGTCGGCGGCGAGGCGATGCGCATATGGACCTCTTTCGCCCCCGCCTGCCGCAGCATGTCGACGATCTTGAGCGAGGTCGTGCCGCGGACGATCGAATCGTCGACGAGAACGACGCGCTTGCCATCGATCTGCCAGCGATTGGCATTGTGCTTGAGCTTGACGCCGAGATGCCGGATCTGGTCCGAAGGCTCGATGAAGGTGCGGCCAACATAATGGTTGCGGATGATCCCGAGTTCGAAGGGGATGCCCGATTTCTGGGCGAAGCCGATGGCGCTCGGAACGCCGGAATCGGGTACCGGAATGACGATATCGGCCTCCGCCGGCGCTTCCGTCGCGAGTTCGGCGCCAATACGCTTTCGCACCTCATAGACCGAGAGACCGTTCACCAGGCTGTCGGGGCGCGAGAAATAGACATGCTCGAAAATGCACGGCCGCGGCCGCGCCGGCGGGAAGGGGGCGAGCGAACGCACACCGTCCCCGGTGATGATGACGATCTCGCCGGGCGCGATCTCGCGGACATAGTCGGCGCCGATGATGTCGAGCGCACAGGTCTCCGAGCACAGGATATGAGCCTCGCCGAGCCGCCCGAGGACGAGCGGGCGCACGCCCAGGGGGTCGCGCACGCCGATGAGTCCTTCCCGCGTCAGCGCGACCAGCGAATAGGCGCCCTCGATCTTGCGCAGGGCGTCGATGAGCTTGTCGAGCAGCGTGCGGAAGGTCGAGGTGGCGACGAGATGGATGATCACCTCCGAATCCGAGGTCGACTGGAAGATCGAGCCCGTGCGCACGAGCTGGCGTCTGAGATGCCAGGCATTGGTGATATTGCCGTTGTGGGCGATGGCGAAGCCGCCGCTGGCGAGGT